>CAYPIF010000019.1:0-28671 GCA_964410735.1 uncultured Thermoplasmatales archaeon
AGAAGTATTAAAGAAGTAAGAAAAAAGAAAGAAGACGGAAATTGTCCTCAATTCCTCCCACGACTAAAGTCATGGGTTTCCTTGAGGTATCCCTCATGAGCGGTTTGTTCCTTCTTGTTGTCGGCGTTTTGTCCATTGCGGGCATCTATTACATCTATAAGAAAGAATATGATGAGGCTAAGACGAAGAAATATATCACGGTCTTGTTGGCCTTGATCATTGTGTTATCTGCTTCGTTCATGGTCATTGATGCAAAGACCCGGGAGATAGCGTTGATGCAGGGAGAACAGAATCAGGCGACGTTAGCCATCATGTTGGGATGGAACTATGGGGGATATAGCCCGTATCTCCAGGAGACATGGGGCGGAACAGGGCCAAATGATGATTTTGACCGGGACGGCGTGATCAATCAGTACGATCCTGATGCAGACGGAGACGGCGTCGCGGATTATCTGGAGCCGATGAACAGCATGCGTTTCAATCCGTTTTTCCCTGATGTCGGCATTCAGAAGATACGGGTAAGATGGGACACCGAGTCGAGCATACGTATCATTGCAACACCGACACCATCAATGGATATCATCGATACGAATGCGAAAATAACCTTATACATCAATAATGATGTCATCGAGGTAAAATCGTATGATTTCCTTTCCAGTGAGCTGACTTTTGTTGCTTCAATAGACTCCGAAATAAGGAACGTGATCGAGTTACGTGCAGAAGGCATCGAGTCTAATTTTGCGAACAAGGCGAACAATCATGTAGCGTATACGATCCCTCCGGGAATAACGGGAGAGATCGGGAAATGGTATTACAATCTGGAGAATGAGATCCAGGGCATCGTCAAGAACACGCCGTTGTATCAGTCCACAAGCGGTATATTTTCTTCGTTCGATAACCTGGTAAGAAATACGGTCGCTGGCGTGCCATTGATCCTTTGGCTTGCCCTTATCATCGGGTTATGCGCCATCATCGTGATTTTATTGAGAAGACGAAAGGAACCAAAAGAGAATAAGAGATCATTACTTGGTTTTCTAAAAGGAAAAAAGAAGAAGAGATATGAACCGGGAGATCTGGTCATTAAGAGATATTGAGGGAATACAGATGGGAAAGAAGATCAACAAATTCAAAAGATCAAAATATAATCCGATACGGATCGTAGGCATGGAAGTGAAACGAACGCTCCATGAATCAAAAACAGGAAGATATAAAACGAACATATCTAAAAAAGATGCGCTGCTTATCGCGATAACGGCCATCGTTTGTTCGTTCCTGGTGATTTTTTCAAGAATAATGATTTTTGCCAGATGGTCCACTTTCCCCAGTAATGCTACATTCGTATCATGGCATCCTTGGGCGCCATGGATCGGACTGTTCATAAGTTTGACATTCATTGCAGCGTGTTGGGCAAAAGGAGTAGATTATTGGTTGGTCTATGTTGCACCTGTCGTAGCGATCATCTATAATATTATTATGTTAGCGATGATCAACAGCTGGTTACCTCCACAGGCACTTGAACCTTTCTTTGGATGGCTGGCTCAATTCGAGTGGATCACCGGACCGCCGGTAAGTTGAAAAAAGAGATGATTTTGGGCAGAGAGGTAGAGGAGGAAAAAGGAACTTACAAAAGTAAGATCGGTATCCTTCCATCTACCAATCTAAGACACATATAAACATAACAGTATAAAAAGATATCGTATATATTTAACTAGATAAAATAATAATTGATTAAATAATTTTAGTATATGAGATTTTTTTCAGGAAGAAGAGTTCGTAAGAGAAACAATGATTTTGAAAAAGGAGGAAAGAAAACAATGTGTAAATCAAATGGTGGAAAGAGAGGAAGAGTACAAGAGGACAACTGTCTCAAAAAGAAAAAGAAGGCAGAACGAGACGACCAATAACGATTGTTTAACAAGGGGCGCTGTATCATGCGCCGGATACTGGAAGTATCCAATGGGAATAGGAAAATAGGGGAGGACACACTGATACTGAACATGTGCTCTTCAACTGATTGCCCATCTAGAGAACTTGGGTTATGTCCGTTGAAGGACCCCAATCGATGTTACGCACTGAAAGCGGAACGGTTATATCCGAACACGCTTCCATTCAGGAGAAGGCAGGAACAATACTGGAAAGAGACCAAAGCAGAAGATGTCGTTCTGGATCTGATGGCAAGGATACGGTTGACAATGGCACCGGTCAAATACATTCGTTTTTCAGAAGCAGGAGATTTTAGGTCCCAGGAAGATGTTGACAAGATGGTTGACATAGCGACCATGTTAGTTGACAACACGGATGCCATCCTCTACGGGTACACGGCAAGAAAGGACCTGGACTTCAGCAAACGGCCTGAGAATATGATCATTGAGGGATCAGGATTCATGTTGGACAACATGTTTATGACGGTAGATTCGTATTCAGAAGATGTGAAATTCACCTGTCCAGGAAATTGTCGGATATGCAACCTTTGTAAAGAACGGAAGAAAAGAACAATAGAAGTAAAATTACATTGAGGTAAAAAAATGAAAAAAAACACCGAGATAAATCAGTTTGTGGAGATAGAGGAGAACGTTGAGAAGATCTTCAGGGATGCATTTAATAAACTGAATTTGAAGGGAAGAAAAGATGTTTTAGAAAATGGAATGGAATTACGTGCCGAACATCTGATCAATCCCCAAAAACCTGAAGAGTTCACTAAGAAAAATTTAATTGAACCTCTTTTCAGATCGTTTAATTGCGATCTGAAAGATAGCGAGGTACAATATCAAGTGGTTGGAGAGCCTGGAAAATACCATTATGTTGATTTGGAATCCAAATTTCAGGATATCGTTTTAGCGATTCAGGCAAAACCAATGAACCAGCCTCTTGCAACAACGGAAAAGAATTGTGCAGTGAATCAAGTAAAGGATGGTTTCAAGAACACTTCCTTTTACAAAAGGTATCAGAAAGGTGCAATAGCAACAGACGGCATCCAATACATCATAATCAATGCGAGAGGATTAATAGTAGACACGTTGAACATCAAAACAGATTATATTAAATTACAGAAGTATGTCACGGGAAAAGGGATCATTCCACCTAAAAAAAGAGAGGAGATCAGTGAAGATTTCTATAAAAGATATAATGAACTCATGCATGGTGGAAATAAGATAGCAAAAAAGGATTGTTTCATAAATTCCATCCATAATGTGGAGAGTTTTGAAGAGCGGGAGGAGATCGCTCAGATCACTATAAATCGATTATTGTTCCTCAAGTTTTTGTATGAACGGAGATTGATCAAAGCGGGAACATACAGCAAGGGCTTGTTTGAATATCTGAAACAGATGAAGACAGACATGTTGAACAGTAAACTTAAAGAACTTTTTTTCAACGTGATGAACACCCCTGAAAATGAACGCGGTGAGATAGATATCGCTTTTTGCACGATACCGTATTTGAATGGTTCATTGTTCAGAAAAGCACCTGTAGAAAGAAAAAATTCAGAGTATATCATCGATTCAAAAATCATCAAAAAAGCTCTTGATCTCCTAGATTCGTATAATTTTTCAGAAGGCGAGATCGATGGAGAGCAGGTAAGAATCGACCCGGAGATATTAGGATACATATTTGAAAGGGCAATGACGGCCCAAGATCGAAAGGGAACCGGCTCATTCTATACGAAGAAATCAATTACGACATATCAAGCAAGAAAAGCTATTCAACAATGCATTTTGGACAAAGTGAACCCGTTTCTTATAGAAGAAAGAGGCTATCGTGAAGAAGAACATCTGGAAAAATTCGATGATATCTATTTTTTAAATGAAACAACACTTGCAAAAGTGAGAGAAATCATAAAAAAGATAAAGATATGTGATAATTCTTGCGGTTCTGGTGCGTTTGTCATTTCAGCAGCCATGGTTCTTTTTGATATTTTGAGAAAAATCGAGTATGTCCTCCAAATAAAAGTCCCTGATATAACCATCAAAAAACATATCATCCGTCAGATATACGGGGTCGATATAAATTCAAGAGCAATAGATATTGCCATGTTGCGTGTATGGTTATGGGTTGCAGAATCATTCCATCAAGAATATATGACGCCTGATGGGGAACAAATAAAGAGCGATATTGAACCATTACCCAACCTAGAATATCACTTTATGACTGGTAACGCGTTGATAGGATATGATTCATTGAAGAACGTTCCTTTTCAGACGATTTTGCTCGATAGCGATGTCGAAGGGAAGAACATAAAAGAATTATTAAAAGAACATGTTATGTTGAAAGAGCATTACCAGAAAACATCCAAACTTTTCAAAGAGTTTTACCCCGATGATAAGATGCAAGACCCTGAGTATCTTAAGAAACGGATTGATGAAATACGGGAAAAAGTAAAAGAAAAATTAGATGGATCCATCCATTCCAAATACAATAGGGAGATAATGCCAATGAGTAAAAAGCAGTTTCTGGATGAATACAAGCCATTTCACTGGGCCTACGAATTCTTCGAAGTGTTCAATGGAGATGAAAAAGGATTCGACATCATCATTGGAAACCCTCCATATATTCAATTACAGCGAAAAGAGATGATATCTGAGAATGTTCGGAAAGCCTACGAATTGAAAAAATATGATACGTTCAAGAAAACAGGAGATATTTATTGTTTATTCTATGAAAGGTCTCTAGATCTTCTCAAAGAGAACGGGAAATTATGTTATATTACTTCAAATAAATGGATGCGTGCAGGATACGGAGACAAGTTAAGAGAGCTATTAAGCAAGTATAATACAGATATTCTCATTGATTTTGCAGGACTCAAAAACTTCAAAGCTGCGACAGTTGACACGAACATTATTTTAATATCGAAGAAACCAAATATGAATGATGGTATAGCAGTTAAGATAAAAGATGATTTTGATGAACAAAACGGGCTTGAAGAATATGTTCATAAGAACATGATACCGTTGAGAGATATGTCAAAGGAGGCGTGGTTCATTGGAACAAAAGAAGAGCATGCATTGAAGAAAAAGATCGAAGAAACAGGAAAACCATTGAAAGAGTGGGATGTGGAAATATACAGAGGAATACTAACAGGATACAACAAAGCGTTCATCATTGATGAAAAAACAAAGAATAAACTTATCAGAAAAGATCCAAATAGTGCAGATATAATTAAACCCATACTTCGTGGGAGAGACATTAAGAGATACAGATATGAATTTGCAGATATCTATTTGATAAACACACATAATGAATATAAAAGATCAAATGGAAAAATCATCCCAGAGATCAAAATTGAGAAATATCCAGCCATTAAAAAACATCTCGATAAGCACTGGGAGAAAATTTCAAAAAGACATGATAAGGGAAAAACACCATACAATCTAAGAAATTGCACATATCTCGAAGAATTTGAAAAAGAGAATATTGCAATCAAAGCGGTTGGAAAAAATTTAGCTTTTTCAATTGTGGAGGAAGGAGTATATGTAACAGCCCCTGCATCTATCATCACATCAAAATATAATAAATATATGTTAGGAATGTTGTGTAGCAACTATTCGAGATATTTCATCTACGAGTATTCAGATAGAACGGGAGCCGGTGACATTATGTTAAACATTCAATCAATTGAAAAACTTCCCATACCTGAACCAACAGACGATAACAAGAAGATCATATCGGCCATTGAACAAAAAGTAAACGCCATACTTGAAAAGAAAAAACAAGATCAAACAGCCGACACAAAAAAATTGGAAGAACAGATAGATCTGCTGGTTTACATCATTTTCGATCTGGACTATGAGATGGTAAAAACCATAGATCCTGAGTTCCCACTAAAAAAGAACATATATTTACAAAAAAAGGCCAAGTTGACCCGGTGAGGAAACAAGCGTTTATACCTTTTATTCACTATAGACGACATGATGACTGAGGGAGATGGTTTTCTCCTTTTTTCAGGTGGCAATATTATCATCATCTTTCTCAGTCTCCCTCCCTCCGAAAAATGAGGGGTGATATCATGGGAAAGAAGTCAATAGAAAAAGGTAAGCGTGGGGAAAGAGAATTCAGTGGATTTTTAGCGAGCCATGGGGTGAATGCAAGAAGAGGGAGACAATACAAAGGAACACCAGACAGTCCCGACATCATTTCAGATCTGGATGAATTCCATTTCGAAGTGAAAAGAGTGGAGGCATTAAGGATATATGATGCGCTACAAAAAGCAAAAGAGGATGCGGGGAACAGGACAGCTGTCGTAGCACATAGAAGAAATAATAAGGAATGGATCATTATCATGGATGCTAATGATTTCATGACATTGGTCAAAAAATAGGGCAGAGAGGTGAGAAAAATGTCTAAAAAGTTAGAGATTAAAGATTATCGGGGGGAAAGACCCTGAGAAAAAGAAGAGAACTTTTCAGAAAAGCAGACCAGATTAGATAGATTCATCGTTTTTTGAGGTGATTTAGATGACCGAAGATCTTTTGATTTTGCATCTAACATATGAATTCTATAATATGATTAGGTCTGGAGAAAAAACAACTGAGTATCGAGAGGTAAAACCATATTGGACAAAACGATTAAAGAATAAGAGGAAAGTATTGTTTGCACCAGGGTATAGTCTGTGTAATAGTCTTGATCTTGTTGCAGATATCAGTAAGATCGATATCATTGAGTACATGGATTTACCTGATTATGTAAAACAACATTTTTCACAATCAAAATGTAAAAAGTTTTACGCGATCCAATTCAAAAACCTATCACTAAGGAGGTAAAAAAATGACCAAGATATCCAACGTGTTCAATGTTGGCGAACATATCAGAAAGAACACGAAATTGAAAGTAAGCCCTTCATTTGTTGAAGAGGCGAAAAGCGATATTGAGATATTGCTTGAGGACCTGGTCGGTGAAGCGATCAAGATCGCAGAAGCCGAAGGGATGAAGACATTGCAGGAGAAACATTTGATCAGGGTGAATGATTTCCGCATCCCTGAACGGAACAAACTGATAGCCTGTAATGAATGCGGACGGTCTTTTGTCGTTCAGATAAGTGATATACGGCGGAAGATGTGTTGCCCGTTCTGTGGAAAGAAAAAAGGGATCGTGACCAGTTGAGCGAAAAAGAGGCAGCTGAGCTACTGCTCAAATATCTCAAAGAAAACGATTCACGTTTTTTCAAATCCAAATGGGATGTCAAAAAGATGAATCGGCGGTATGGAACCGAAATAAGGCCTTCTACTTTGGCGGCAGGTGTCCGCCATCTGAAAAAAGAAGGAGTGTTGGAGCGGATCAGCCAGGACCGATTCATGGTAAGGAGAGAAAATGTTAAAAAAATGGCATTGCACTAATCCGAATTGCAAGAAGAAAGGAAGCAATCCAAGCCGGGCCATGACCTGCATCCACTGCGGAAGACAAAGGCCCTGAAGACAAACAAGATTTTATAGCGGACAACTGACAGAAAAGAACACATGGTTTGGTATGTCCTGTTGAGTTTGCTGTGTGTGGGAATAGGATATTGGGCAGGGTGGTCTGATGCAAAAGCAGAAAGGAAAGAAGAAAAAGAAGAGGATGAAAGACCTGAATGAGTGGGAAAAAAGATATTTTGCGTTCAGGATCGCATTCTTGACTTTTTGTCTGATGTGCGGGATAGCTGTCGGCAGTATTATATTCAGCCTTGTTTTTTTCAGATAGCTGACAAGCTAAAAAACAAGTTAATATATGAGCAGAGCATTACAGGATTTTACGCGCTTTTGGCGTTTAGGGCAGAGAGATAGTAGAGAAAAAAGATAGTTCCATGTAAATAGCTTACGCCATCTTTTTTTCTTTCTTCAGGAGAGCGTTGAAGCGAGTAGGAAATGTTAGATGAGACGGGAAATAGGAGATGAATCAAACCATTCGATTTCTTTTTCATTTAATTTAAAGAATAGGGAAAATAATAAAGGGAAAGAGAATAATATGACCTCACCGTCTCAAAAAGCAGACGGGGGAGGTATACAGAGAGAATGCGAAAAACAATGTTTTGGAAGCCAACCTGTCAACCAACTATCAACCACCGAGGTTGGGGAACAGGTGGATATCCGTGAAGAAATAATAAGTGAATATAGACACTTTCCTGATTTACCTCAATTCCAGCCAGGTAAAAGCGTTGATTATGATAACGTTTCTTTTGGAGGTGAAAAATCAACAAAGAATATATTTTTATTAAAGCAATTTTATTATATTAGAATCTCACCGAAATTTCTGCTGGATGGGACTAGCGAAAAGGTGAGGAAAGATGGGCGTTTTGCTCTTTTTAGTGTTTGTCAACCTAAAAAAAGTTGGTTGACAAAGAGGTTGACAAAAGGGGGGTTTAACGTGAAAAAAGAACAGGGCAGAGAGAGTAGGAGGATCGGATGTGAAGTCTGCAAATGAAACGGTAAAAGACATATATCTGATGCTTACCGGCCTCCATAAACAAAGCAAAGGAGTACAGCTAACAGCATCAAAAATAGCTGTATATCTTGGTGTAAGCAGACAATATGTTTCAAAAAAAGTAAAAGAATTTGAAAAAAATAATTTAATAAAATGCATCAACCCCAAAGAAAGAATCAAGTTTTACGAAGCAACATACCATGACTTTGATTCAATATATCATGTTGAAAAAGCAGAAGAAAAAGACGAAAAAGCTTTGTCAACCAAGTCACGGCCTAGACGTGAATACCTCTTACAGAAGCAGAGGTATAAAGTGAACATCGAGAGAGAGTACACTAATTTCTTCGAGAAACATACCAAATATGTTAGAGGAAATTGTGCATGCTACAAATTCAGGACAAAGATCTTTGATGACATGGGTGAATGGACCTTCGAAAAACAAGGTAAAAATACATTGATTATTATAATTCCCGAAATGACATTCAGCATGTCCGAATTGATAGCTGCGGACACTGCGATATTCAATGTGACATATGAGGCGTTGAAATGGTTCTGTAATAAAGCGAAGATCCGTATAGACTGGAGAACATTGAAACAGGTGCAGAAACCTCATGTTACAAAGAAAGCCCTCTCACCGAAGGCCAAACGCGTTGCAAGGAAGTTTTCTTTGAGTATCGATGGTAAGATGTTGGATATGTCTTCAGGATGTGCTGATTTTGAAACAGAAGTATTGAATCCTGAATTGATGGAAACAGTATCAACACTTGAACAATGGGACCGTCTTGCCCTTTTGGAAGGACAGCTGTCTGATGTTCGTGAAGATGTTTTTTCTTTGAAAGGACAGCAGGGAATAGATCCATCGGTAGAAGGCAGAATTTCTGAATTGGAAGAGAAACAGGAGAAGATGTTGGGACACATCAATGTCATAGCTGAGAATCTTTCAGTCGTAAAACGACTATTAAAAGGGGAAGATGTGAACGAAAATAATAATGATAATAAAAAAGAGGAGGATAAAAAAGATGAAAATAGAGGAATGTACCGATAATTCTGTTAAAACCATGAGCGAAATTGAAAAATGGATTAGAAAACTGGGGAAAATGGAAGAGAACCATCTCCCCGAATTAGACCATAAAGATTGTGGCATTCTTGCAGATCTACTGTACGAATTGTCAAACACCATCAATGACCTCACTCTTGTCGTGGACTTGATGAACACCACAAAAAGAAACACAAGAAGTTGTCCATTCACGCCAGCAAGTTGATTGGAAAGCCAACGAACGAAGAAGAACTGAGGAAGTTAATGGAATGAAACAAGAATTCAGATGTTGGAGGTGCAGCGAAGTATTCAAACCAAAAAGAATCTGGGAGATAAATGGAAGGGAGATCTGCTGGCATGAATGTCCGGACAAGAAAATAGCTCAGAACGTCATCAAAGAACGTGGAGGCCCACGGCCTGTATTGGCAAAGAAACGAAGAAGTTTAGATGATTAAAGACACAAGGTTAAGCAAAGGCAAACAATATTTTCATATGATGTTCAATAGAATGGATGAGAAACGTATTGCGTTTGGGGCAAAATGCGGGTTTATCGCTTTTGCATTGTTTATCGGTTCAGTAGGATTGTCTCTGATCCTGAACCCCTGGTTTGTTTGGACGGATATGGCACTGAGTGATCTAGGAGTGTTCGGAGAACATCAGCTTGTGTTCAGAGGTGGGATGATAGCGACAGGTATCGCACTTGTCTTTTTCGGTTTTGGTTTTGGGTCTTTTCTGAAAGAGAAGAACGATCTGCCATCGAAAGGGTTTATTGTCGCAGGTATAGGTATGATAGGTGTCGGGATTTTTCCTGAAGGATACCTTCATATTTTATCAGTATGTTTCGTTCTGCTTGCGATAGCTGTCATATTGGTTTCATTGACCTGGTTGAAAAAAGATCAGAGATTTTCCGTATATGCATCGATTACATTTACGATATGCCTCTCATCTGTGTTCTTGTTCCTGTTTGTGGAAGGATATGCATTGGCTGAAATGGTTGTGTTTTCTGCAGTGGGATTATTGCTTTTGCTGTTCTCTTATCGTATGCATGTTGAAACAAAAGGATTGATTTAGCTCTGGAGGAAGAAAGAATGGGATCTAAAGAAAAAGAATGTGTGGAAGAATATATTATCGACTCGGATGTAACCGAGGATATTGAAGATAAGGTGTTGGATATGCTAAAGGAAAAGTATGTACAATACCCTGCGGAGAGCGCAATGGCGTTGCAGAGAGTATCGTTGTCCATACAGGAAGCGATCAGAGTAAAAATACCTAACGATCATGTTTCGGAATTGAGAAATGAGGTCCGTGAAGATATTAGACGAATGAGAGAAGAACTCATGGAAAGGGAAAGAGAAAACGAAATCATGTATTGGTGAAAAAAATGAAAACGACCACAAGAGAAAACGGAGAAAATGCAACAAGAGATTATACCGGCGAGATGACATAAGATAAGACATGATCTCAAAGAAAGCATCTGATCTCAAGGTGATGACTTCCCGATTCATACAGTTCGGGTTGATACCTGTAGTCCTTGTCGGTTCGGATCTGTTCATTGGATTCATGGGCCATTATAGCGGTTCTACGGGCAATACGTTTTCAGTTGATGCATTTGTTGACTATGTGTCTCATCTCACGTTGAGCGAGCTGATACCGACTGTTATCATCGCGTTGAGTGTCGTTTGTTTGGTCGAGCTTGTGACAAGGTCAAGAATCAACCAGATCAGTAAAACGAAATGAGATGGAAACAAGACAGTTGTCGAAAAGACATTTTTGTTATAATTAACAGCAATTATTAAATAGTAGTGGGCGTATAATGGTATTAAATCGAAAAGGAATGTCCTGCCTTTCAGGACATGAAGAGAAAAAAGGGCGGAAGAAGTGCCCTGGCAGAGAGAGTAGATAACACATGGAGGTGTTTTTTTGAAAATAGATACTGTTAAAAGAAAAGAGATTGCAGATAGCATTGTGACCCTTATCGCTGAAAGATATATGGATGCGAAGGGGGAGGCGGTGGTCGCATTGGTACAAGTATCTGAGTTCTTCCAGAGTGCGTTGGACATGGAAGTACCGGAATCGGTGAAGAGCGATATCAAGGACCAGATGAAAAAAGTAGGGCCTTCCGGGGAGATACAAGTTGATCTGAAGAGAGACCGGTGGGAAAGCCAACGGCAAAACCAGATGTATGGATGAACGACCTTCGGGTTGTTTCTCATTTTTTTAGGATGTGATCTCACTGAAGATCAAGGGTCGTATCATACAGAAGATACCACCAAAGAGATTGAAGCATTATTGTGAGCCGTGGTACGGATTCATACCAGAAAAATGGCATGTGACCATTGCCAAGCCGGGAGTACCCATAAGAAAGTTCAAACGTTTTATCTACGCGATGAAGCGTAAAGAGAGAAGAGAGGAAGGATTGTTGTATCATGTCGCACTGGACAGTTGTCCATACAAAAAAGGAGATTTTGTTGAATTTGATGTTGAGGAGCATGTGATCAGCACTCCACTATTTATCGAGAAGAAAAAAGGAGGGTTAAAGGAATGAGGTCGTGGAAATGGAAGCAGCCGAACAGCGTGTTGGATGTCGTTTCCGATCCGGTTGATGGGTTTGTCAGAGTATTCAAAAATGGAGAATTGATCTATCAAAAAGAAGGACTCAAAAGGAGGGAAGTGGAATTGATCGAATCGAATTTTTTAAAAATTGTGACAAATAGTAAAGAGATGGATTTGAATTATATCATGTAGAACACGAAAAAAGGGCAGATGAGGTAGAGAAGAATGTATCGTTTAAAGATTAAAAGGACAATGAACTCTTTTGGAATCATTCTGATCATTTTTATGATCCTGTTGTTATCTGCAAGAATGCTTCAGTATAACTCAGAGATCTATGTCTGTCGGCATATGGCAAGAGATATCGAAGAATGGTTGACTCCGTTAGGATTCAATGTGACTCTTGTTGTCGGTAAGGACCAGCCTCATATGGGCATGGAGTCCAATGGACATATGTGGGTGAAGATAAACGGCATCCCGATCGACAGCGTGTATCTTTTACCCTATTTTGTGTCCTATTCACCGTTCAAACATAGGGTCATGGAATTTGACACATATGAAGATTATCTGGAGTACAATGGAAGGACAGATGAAGAAGACAGAGGGAGAGGATAAAAATGAGCGAAAGAAGAACACGAGTTTATTCATTCAGAGAACATAGTAGAGAATCTCAAAAGGAATGGCCTGCTGTATTTATCTCTCCTAATATCCCCTTGTGCAGGCCCTTCCATTCCAAATAAAGAGGTGAGAAAAGTGAGAGCAAGAACATTCGTGTTGTTGTACAAGTTAGGTTTTTTGAATGAAGAGAATCAAGGGAACCGTATTGATTAGAAACATTGCGATCATCGCGTTGTTGGGAATGACCGGATCGGTCTTGTTTCCATCTTTAGCGATTCCTTTTTTGTGGAGGTATTCAATTGAAACGAAAAAAGAAAGGATTTGATAGACGGGAAGAAAAAAGGATCAATAAGTGCATTTCGGCTGTTGCCAGAAAAGAAGGGCTGTCTGTTTCAACAGTTTGTCTGGAGGAAAGAGATAATGGAAAAAAAGAATGAGTTCTGGAGAATAGAATCATACATCAGGGCAGTGGAAAGAGACGAAGTGGACGAATACCATAGGAAAAGGAAAAGATGAGTCTCATTTTGAGACCCATATTTCCCGACAAGCCTTTTTATGCCCCATTAAAGTGTATATTCTTATGTGCGGACGTGAAGGGAGCGGAAAGGATGCCGACTGAAGGAGAAGGCACTTTCCATATCTACAGAAGTAAAGGAATAATATCCATTCGATCGAAGGTGTGGAGAGATTCCGCTTTTCCCTTCAATGATAAAGATGATCTGACAGTTATCGTCAAGGAATCAGGAATTTTTGTGAAGAAGAAAGAGAAGAAAGGACAAAAAAAATTGAATCTGTGAGGTGAAAGAACAAGATGGATAAATTAAATGAAAAAGACATCGAATGGACGCTGGAGGAACCAGAGCGGGACGACTCATTCACTTTTCTGGAAGTGGGAGAAACGTTGAGTGGCCGACTGGTCTCAAAGAACAAGAATTGGTATAACAACTATGTTTACATCATCCAGAAGCTAGATGATGACATCGTGAAGATCAATGGTTCAACGAACCTGGATAAATGGATGGAAAAATTCGAGCCAGGGGATCTGTTACAGATAAAACGGATCGAGAATTTGAAATCACCGAATCCTGAACGAAATGATTTGAAAAGGTTCGAAGTCTATAAGGGGTCGGTGAAAAAATAGGTGAAGGGCAGAGAAGGTGAGGGATATTGGAAGGAAAAGGATTAGATAACTGGGTTGAAATTAAAGACAGTATTTTCATAAAAGAAGATAAAAACACATATGACGACTGTTTTGAAGAGGTTAAACAGAAAGATTTCAAGCATTGTAATTTTGAAAAGAAGACTCTGGTCCAGCTTGTTTTGAAGTGTGGAAAATCTGAGATAAAGGATATGAAGACATATGCTCTTTGCGTATTCAATAGGGAATACTTCAAGCAGGGAAAACAAGACTGTAAAAGAAGAATGAAGATCGTGAAGGTCCGGGAGCGGATGCTGGAGAACCGCACGTTCATCCAGTCATATCCCTCCCCTGAAGATATCATTTTTTCAATTGATGAGAAAATAAGAGTGGAGAACATTCAGCCAAAGATCATAACAAGAATTCTGATGTATCCATTCAAAATATATAATGTCAGAGACAGCGACCAGTATACAAAATTAGTCAACCAGTTTGGAAAAACAATAGATTCGAGGAAAAAACGGTTCATCGTCCCATCTCAACTGGTGACACTGGTTGCATTGAACATGATCGACAGTTATCTGGCTAAACCCAATACGTCGAAACGATTTTTTAAAACATGGGTGCTCAAAGATCTTGATGTGGGTAGAAGAGCATCAGCTACTCGCGAGTTGAAAAGAAAAGGATATATTGAACAGTGGGGGAATCGGTGGAGGCGAACAGAAAAACCGTTCGATGAATCTGATTTTTATCCGCAATAAAAAAGGAGTTTGATAAAAAATGAATATTAATGCACAAAAATATGAGATTGTTAAGATAAAAGGATATGGTTTTCTTGCACAAGAAGAAGGAGGAAAACCAGAACTTCACGACCGGGAAGGGATACTAAATTGGGTCAACTCGATAGTTGGAACTATAAAGGAACCAAAAGAACAGCCAGATGAGGATCGTATCAACTGTTCACAAGAGTTGGAAGAGAAAGAAAGGAAGGAAGAGAACGATATAGAAAAACCAAAAGAACAGAGATCATTGAAGACCGTGGGCCCTGTTCTCGATGTCATAAGTAATATTGAGATATATGAACATCCATACAATGAACTGGTGAGATCCCTCACCAAGAAAGACAGCTCCATGCCGAAGGAACGAAAGGACCTTATCTGGGAATTGAAACAAAGCCTGATGCCGAAGAAACGATACAAGGATACAACCATCAATTCAAAGCTTACATATTATCTGGAATACATCCAGAATAATCATGCCCTCTATAGATCAATAAAAAGAAAGAACAAAACAAGACATACATATTATTGGATCGTTGAACAGGAACAACCAGCTTTACCAAAAGGGGAAACCCTGGAAACCATCAAAAGAAAGGAGATCCATGAGAACCCGTTCAAGGAGATAAACCGGAAATACTTGGATAAGGGACCGGTGGAATACATCAGGTTATTGAATTTCTTCCGTCAGTATTACAAAGTGAATACCACGCAGTTGAAAAAGATAGAAAAAGCATACCGCAGTTATTTCTATGAAACAGGATACCGGATATTCACTTCCGGCGACAAGGAAAAAGGCCAGGTATTTGTCACCATTGAAACAAAAGAAGGGAACAGATAATGCAGAAGGGATTTCCCTCCCCTGTTTTAATACTTACATTCGCGGTATCAGCATGGATCGTCGCACTTTTCATAGGATTGCAGATAAATGCAGTGGTTGAAGAACAGCAGGCAGTACGTGAAATGCAGGTGGAGGTAGGATCATATGATGTCGTCGGTTCAGACGTATATGTCTCTTTTGTTTTTTGCAATGTCTCCGCTGATATCAGCGGGCATATTGAAGCTTGGGCGTATTCACTGGAAATAGAGAACAGGACGATTGTCAACCAGACCGCTGTTGCGGTTGAAATAGTTGACATAAAGGTTGACAAAGAAACCAGCTTGGTTGACATACCGTTGAAGAATATGATCCCGGCTGATGAACAGTATATCATTGAGATGAGACTGGTGACCAAGACGATGGTGAGACGGTTGCCGGAGCTCTATGTGTTTAAGGAGGAAAGATAGATGAATGAGAAATTAAAAGCAATCATCATAGTGAGCGTATGCACACTTATCATGGGATGTGTCGAAGTGCAGAAAGAAGACCATGTTGAACTGGAGGAGATATGTGAACGACCTGAGTTCAGGGAAGATTTTTTTTCTTTTCAGTTGAAGGAGATGGATCTCAGCTCTCATTTGTTTTCTGTTACGGTAGAATATGCAGATAAGGACCTGATAGAGAGCATCAGTGAACTGGAAGCATACGGATTTGTATCCGCATGGGAGAATGGATCATGGGTAGACATATCCTGTGAGAACAAGACAGTTGACGGTAACGAATCTGTGTTTCATGATTTTGTTTCCGTCCCGGATGGATATCATAAGGTCACAGTGATCATCCGGTATAAGGATGAGCTGACAGCAGAATGGATTGGTTTTGAACAGTCGTTGACCATTGAATCCGTTCTTGGCCGTCCGAGAAGTTGGAAAGTAGTTGACAAGTGGCCATAGATGAGTTGACAAAGGAGGTACGAGAAAATGGTTCAAATATGGATTGATGCGGAACCGGGGGATAATGCAGAGATATGCGTTGTCTTCCAAGGTGCCCCACCCATTAAAAAACAGATAGGAAAAGCAACAGCAGTTCAGGCGAAATACACCGCGATCATACAGGCATTGAGCTTGTTGACAACTGAACGAGAAAAGAAGGCTAAGATATTCACGGACGACAAATATATTGCGGACACGATGAGCAATGGAACAAGAGTGAACGGAAAATATCCGTCACATGTCCGTTTGGCAAGGAAAGCAATATCTTTGAAAAAGAAGATACAGGATTTCGAGGTCATCCTGGTACCGACAGAGAAGCTGAGGAAAATGACCGGGATGTAGAATCCATCTTCATCTCAGTGTCTTTTTTTGAACACGCCTTTAAGCAATGGGAAAAAATAGATACTGTCTCATGCGGACATTGAAAATTGTTTTAGGAATAATGCTGTTGGTCACGGCAAATATTGCTGGTTCTGTGGTTTTTACAGATCAGGGAACCATAGTAAAAGCAGATATGCCAGATGACGAAGAAACACTCGATAATATCACAGTTGAACAGTTAAGACTGGTGCTTATTGATGTGCTGATAACTGATTTTTGGGCAAACGGCCCACTAAGCACAACACTGTCAGAGATCCAAACATCAATAGATGACATTGAGGATGGCACAGAGGATTTTGAAAAGATACTAAACGACATCCTTCAGAACCAGACAGCTATCCTGAACAATCAAACGGATATGATCGAAGAGTTCGATCTATTATCATCAAGAATAGATGCAGCAGTGATATCCATAAATGAAAATACTTCAGTATTGCTTTTCGGAACGACAAACATCAGTAACAATATGTCATTGGCCTCCCATCTTGAATCCATATTGAATGTATCTCAGATGAATCTT
Source organism: uncultured Thermoplasmatales archaeon (assembly GCA_964410735.1). Taxonomy (GTDB): domain Archaea; phylum Thermoplasmatota; class E2; order DHVEG-1; family DHVEG-1; genus EX4572-165. The sequence goes on from CAYPIF010000019.1 coordinate 17,223, forward strand.
TCCATATCGATCGATGATGTAAGCCTGGAAGGACTGAACGAAACAAGCATCATGAATTCGTTAAAGTCAATTGAGGACATGATAGGATATGGGGAGAACGGATCGATATATCAAGATATGGGATATGTGGTCAGCGGATTATACGATAAAGACACAAGACCGATCCTGAAGACAGCTGACGGCACATCAAGTTTTCACGTATTATCAAATTTTTTAGTAAGCGCATTCAACGACACGGCTACGAACCAGCAGACACTGTTGCAGACGACAGTTGACCAATCAAATGCGACAAGAAACACGGTCCGTGAGGAATCAACAGGGATTTTGAAACGCATTTCAGCAGAAGCAAATAACATAATCGAAAACGTGGGAGGGCCATGGGCATTCATTTCAGCAGCGATATTGATCTTTGCCATGTTGTATTTTTTCCTCTGGAAGAAATATCTGTTGCCTACATATTTCCCTCAGTTGAATGAGCTGGAAGGAGAATATGACAACATCGAGATCCGGCCAACTTCAGAAAGCCCACCACCAGCAGGAGCACAAGGCCTGAAGGAGATGATACCATTCCATTCAAAGAACAGAGGACCTCCCCCATGTTACAAAGACGGCCAGTCATATAGTCTCATGGAAAATCCCAGATGTGCCCCATGCCAGTATAAGAACGAATGTGCAGAAACAAAGATATTCCAGGGAAACCAGATGGTGGAGGAGCAGAAGACCCAACAGCAGAAAACTGAACCTGAACCGGAAAATACTGACGATATGGAGGGATGGTAAAAATGACCAAGATAACTATCCCGGAAAATTGTGTGGAATGTTATGGAACAGAATTCCAGGTCAAGAACTGTCCATACAAGTTAAAGATCGAATTGGAAGAGACTCTTGCATACTTCAAAGAAACATTCATGCTTGACATGACCGATTTCGGACTGAACAGCAACGCCATCATCAAACAATTGAAGCCACAGGCAAAAAAATGCATTGCAGATATCGACGAAAGAGCAAAGATCGTCATCCAGGAACGTGAACGGAAAGAGCATGAGAAACGGATGAGCTCTCTTGAGGAGAACATGGAGAAAACACAGAAGATGCTGCAGAAGCTCCTTGAAAAAGAAGAACGGACCCAGATATTCCGTGAAGAAAAAGAGATGGAAACACCGGTCATCGAAGTGAAGCAAGAAGAAAAACCAAAACTAAAATACACCTTCCATAAAGATGATGAGGAACCAGATGAAGACAACGATCCGGATGAACTGATCCCCCATGGTGGATGGATGAAATATCTGAGGAATGTAAAAGAAGAGAATATCCCAAAATATATGGATAATCTAGTTGAAAAACATCCCGATCTGAAAGAAGAAGCTGAGAAATTACTGGATGGCGAGCCGACAGATGCGATAAAGATAACGGACAATTCATCAGGAAACAAGATGATAGAATATCGAGAAATGAAAAGACGAGCCGATATCGAGGAGTAAGAAATGCTTCCCCGTTCAAGAACAATCCTGAGAATATTTTCAATATGCTTGCCACTGTATCTGTTCATCATGCTGTTTTCCGCATCCGTTCTGATGGACAACCCACACCTGGCATTCCCGGATCAACTGGTAAAGGGGAGTTTAACAAATCCTTTCGATGAATACATGGACGATGAAGTGAAGAACTACACACAATACTTCGATACATTCGAAGGCTTTGTCATGATCATGTCAGCAAGTGAGGTAAAATCCCATGAGCTGAGACTGTATGCATTGCCAGGATTCAATTCAAAGATATATCGTGAGTTCAGCATTGTTATTTTTTCCAATGAACCCTGCGTCTATGAAATAAAGATAGATGACCAGGTGCATAGCCGAGGATACAACGAGTTCAGATCAGTGGTCAAAGCATCATCCAGTTATTCCACTATAGATGTCGATGTCCGCCTGGTGAATGAGACAAATGTGACATTACCCGTCTTTTCCTTTAAAAACATCAAGTTGCTGGATTCCCCATGGGATGCAAGATCAGATGATGATGATGAGGAAAAAGTGATCGCAGAAGAATGGATCCAGTTCAGCAGAGGGGAATTCAACCAGTTCATTGCCACAAGGATAGCTATCGACGTGCTATTCGTTTTTCTGGCAGTTGTAGCAGGGACAAGCACTGCTGCGATCAGTGCAGATACAATGGGCATTCAACGGGTGATATGATGGCAGAAAAATCGGAAAAGATGTTCAAACGAGCGGTGAAGCAGAGGGAAGAAGAGTTTGTCCCCCAGCAGGACCCCAATCGACCATATAAAAGAAAATACCAGAAGACCCGCATGCCCTGGCAGCTGGAGATCCTTCAGCAGGGGAGATGGGATATCTTAGCAGTGTACCTATTATTTTGGGTGGGCATCATCGCCCTCATCGGAGTGGTCGCATACTATACGATCATGATAATGATTGAACATATTGCCCCGATATTATTCCCGCCAGCAGGAGTGATATTGCCAAGATGGTGAAGAGCCAACAAACGAAAGGACCTGTTGATGAGTCTCTTTCACAAGACCAGTACAACATGGTCGCCGGTCAGCAATTTCTCACCGAACAAGACGTGATACAGCAGGATATCATAACGAAACTTCCGGGATCGATAACGTTTTTGCTGAACTATGAATTGAAGCCATTGCTGAAGATCATTGCTTCAGTAGGGATTATGGCGGTAATATGGTTCCTGGTGGGATGGGATGCAGTCGTGTCAGCTATCGCATTGTTCATTCTGGTCTATGGATTGTCATATATGATCCAGAAGAAAGGTCAATCCAAGGATATGACCATCTTTGTTGAGATGCGTATCCCGGGCCAGAAGATAGAACCGTCTGATTTTTCACCATATTCTCAAACATTCTTCACAGTGACAAAACAATTCGCGGTATGGGCCGTGCCAAACACATTGATAGCAAAAGGATTATTCAATATACCAGGGGAGCAAGGGTCTTCTGCGATGCCGGGAACCGGGCATGTCATATTCACGGATCTGTTCGACCGGATAAATCGCACCTGCGTCCTTCCAAGAGACATGGATGTGGCGAATATCGCCCTTGCAACCAATGCAAATCCTATGGTAGCGGCAAGTATGGAAGAGGTAGGCCAGCAGATATTACTGGATAAGGAAACGGAAGAAACGATCCTTTCAGCATATAGCATGGGACATATCGATGAGGTTGCAGCGGCAAAGATGCTGAAACCGGTGAAGATACGCCAGCAAGCATTGATGTCACCGACCAGCCAGACACGAAGAGACATCTTCTTCCAGTTGCAGGCAACGATCCCTGAGTTACGTGAAAAACTGCAAGAGGTATCAAGTTCGATATTCTTACTGGCTGATTTCATGGCAGCTAAAGGAATATACCAGACCATAAACAAGCCGATGCCAGAAGAGATCAGAAAAGACCATAATACAGTATACAAGCTGCTCGGGTTCCCGACGATAAAGACAAAGGGTCGGTAGAAGACAGGCGTTTAAGTGTTAATAGTCAATGAACAAATTGTTGGTGGAAGAAAAAAATTCCTTCCAAAGTGAGGCCTTGGTATCCTATCCCATCCACATCCTCACCATCCATCCTAACTGCCTTTGTTGTAGTTGAATACCCCGCTTCCACCAACAAAAATCCCTAAAGAAGAATTGGAGAACTGCGGAACATGTTTACACACTATCGAACGATAATTGAAGATATCTATCTAAAAGAGATTGAAGACCTTGATAAAGACAACATAATCGAGACCTTCAGAACATTTGCAGAGAAGAACAAATGGAGCGATCAAACAAAGAAGATGTTGCAGGCCGCTTGCGAGCTCGCATCTTCTAACGAAGATATAGATAAGATCATATTTCATATCATCGAATTAGACAAGACCCTGGAACAAAGAAATGAAGAGCAGAGCATATGCACGAATGAACAGCCGGAAAACAAGGAAACAAGAACAGGAATAAAGCCGGCAGGGAAAAGAAAGAGCTGGCCGATGCCCAAACATTTTGCGTTCGATGAGAAAGACATCATAGGGAAACAAGATCAGATATACATTTACAGGCCGATCCTGGAAGACATCCTCAACATGATACCTGACCCCTTCTCAAAGAAGGACGTGGAAGAGGCCGTGTTCGAAGCATTTAAGAAACGGAAACGAAAGATATCCAAAGCCTCGTCAAAAGCATATGGGAACACGTATACTAAATATATCATCAGGATAAAAAAAGCATACAAAATAATCGATAAAGAAGGATTAAACCGGGATGAAAAAGCATTCTCAAGAAAAAAAAAGAAACCGGAAGAAGAACTGGACTTGGAAAAATACATCATCAAATGGGCTGAAGAAAACAACAACCAAGTCAGACCGATGGGAATAAAGGTAGCACTTCACTTCGATAAAAAAGAAGCAATGCTCAACGATATTGAAGAAAAAATAGAAGAGATGCGGAAAAAAGGGATGCTATCAAAAATAGAGGGAAGGAAAGAATATACCCTTGTGAGTTAGATCAGAATATATTGTGGCGACCAAACCATGAAAACAGCAGACCTTGAAGAAGGAAAGAACATACTGTACAAGAGTTTTGAATTGCAACCCCTGCATAAATTCGCTGTACAGGTTGGAGAAAAAGCATCGAAACAAGTGATGGAACGGTTACAGTATCTTGCTAATCTGACCATACCACGGAATTTAGCTTGGGTCGGACTCGATAAAGACGTTACTCCATTGGACAAAGAGACTGCAGAATACATCAGAGACCATGCAATATTCAGCAGTGTACGGAAAATAGCTGACGAGGGAGTCGCCCATCAATATGGAAAAGTGTTGCTTGAAGGGCAAAGTGGACCGAACTCGTTGGTCGGTACAGGATCAGCTATCGCATTGATCCAGGAAACGGAGGACGGAAGCCTTCGGATAACCCGGAAGAACAAGATAGGATTAGATAACAAACAGGCAAAAGAACTGATCGGGGATTTTCACAATTTCAAAGAAACTCGCAGTGATCCCCTGATACCTGGAAGGGAGGAAGATGAAGAGTATGAAAAGATGGATGGGGAAGAAGCATTCATGCATGAACAGTTGCAGCAGAAAAGAAACCTGCCATCATTGAAAAAAGAACAATTGCCACCGCTGAAAAAAGGCATGGGGGGAAAGGCGGCTGGCAAAGAAAAGCTACCATGGAAACGATAAAGACCTGTTTATTTTAACCGATCCGACATATATCGCCTCATCGAAAGAATGTGACATACATCATCCTTCAGATCTGTTCAAATCGACACATGCAGGCCTGCCGGAATGGAAGAAAAAAGACAAAAATCTCACGGAACGGTTTTTTAAAACATTGGAGTTACCTGTACCTGAAGATAAGATAGACCTTAATTCGATCCATATCTATGGAGGGCCGAGTTGCGGAAAAAGCTCACTTGCCCAAGCCATTGCATACCACCTCAAAGAATACTATGGAGACAGGTGTCAATGCTTGGAAGCATCATATTTTCCCAATGTATTGCATGAGATGGATCCGGAGTGTGATGTGATATTCATGTCCATCGATGATCCGATGGGCGGGGGAGAGGAAGGAGGAAGCCAACATGCACGGAAGGGAACATCAGAACAGATGATGGAGGCCATTGAGAAATACAATGCTGTTAGACATATCTATCGGAAAAGAGTATTGATGCATCGGGCGGAGAAGATCTACGGGTCACCGATACCAGACAGAATAATCGAGATCATCGATAGATATCATAAGGACAAGGATGCACTCAGAAAATTCCTGCCGGAGAGCATTGCGAAAGTATCGGCCCTTCTCTTTGTTGTGTGGGGACCGCAGTTACCGACAATTGACCAGACGTTTCATCAGAATAAGATGTTTGAGATATACAAAGGCCTCAGTGCAATGGATGAAAAAAGAGAGCAGACGATCCGGAGACGCATAACGGGATATTGGTTGAAAAAACTAGGGGAAAAGGAGGCAGAATGGCGGAGAGGAAAGAACATCGAGGCTAAATCATGGTCAGTTATCCGTGACATGTATACTAAGGAAATCGGGTGGCTGTATGTCCCTCTTGCACCTAAGAACGTGTTGAAACATATAGTGGAAGGGGGAAAAGGATTCCAGAAACAGATCAAGACCGACACGGAAACGATGGACGTGTGGGCCAGATATATCTATGAGAACAAAGGCAAGCTGATGCCACCGTATGATCCTTTTGCAAATCAGGAGGTCAGGAGAAGATCATTGATCAATTTCATCACAGATGCACTGACTACAGGAAGGGATCCCAGGGATTTTGAACCGTTGAAGCCTCATATCCAATCGTTTTTCAAGAACTTGTTGAAAGGAAAGCTCAAGATGCTCGATGACCGGATCATCAGATATCATTACAGCAATATGGATGAAAGAGACAACATTGAACGTATTGCCCAGCGGCTTGTCGACATTTGTGAGGATGAAAATATCACCCCACATATCAGGGGTGGGCGGAACATCATCAAGGATCTGGCAAGAAGAAAGATATCCGCACATAGGCAGTTGATAGAAAAGCCGAGTAATTTCAGAAAGATATACGATCATTTCTTGTATCTATGGCATCAGATGAACCCGGATCAACCACAGAAAGGGAAGAAACCAGTGGAGAAGGCCGTGATATCTGAAGAGAATGAGGAGGAGATGGTGAAGAAGGCGACAGTGGCACATGAGGATGTTGTCGAGTTCAAGATATCTGAAGAAGAGATCATCAAAACAATACTCGAAAGAGAACCATCCAAGTTAGACCGTGCAGTGGTGTATATGATGGGTGAAGGGGTCGGTGGATATGATGTGCATACGAACCGGCAGATCTATCTTTTATCTCAGAACGAGAAGCAACGAAAGGAGCTGCAGATACCTGAACCATTCACCAGTATAGAGGCAGTGAAGTATCGAAAAGCCCAGTTCAGGGGAACGATGAGCTATGTACTGGGATGGTTGTTTGAAGAATGGGTTGCTGACATGTTGGAATTGGGATATGAGATACCTGGTGTATTGGAGAATGTGAAATACATCCAGCATGCAGATTATGAGGAAACGCATGGGAAACCGGATTTTGTCTTGACCCATAAAGATGGTTCATATACAGTTCTTTCCGCGAAATGTTACATCAGCCCAAGAAGTGAAACGTTGAAGAAGGAAGAATGTAACCCAGAGATCGCATATCATAACAAGCTCTTATCCGAAGAAAAGAAATCTCGCATTATGGTTCTGTTCGTGAATGTGAAGATCCCGCAGCTGCTAGTTGTCTACACATACGATTCTGCGGCAGACATGCCAGGAAAATTAACATTCACCCCATCAATGGCCGGGCAATTCATGTTCAGAAGGCCAAAAAAGGAGAAAAAGAAAAAATGACCTATCTTGTGACAGCAATCGTCCCGGATTTCAATGATGCATTCTCTCTTTTCAAAGATCTGGGGAAGAAGAAGAAAATAGAGATGACCACCCTGAAGGAACGGGGAAAAAACGTGAAGATCACCAAGAAAAAAGAAACCAAGTATGTCTGTGACAGCTGTCTGGAGAACAAGGCAGAGGGGACACTTGACACCATCACTGGAAAATTCCTCTGCACTACTTGCCAGAAAAATGTGAGTGAAATACCACCGGGTTCAACCGGTGATAGTTCTCAGAAGGTTTAGTACATTTTTTTATGCTGGAACAACAACACGCCTTTTTATCATTGGTTTTTTTTGCTATTACATGACTCAAAAAGAAATTGTGATCGGCTGTGAAGTTGAGGCTTTTTTAGCAAAGAACGATGGAACGACTAGATCTGTAGAGATCGTTGAACCGAAGATACATGGTTTTCCAAACGATGAGATGGGTTTCCTTCTTGAATTGAGAAGCAAGCCAAGTAGCAATATTGCGACAGTTATCAAGTCTGTATATGATCAGTTGGTAGAGATAAAGGTCTCAGCAGAGGAAAAAGGATTGAAGATGTTGATAAAGGACCGTTTGTATTACGACAAGGGATGGGTCGATGAGATTGCTGAAAAATATGATGCACATTCTTTTCCAGATCTGACTGAGAATGTCTACGGGTTCAACCAGAGCCATCATCTGGGATTTGAAAAGCATAATGGAGGATATATGCTCCACAGTGGACTACACATTCATTTCTCTGTTCACGAGGGCGACAAAAAGACAGCGATACCTGAGAATGTGGTGGAGAGGATCATTAAGAGGATGGATGAGATATTCGCCTATGATATTCAAGTAGCGGGGAGGACGAAGGGAGAATGGGAACCTAAAGAAATTGGTGATATGGGAGACTTGTATCGGTTTGAATATCGGTCATTGCCATGTAACACAGATCTGTTCAGAGCTCTTCCAATAGCCAAGGACATCTGTCGAGAGGAATTAGAAAAAGAATCCAAGGAGAACACGCCTTTATCCATCTGTAATAACTAGCGATTACTTGAAGGAAGATGAAAAGGAAGCATGTGTTGGAAGCGATGACCGTCGCAGTCATCATGTGTATCGTGCCTTTGGCATGTTCAATGGAGACAGACCAAGCAGAGTCTTTTGAGATCATTGCAGGCTGTTCCACTTCATTCAAGATCTGTTTTTCTTCGGATGAGGAAAGATCGGTTTCTTTTGATGAAGTAGATATCGAAGGGTTTGACATCGTGTTCTCTGAAAACCGTTTCTCCTTTATCGGCTCTAAGAACATCTCAGTTGATATTACTGCAGATATTGCTTTGGCGCCGGGAGAATATGATATCGAGCTGCCGTTCACACATTGGACCGAGGATAAAAAAGGAAGCAGTACGATATACATCAAAGGGACAAGAGGCGAAAAACCCGTTGAGGAAGAAGATGAAAACGAAAACCTGCCAGAAAATGATCAGAACAATGGATATGAGAGAGAATATCATGTTTCGTTCAGTGGTGGGGAAAAAGGGTCTTTTCTTAATATCAATGAGATAATCATCATGTTTTTGAGCGGGATCATAGGAGCGATCTTTTCGACAGTAGCAATATTCAGTCTGAAGGATCGGAAAGAGAAAAAATAATCTACTCTTTTTCGCTATATTGGTCGATAAGGGCCGCTATCATATTAGACTGGCTCCGGATCTCCTTCTGAGATATCCGTTCCAGTTTTTTTTTAAGATCGATCGGCAGTGAGATGGTGATTTTGACGTATTCCATGTGAATAAAGTATCCCTCCTCTATGTATTAAATCATTCGGTTTTTTCCTGCGACAGTTTTCTGATGCACAATAAAGAGGTATTTAATACACAATATTTATATACTTTATAGGTTATTAATATATCGCTGAAGGGGAGGCCAAGAAAGGGGAGTTTCCAAGACACGCCTTTATCCTTTGCGCGTGAATGTTGCAGATGGAGGAGCAACCTCTCTTTTAGCAAAAACGAACAAGAGGTAGAAAAAACATGAAAACAAAAATAAGAAACAAGAAGCTGGCAATAGGAATATTCGCAGTGTTCATCGCATTCACGATGTTCGCTACAGGTGCACTTTTAACGCACTTTGGACAAGTTACCACAAAAGCAGAAGTAGGACAATCAATCCAAATATCCAAAAATGGCAATGATTGGTATAATTATGACCACGATTTTGGAACCACTCTCGTCCCAGGAGAAGGTGAAGAAATGATTCACTGTACACCACACTGGTATAAATATTGGATTCGAAACCGAGCTTGCCAAGATGCTTGCATTGATATTCTTATTAATTGGAAACAATTACCTGCACCAGGTGCAGATGAAGGATATGAACTTGAAAACTATATTGTAGGTGATACCCAAACAATCCGTCTTGTCCAAAAAGATATTGTATGGGGACAATCTCCTTGGACTGAACTCGATAATGGTTTAGAGGCATTCCTAACAATTAACACCTGTGGTAAGAACTTCGAATATACTATCGAATATGAAGATTTAAATGGTGATTACAGTCTCATCTACTACGCAAACTATCCTGAATACTGGGATGCAGCACCTGCAACTGTTCTCGACACATTCACAGCTGATGGCAGTGGTGTATATACTAACTGGAAATCCACTACACCAACTATGCCTTACGAAGATGATGAGAACACACAACGTCCAATTTCAGATTTAGGCGAAACATACGAACACCAATACGGTGCTAAATTCTGGTTAGTCCCTGTCGATGCAGTAACAGATGGAGAAGTTAACTGGGATATGGCAGAAGATTTCCTCTTCGAAACAGACCTTGGATTATATGTCGACTGCGATGAGATCCCGCCAACCGATATACCACTCGTCTACGCAGAATTCCACACCAACATCCTAAAAGCAGAAACCACATACTGTTGGCTCAACTGGAATCATGTCGTGATGAATGCTATACCTGGAACATATCAGTATTCGATGAAAATAGCACTCTGTCAAACACAACAAGTCGAATAAGGGATATTACTCCCTTTCTTTTTTCTTTTTTCAAAACAAGCTTTTTTACATATCAACCCCCTCTTTTTTAGTATATGGCAGTCACATTGATAGCTGAAAAGCAAATATCTCGAAAAGACCTGGTAAAATCCTTATCAAGCAGGGGATGGATGATAGATCTTGTGATGCACAAGGGAGTGGATACCCTTGTTCAAGCGGAGATATGTTCTCTTTTTATCCGAGCAATGATAGAAAATGATGAATATATGGTCATTTATCAGCCGGAAATAGGAGAGATCACGATCATTGGCCCTTCAGATAAGGAGGAACAGAAGGTAAAGGACCTCATTGTAAAAACATTTGAACGGGGTTGGATGGGACAGATGCCGAAATTAGACCCTGAATCATATGTGTCGAACCTGAAAATGAATGGAATGCTCATCTCAGAAGAAGAGATAGCAACGATAATCAATGAATTTGCTATCGAAAGGGATTATTCACAGGTATATATAACCTGATATCATGGTAAAAAACAGAACTAGACAGAAAAAGATCATACTGAATCTGCTGATAAAAGTATCTCCTGATAAAATAGAGCAGAGCGACCTCAGTAAAAAAGCAAATATCCCCCCTCCTGAACTGTCTCATATATATATCTATCATCTAAGGTCCTCTGATATAATCACCATACATAAGAATAATCAGAGGGTTTTCTACCAGATACCTGAAGAAAAGCTCCTGGATGCAGCAAGGATGATGCATAAGGAGATTCAAAGGGAAAGATCAGGAGAAAGAAAAAAATAAATTTTTTTTAAAATTTTTTTTTGATAAGGGACAACTGTCGGTACCACAGGAGGAAGAGTAAGTCTCAAAAAGAGTCTCATTTTGAGACTGAGAATGAGACCCATTTTGGGAGCCATATACCATTATAAACACCCCCAAAAATAATTTTTTCATCACCCAACCCGCACTCCGTCCCTCCCCCCCCTCTCATCCCTCTCAAGGGTGTTGTTTTTTCTTTTTTTCTTTTTTATTTA
>CAYPIF010000020.1:0-14151 GCA_964410735.1 uncultured Thermoplasmatales archaeon
TTTTCACATCTAGTCATATTATCATAAATTGATTCTTTCATTTCAACACCTCAGAAAAAGAGAAAAAATTAAGAAAGTTTTTAGTGAGAAAAGAACCAATTTTAATCCAAAATCCAAAAGAGACTTTTTTTGGTGTTTTTTACCTGATTTTTCTCCGAGAGAACTGTCCTCTTTCCGCCAGGTCCGCTATACCTTTTAAAAAGGATTTTTGTTTACTTGATATAATTTTTAGATCAGAGAGTTATTCTCTTCCTCTTTTGGAGTTTTTAATCTTTGGTCCACTTGGATATCGATACCCACCCCAATTTTTATAATATTTAAATATATTAATCTAAACAATAAAGAACCTATCCTTGTTACACTCTTACAAAAATGAAGAAACAAATATCAGCTAAAGCCCATAAATCACTCATCGAGTATTATATACAACTTCTGGAAAGAGAGGATCTGTTTTCAGTAACCTTTCATGTTAGTGAAAGCAATAAAAAATTCATTATAAATCCATTTCAGAAAGAAACTTTCTTTCATGAAAATAAAGACCAGATCAAAATACCCGATTCAATGCTGCCTGAATCTATTATCGGAAGAGATAACAATAATCAAAAATCAATATTTTATGGATACCCCCTTGTTGCTACTACCAATGGTTCGATAAGCCCACTTTTTTTCATAGAGCTAACAGTTGAAAAACAAGATGGCTATTTGATTTTTTCAAAAAAAACAAAACCTGATCTGAATCATTCTATACTTTCAGCATTTGGTTTTGAAATCGAGGAAATAAACAAACTTCGCGTTGAAATACAAAATAAATCATTTATTGAACAGATCACTGCGATACTTGATCTACTTCACCTCCCTAAAACACACATCACACCAGACATTGATACTGAGCCACTACAGACTGCTGAGTACCCTAAAATATGTAACAAAATTATTCTGTACACCGGGGTTAGAACAGGGATTACTAGAAATCTTATCAAGGAGCTTCATCGGCTTAAAACACGCCCCCGTGAAGAACTAAATGATACTAGTCTAGGATTTTTCTTAGGGGAAAAGATATATACAAATTCAAAGGAAGATACTGAGAAACAACTCATTGAAGTATACCCATTGAATGATTCCCAAAAAGAAGCTGTGAAACATGCACTCACTAGATCCTTTACTGTTATTACTGGCCCGCCGGGGACCGGAAAATCCCAGGTAGTTCTCAATATTATAGCAAATGCAGTGTATCAAAATAAAACTGTTTTATTTTCGAGTAAAAATAACAAGGCTGTTGATGTGGTTAGAGAAAAACTTCAACCAATATTATCGAAACCTTTGATTGTCCGCATGGGAGCCGAACCTCATCGTAAGGATGCTAAGGAAACTTTGAGTAAACTATTCCCTCATACTGATACAAAAAACAAAAACGATGATATAAACAAAAAAGTTGAGATGCTTACTGGATTAAACCATGATATCGCTCAGATACACGATCAGATTAAAAAAATGCAAGAGATCAACGAAACCATTGATAGAATTCAGGATGAAATGTATGTGCTTTTGCAGAAAATCCCACCGGAACTTATCAATACATTTGAAGAACATGATGCTGAAAAAATTGATGCTTTTAACTTGGAACGTAATTTAAAAAATCTTGGCGACAGTTCTAGCTTATTTTACAAATCGATACATAAAATATTTCAAAAAAGAAACAGGAGAAAACTACAGGATTTATTTGAAAAATGTTATACTGTGCTCAATCCAAGATGTCAAGCATATTTTAAACAAACAAAGCCAAGGAGTGAAGAGGAAATAAACAGATCATTACGATTGATACTCTCATCCACACAAATAATACATGCTAAAAAGAATAAGATGAGTCTTGAAAGTGATCTTTTAGTATTTGAACCAGTAGCCAGGTTATATGAAAAGGTAAATTATCTTAGCAATGAATACAAGAACACATCCAGGGACATATTTGATGAATATTGGCTAAATAAATTAAACAGCACAAATAGCGAGGAACAAGAATCAGTCGCTAAATTTTTTTATGCCTCAGAACAGCTTCAAAAATATGTGGAGAAGGAATCCTTTAAGAAACTTTATGTAGACTGGAAGAAGAATATGAAACGTATCCTAGGATTCCTGCCCATATGGGTAATAACTAATCTGTCAGCAAAGAACAGTATTCCTCTTGAGAATAATTTGTTTGATATTCTTATCATTGATGAGGCATCTCAATGTGATATTGCATCAGCGTTCCCTCTTTTTTATCGAGCGAAAAGTGTTGTCATTATTGGTGATCCTAAGCAATTGAAACATATTTCCCTATTAAACCAAGAACAAGATGAACAAATTGCCGATGAAAACAACGTCAAGAATTTGTTTAACGATTATTCATATACTAAAAATTCATTATATGCTCTCGCAGAAAAAATAGGTATTGCGAATAGTAATCAACCTATCCTTTTGAATGAACATTATAGGTGCGCTAGAGACATAATCACGTTTTCTAATGAAAATTTCTATGATAACCTCTTACATGTGCTCACTGATGAACTTCGATTAAAACCATCTGATGATCTACTTGCACATGGGATACTCTGGTATGATATCTGTGGGAAAACCATTCATGATGAAAGCTCGTACAACACTGAAGAAGCAGAATATGTTGTTAAAGTATTAGAGAAGTTGACCACTATGCATGGATCAAATATCTCCTTTGGTGTGGTAACATTTTTTAGGGCACAAATGGAGTTAATCAGTAAGAAAATAATCTCATCTGAAAAGCTGAGAACTATAGATATTACCGTTGGTACCGCACATAGATTTCAAGGTGATGAAAAAGATGTTATTATTTTCTCCCCAGCAATCTCATCAGGGGTAAAGTCGGGTACGCTTGCATGGATAGATTCAACATCACAGCTCTTAAATGTTGCAATTACTAGAGCAAAAACTGCTGTTATTGTAGTCGGTGATAAAAATACCTGTTTAAAAGCAAAGGGAGTTCTCGGTGAGTTGGTCCAGTATGCGCAAAGCCCGAGAACTGATACGAGTCTTAACACTAAAGGGAAACAATTATTTTTAAATTCATTGAATAAAAATAAGATACAAGTTCTACCAGGTTATTGGGCGCGATGTAAAGATAATAAAAAGTATAGAATTGATTTTGCATTCTTTATCCATAAAAACAAATATGCTTTTGAAATAAACGATACACCTGAAGATAAGATTGCATGTTTTGATTTTGATCGCTACAAGGTGTTACGTTCAGAGGGATGGAAAATCAGGCATATTCATGACAAAGAAATTCTTGAAAAACCTGAGGATCTTATAGAATATGTTTGGAGATTATGTTAAGGGAAACGAATACATGGTATTATTGTAAATTTTCTATAGAATATCATCATTTTGTATAGGGGGATATTGACAATGAGCTTTGAATTTCTAATAATTCTTTTTTTAGATCAGTTTCATAAAGGATCTATCAGAGAGATATTACTTGGTTAATCGATACACATTAACTAAAAATCATGTCTGTGAAACATCTAGTAGAATGCGTTTCAATTGTTTTTTGGTCTTATAATCACAGATCGTGTCTACTTTCTCCATGGTGACCGGGTTCATTCTGGCCCAATACATACAGGTTGAAACCGTCATGGGGGTTGGAGTGAACAATTGGAAGTGTTCAACATTGGACAAGCCTTTTCTTCTTATTGCATCTCGTAGATATGATGTTTCAGCGATGCTGTCACCTGGATGACCGATCATAAAATAGTATTTGAGATACTGTTTTTTTTGTTTGTTATATCTGTTGAAAACCGATATGAACTCATCGAACCGTGTATTATCCTTATTCATAAGGACTGTTACCTTTTTTGAAAAATGTTCTGGGGCGACCTTAAGGGTACCAGAGACATGATGTTCAACGATTTCCTTGATGTATTCCTCACTTTCAAGTGCTAGATCATATCTGATCCCGCTTCGAACAAATATTTTTTTAACACCGGGTATCTTCCGAGTTTTTCTTAGAAGGGAGAGTAATTTCTGATGTGTTCTATCAAGATTCTTACAAGTAAGACAATCATTTCGGCAGGTTGAACTCAGCGGACAATCCAGCCCATACATATTCGCGGATGGCCCCCCCAGGTCATCGATGTATCCTTTGAACTCTGGATGTTTTGTAAGGGATCGTATCTCTTCAAGGATATTTCCCTCAGACCGAGATATGATCTTATCACCTTGATGTAATGACAGTGAGCAGAAGTGACAGTTACCAATGCAGCCTCGATGGGTCACTACTGAGAACTTTCCCATTTTCAACAATGATTTTGGATGTATTTTTCTGGTAAAGGGCAGTGAATAAATCCAATCAAGATCGGTACTTGTATAGTTTGGATATTTGTATTGGAGTAAGTAGTTGTTATCATATTCCTGTGCCAGATTCTTATAGATTGAGAATTTTTTTTGCATGATGCAGAACTGTTCAGTATCCTCCTTGATATCTTTAAAAGAGGGGAGTTTTTCGAATGTATCATCGATCTCTTTACGTATGATGCAGGTCCCTAAGATCCCTTTAAGATCCTGACTGTTCTTTAATCGTTCAGCGATCTCAATTATCTGTTTTTCTCCATTTCCATAGACGAGAATCGATGCGCGGGAATCAAAAAGGATACTTCGTCGAATGTTGTTATCCCAATAATCATAATGAGCGAACCTTCGTAATGATGCCTCGATACCACCAATGACGATGGGGACTGATTTGAAATATTGTTTGAGTCCGTTACAGTAGACGATAACTGCTCTGTTGGGCATGGGAGTGACCGTGTTGTAGGGATCGTCCATTCTTTTCCGCTTCATCGGGGTATAATTATTCAGCATGCTGTCCATGGAACCAGCGGTCACACAGAAACAAAGTTTTGGAGTGCCTAATCGGGTGAATTGCTCCTGTGTTTCTGGTTTCTCTATGATACCTACAGAATATCCTTTTGCATCAAGGACTCGTGCTAAGACTCCAACAGGTGACAAGGGATGATCATCATAATATTCCGCGGTCAGTATGATGATATCAAAGTCTTTTCCAGTTTTTGCTATCATGTTAGTAGGTCACTTTTGGTCATTAGTTTATGTTTCATTTTCTGTATAAAGAAAGGTTCTTTAATCATTTCAATTTCCGCCTACTGATAATGAATGACAGATATATTACTTACGAATGATGATGGGTACAATTCTGCAGGGTTCTTACCACTTTTAAAGGAATTATCTAAGGAATTTTCTGTTGTTGCAGTCACACCAGATAAGGAAAGAAGTTGGATCGGAAAGGCAATAACATCAACGGAGGTAGTGAAGGTAAACAAGGTACGGTTGCATGATTTTGACATTTATACTATTAATGGAACACCGGCAGATTGTGTTCAAATGGGTTTGTTCAACATTCTTAGTTCATATCCTAAAATGGTTGTCTCGGGTATCAATCAAGGTGTGAACATTGGACATGCGCGGATACTCAGTTCAGGGACCGTTGGTGCTGCAATCGAAGCATCAATCCAAGGAGTAAAAGCACTTGCCACCTCTTTGATGATACCAGTAGAGATCAAGAAAAAACTTGATCTTTTCGATGAAAAGAACAGTTCAGTATTTGAAAATGCTGCAAAGATCTCAGCGAAAATCACTGGAATTCTCATGAATAAAACGTTTGATGATATCGATGTGTTCTCAATGAACATACCATATGGTGCAACGATACATTCCACACTTACGATGACGAAACCATTTCGGGAAAGCTATGGACGTTTATTTTATATAAAAGATGATGGGTTTTCATTGCAAACACCTGATCTTATCTTTGAACATATGCAAGACAATAGCGATTTGAAAGCATTATATGAGGATAATATATCGCTAACACCACTCCGATTGGATCTTACCTCAAATGAATCCTTGAAACAGGTTGAGAGACAAATTGGAAAAAGCTGGGAAGATATCATATGATAGAGTATTTTGAATCATGTCCTATGGAACGTGTGTATCATGACAGAAAAAACCTTTGAGATCTGTCCCCTCTGCAACCATCGAGGAGATGCATTTCATAAGGATGAATTTTATGTATGCAGGAACTGTCAGGGCATCTTTCGATCAAAAAAATATCTCTTATCACCAGCTCTCGAGAAAATAAGATATGAGAAACATAACAATGATGTCAATGATAAAGGATACCAGCAATTTGTTTCACCCATCACCAACGCTGTTTTAGAAGAATGCTCCATCAATGATACCGGCCTTGATTTTGGTTCTGGAACGGGGTCAGCAGTATCAAAAATATTAAAAGATAATGGATTTAACATCAGAGAATATGATCCTTTTTTCCATAATCAACCTGAACTACTAAAAGAAAATTATGATTACATCATCTGCTGTGAGGTAATAGAACATTTCCATAACCCGCAAAGAGAGTTTACACTGCTAAAACAATTATTGAGACCACAGGGGACCTTATACTGTATGACCGATATTTACGACCCAAACGTTATGTTTTCATCATGGTACTACAAGGATGATGAGACCCATGTGTTCATTTATAAAAAAGGAACATTGGAATGGATCAAGAATCATTTTGATTTTGAATTGATGACCATTGATCAAAGACTTATTCGTTTCATAAAATAGTCCGATACAAGTTAAATTAATAATTCTATAAGGACAGATACACCTAAAAGTGTGATGATCAATCCGATCGATCTTCCAAGTTTATCTTCATCGATCCTATTTGCAAAAAAAGACCCTGATGTGGCACCGATCAATGCCCCTACACCAGCAAAAAGTGCAACAGATGTTACTATTTCTCCTTTTAGACCATGGGTTATCGCACCCGATCCCGCGATAAAGAACATCATCAAAAGGGAGGTGCCAATCGATGTATGAAGATCATAACCCATGATAAAGATAAGGACAAAGGTCATCGCCCCACTACTACCCATACCCGTGAATCCACTAGCAAACCCAATGATGGAACCAAAGAAAAGTAAAGAAATCAGTTTTTGTTTTTGGAACCAGGCAAAGCTGACCTTTGAGTTCACATATTCGACGTTCCGTTTGACACCACCACGAAGTAACGCTAGTCCCAGACCAATGAGGACAACAGCAATAAGAACCTTTAATCCCGACTCTGGTGTTCCACGGGTAAACATACTACCAACAACAGATGCAGCCATACCAGATATTGCTAAAAGTGCCACAGGCCGCGCGTTCACATGCCCCTTCAACAGAAACATGATACCAGCAACACCACCAATGATACAATCCACAACAAGACTCGTTCCAATTGCTTGATACACTGATTGGGCCAGGATAATCGTAACAAAAGGAATCATGAATGATTCAGCAGTTCCCGATGCAATACCAACAGCAACGCCGCAGCCACAGCCAACCAGGAAAGAAAGGAGTGAGGATATCTGTTGTTCGAACACGAATCTGGGATAATACTGTTATCCATTATATGCGTTTAGGGTAAAAACCATATTTTTATTTGTAAGGAATGACACAAATGAACTGGAGGATCTCAGAACCAGTATTTGCGAACTGATGCCATTCCATCGGCTCAACAAAAACAACATCGCCCTGCTTGAACGGTTTTTTCTCTGTTTTGGTCCGTAATTCACCTGATCCCTTAACGATGAACACCTCATGCTCCCAGTCATGCTGATGAAGCGGTGTATGACCATCCGGTTTCATCTCGAACAACCGCATGGTGAAATTCTCCGCACCATCCTTCTTTGTTATCAACCATCGGATCGTGGTATCCTTCACATCTTCTTCACTAGGTATCTCTGCAGGTATATCAGTAAAATGTACATGTTTCATGGATCTATCACAGTTCCCTATCTTTATAATAGAAGAAATAGCTCTCTATTTTGAACCTTTCGGTCCATTCAACGGTCAAACAATAATGATGTTGCCTTTTCCCATATAGATTTCACCAATTCCGCTAAAACACCAGAGTCATATTCAGGGATCGTTTTTTCTTCGATCATCGCCTTTACCACCGTTGCATCATACGGGATTGTTCCAAGTACAGGGATAGAACTTGTCTTACAATACAGTTCGATATCATGGGTCTTATCAGTGTTGATATCATACTTATTGATGATGACGGCCTGCGGGATATTGAAATGAGCGGCCACATCAACCACCCGTTGAAGATCATGGATACCTGAAAATGTTGGTTCGGTCACGATAATGACCATATCAACTCCAGTTATAGCGCTGATGACTGGACAACCAATGCCAGGTGGACCATCGATAAGAATAAGGGATTTACCCTTCTGAGATGCTACCTCTTGTGCGAGATTGCGTACCTCTGTCACTAGTTTTCCTGATGCTTCCTCAGCCGTGTTCAACCGGGCATGAACCATAGGACCAAAACGAGTAACAGATTCATAGATAACACCAGAGTCACGTTCCTTCATTGAAACAGCATTGACCGGGCAAACATATTCACAGACACCACATCCCTCACATGCTTCATATCTCACAGAAATATCCTCTGCTATCGCCTCGAACTGACAATGCTCCACGCACAACCCACATTTTGTACATATGTCAGGATCAATACTAGCGACTTTAAGACCATGGAAACCCTTTGTCTTCTTGACCTCTGGTTTCAGGATGAGATGAAGATCAGCTGCATCTACATCGCAATCTGCAATGACCACATCATGAGCAAGACCTGCGAACGCGGCTGTCATCGTGGTCTTCCCAGTACCTCCTTTTCCACTGATAACGGTGACTTGTTTCATTTGGATATCTCCTGTTGTATCCGTTCATATAATTCTATGAAATCCTGTTTGTACGAGGGCATATGGTTCACAAAAGCTTCACCATTCGAATACTGTGATGCAATGGTTTTGTCATGAGGTATCCGAAGGAGGATTGGTATATGTTCCTGTTGGCAATACATCTCTACTTTTTTATCACCGATACCGTACTGGTTGATGATCACCCCAAAGGGGATGCGAAGGAGACGAACGACATCGACCGCAAGTTTCAGATCATGAAGCCCAAAAGGTGTTGGTTCCGTCACAAGAAGGATATAATCAGCATCCTCGACCGCTTCCATCATCGGACACGATGTCCCTGGTGGCGCATCGATTATAGCGGTTCTTGAAGAATCGATCTCTCTTTTCACCGCACGTATCACCGGCGTGGCCATCGCTTCGCCGATGTTAAGTTCCCCCTGAACGAAAAGAACATCTCCTGCTGTTCCCTTTGAAACAATCCCTATCGACCGACTCTGCCAGGAAACAGCATTCACAGGGCATACAAGCTCGCAACCTTTACATGAATGACAAAGTTCCGGGAATACAAGTACCTTTTTAGGGACGACCGCTAGCGCATTATATGCACAGAACTCAGAACATTTTCCGCAAAAGGTACAGATATTCTCATTGATCTCTGGAATCAATACCAACACATCGTTTTTCTCAGAGATATCTGCATGAAGAAAGACATTCGCATTTGGCTCCTCAACATCAGCATCAAGGACCTGGGCGTCCCCAATACTTAATGCTAGATTGACTGATATCGTTGTCTTACCGGTCCCTCCCTTTCCACTTGCTACTGCTATAATCATGTTTTCACCTTTAATACCATGGTACCAACATCGATACCAATATTCCTAGCCACTAATGGACATTTGATCATTAACAAAAAGAACACCTCTCGATCGATGGCGCTGAGGGATTCATAGTTTCCCTGTCCTTTTGATATCACCACCTCTGCTGTTTTCAATGCTTCTTGAAACTTAGATGATGAAAACCGAAGGACCATACCAGGTGAGGAATATGTGTTGCCGCTATCTCCCAGCATAATGGTTGCAAAGGAATCAATGCCAGCATAGATCGCATCCTCTTCGGTGGCATCATTGATGATCGGATTACTTTTCACAACATAAGTAATCTCTTTATTGTCCGAGTAAAGTTGTTCCAATAAAAGATAATCAAAGATCACTTCACCAGTGTTATCTGCAAGATACAGGATCGATGAGGCACTTTTAAGTCGTTTCTTGAATATAGTGTACCCCTCGTGATTGAAAGGCTTGTGTGAGATATTGTCGATCATATCCTCAACATTATATCGGTTCATCGTTCCAAAATCCACGACATTGCCAATAATAGATAGTTTGACCGCCATTAATAAGGGATCATCCGCGTCCTCGATCATCCTTTTAAGTATCGGGAGTTGTTTCTTTGCATGTTCATTAGCCTGATGTTTCACATCCTTATACGGATCGTTTACCCCCGTTACCTGTTTAATAATGGCATGAACATCCTTTGATATCTCAGGTGGTGACAAAGAAAAATCAATGGTCTGAAGAAACGCCATGACCTGTTTCATAACCTGGTCATGAACCTTTTCGTCTTTTGAGGCCATCCGCGCTGCTTCAAGTGATTGATGAAGGAAGCAGGGGATACAATCAAGATATGTTTGCATAGTCCTTCACCTTGGATATTCAGTTTTGGTTCCTTACTCAATGTTCTTCGTGATGGTGGTGATGATCTCCAAAGGTATGCTCTCGACAGCCATCACCCATGGATGCTAACTGAAGCCGTCCTTGTTTGAATGCTTCAACAGTATCACGCACAGATCCGAATGCTCCGATATAGACCTCAATGCCCATCTCTTCAAAAAGTGATATCGCCCGTCGGCCGAGGCCACGGCATACCATGACATGAACTCCTTCTCGTTTCAGTAATTCTGGTGGGTACCCTTCACCACCCATATGATTACTTAAATTGGAAATAACCTTCACATCTTGGGTCTCAAGATCAATGATCGTATATGTTGGCACTCGTCCAAAATGTTCACCCACCTCTTCATCCAGGCCTTTTTCACCCATTGAAGGAATACCTATCTTCATACTCTTTCACCCAGTTTATCTGTTTCTCATACCAGAATGACTTCCAACGGTCGAATTGGAACTTTCCTTAAGCTCCCCTTGTTTGAATTGCTCGAGAACCTCTTTAATGGTCCCATGTGCACCCGTATATATTTTGAGTCCTGCTGCGGAAAGTGTTTGAAACGCATTTGGGCCAACAGATCCAGTTAGCAACGCATCGACACCTTTATTCGCAACGGTCTGTGCAGCTTGTACGCCTACTCCACCCATCGCATCTTGATTACCATTTGGTGTCGCTTCGAATTCCATGGTCTCTGTGTCAACAGTTAAAAAATACTTGCACCGTCCAAATCGAGGGTCGACCTGCGAGTTAAGATCGTTTCCCATGGCAGTAATTATTACTTTCATACCTATCACAATCGTAGCTGACATCAATCACGACCTATTAACTCTTACCCTTCTCCGATATTATGCTCTTGTCATGGGGGCTCCGCATTTTGGACATTTTTGATTATAGCAGGGGGTGCCCAATCGATGTGTCTCCGTATGCCCGCAATTTGGGCAACGGCATTGGCCACCAGGCCCCAGGCCAGAGCCACCACCAGCGCCTCTGCCACGTCCTTGACCTCTTCCGGTTCCTGAACCATATCCTTGTGGCCCTGTTCCATCTCCTCTTGGCATAGTTTATGATACCTCCTTTTCTTCCACAAATTTTTCAACATTTTTTACAATAATCTCAAATGATTTCGTTATAATCGCATCTTTCTCCAACATCGTTGAACCCTTATCACCTATTTCAACAATATGGGGGTCGAGCGGGATTGAACCTAAAAAGGGAACATTGAAATCCTTCGCAGCCTTTTCTCCACCACCTGTTTTAAAGATATCAATATGTTTTCCGCAATGTGGGCAGGTGAATCCGCTCATGTTCTCAATGATACCTACCACAGGGATGTTGAGTTTTTTTACAAAGGTGATGGATTTACGTACGCTCACCAGAGCAACATCTTGTGGGGTTGTAACAATGATGGATCCTGTTATCTTTGGTATTATCTGAGCAATGCTCAAAGGTTCATCGCCTGTCCCTGGTGGGAGGTCAATGATGAGGTAATCAAGCGGCCCCCAGTTAAAGTCGCCGATGAGCTGTTTAAGGGCACCCATCTTCATCGGCCCTCTCCATATCACCGGGTCATCCTTATTTTGAAGGAGGAATCCCATTGAAAGGACCTTCAGATGTGGTGTTGCCTGTATTGGGATGAGTCCTTCTGAGGTTTGACCAACCCGTTCTCCTTCTAACCCAAGGAGTGTTGGTATCGTGGGCCCATGCATATCCGAATCAAGAAGACCAACGTTGTATCCTTTTTCTGATAGACCAAGCGCAAGATTTGTGGAAACGGTACTTTTTCCAACGCCGCCCTTTCCACTAAGGACTACGATAATATGTTTGATCATATCCAGATTCTTTTTTATTGATTCATCTTGAACGTTCTTTTTTAATGATCCATCTTGAACTGCTTTTTGACTCATTCTATTCTCTCCATTCTCGTATAAAATCATGGTTGGTAAAGAAGGCCCCATACTTGTGTTTATGGGGTTTCTTCGTTCTTCTTTCCAAGTGTCTTTAATTTTTCTTTAAGGGATGATAGTTCGCTTTCGAGTTCGGTAATACGATCTTTTAGAAAGCTTTTTTCATCGTCTTGTCTTGGGTAAGGTACAGAAGGGTATTGTTCTGGATTTTCTCCATAGTATGGGTACGTTCTCCAACGATATCCATATCCATAACCGCGTCCATATCCGTATCCGCGGCCAAAACCTCTTCCGAATCCCCGTCCACCACGTTGCATCCCTTTTGCATAGCCAGGGCTATCGTATCCACTGCAGTAGCCGAGTCTTCGTCCGGTTCGTGGGCCAATACCATCTGGTCCTGTTCTATCTCCACCAGGCATTGTTATCATTCACCTCCTTTTCATTTTTTATTTTGTACGTGCCGCCAGAGACACAGAGGGGATGACCATGGAGAACTGCATGAGCGATCTTTCTTCGTGCTCTTTTCAGATCATTCCAAAGGGTCTTTCGTGAGACCCCCATCTGCGAGGCTGCTTCTTCCTGTGTGAGCTCTTCAAGGTCGATGAGTCTGATGATCTCTGCTTCCTCTACGGTAAGACACACAGAGTTTGGTGGTAAGGGATAAGCGTCAGATTCAATGGTACTCTGTGGGAGTTCTTGTACCCATCGTTTTCCTCGGCAACGTCCTCTTCCACATCCTGGCATGGTTTCACGTTATAAATTACTCTTATGTTAATTAATATATAAACTTTACTGATTAGATTTATATAACATTAATAAAAAAATGTTTTTCTTTCGTTGTTATCTGAACATTTATCATCCTGTTTGCCATATAGTTCATGATGAAACTCTATTCATGGAACATCAACGGAATTCGAGCGGCATATAATAAAGATATGTTCACCTGGTTCAAGAAAACAGACCCAGATATCCTTTGCTTTCAAGAGATCAAAGCATCACCTGAACAAATACCTCCACCTTTGAAGAATACACCAGGATATCATATCTATGTCAACTCTGCGGAACGAAAAGGGTATAGCGGGGTTGCAGCCTATAGCAAGATTAAACCAGTATCGGCGAAAACAGGTTTTGGTATCGACCGCTTTGACAAAGAAGGCCGCATACTTATCACAGAATACCCTGATTTCACTCTTTTCAACATATACTTTCCAAATGGAAAAAAAGATGATGAAAGACTGAACTATAAACTAGAATTCTATGACACGTTTCTTGGTATTGCGGATAATCTCGTTGCGGACGGAAAAAACATTGTTGTCTGCGGTGATTTCAACACGGCTCACGAAGAGATCGATCTTGCACGACCCAAAGAAAATGAGAAAAGATCTGGTTTTCTCCCAGTTGAACGGGCATGGATGGACACATTTGTTGACCATGGATATGTTGATACCTTTCGACATTTCAATAAAGAACCTGATCAATATAGCTGGTGGGATCTGAAAACAAGGGCGCGTGAGAGAAATGTTGGTTGGCGTATCGATTACTTCTTCGTCAATAAAGATTTTCTCCCAAAGGTTAAGGATGCATTCATCCTTCAAGAGGTCATGGGATCAGATCATTGCCCGGTTGGTATTGAACTGACCATCTAACCTAACCTCGCCAATTGAGTATTTTTTACACTGATCAAATTGGTGAAATGAGCCGTTTATCAATTTGACAAACGATTTTTTACCATCGTAAACAAAGTG
>CAYPIF010000021.1:0-16294 GCA_964410735.1 uncultured Thermoplasmatales archaeon
ATGAACAAGGCAAGATGACCATCAGCAAGCCAATCACGAATGTTTGGTGGGAGAAGTAATGATTGTTTTTGATCATAGAACCGGTATGTTTTACCCATCAATTTTTCACCGAGAAAACATATATGTTTTCTCCTGTTAAACCTACCGGTTTTCTCCGAGTAATTAACCTAATTTTTCGTTATATTAATTCTCGGACAGGCTCACATACAATCTTTTTATGTATCATTCAGCCACCATCCCCTTTTCCCCCTCAGACAGTATAGAGGTATGGCTCACCCTTTTTTAATCAAGATATATGGCATAGCCGGTAAATCCAATCTTTTTAGCATCATATGATCAGACGGTCATAGTAAAAGATGTTGGAAAAAAGGAAAACGATCGAATAGATGAGACAACAAGGGATCATAGTTCATATCTTTACTTTTTGGTATGCTAACCTCTAATGTTGCCCAGTCGCTTTTCTCACCATATATATCCTTTGCTTTCACACGAACAACAAATTCACCAGTTGATTCCCAGCTATTTGTCAGTGTTACCTTTTCTCCGGATTTATACGGTCCGATCCAGGGATACCAGGAACCCGTCCAATAGGTATCACCCCAGTTCAAGTAATAATAGACATCATCACCATCAGGATCATCTGCATAGAACGTGTATTCGTATTCTGTTTCGGATTTACCTATCCTCCGCCCTTTAAGAACCGGAGTATCTGGTGGGTTGTTTTCCTCATCTATGAACGCCCAGGTCCCATCAATACCGATATGACCTTCACTATCTGTAACTGTCAAAGTGATAGGATAGATACCTTCAGTATCGTAACGATGTGTTTGTGTCTCACCATTTTTTTGTGTGCCATCACCAAGATCCCATACATATGATACAATATCATCTTCTGGATCAACAGTGCCCGACCCATCAAAGTTGATATCCTCATTAATCGTACCCTGGTACATGCCTCCGCTATAGACCGTTGGGGCCCAGTGATCAAACAATTCAGGGTCGTATTCAACCCAGGTAATATCAATACTGTCGATGTTCAAACTTCCATATTCAATGTTGAAAAATCCATCATAACCCCATTCGGAACTGCAACTATTCTTGACGATCCAATATCCACCATTACCGATGGATACATCATCTTTCCAGCCAACAATGACAACCTCATGATTCGCACTATCAACAGGCCCCGGATATGGATAATAATCAGTAGGAGAATGGTGTGTCCACCCCCATTCCTCCAGATTATTCTCACCATGTTCATAATAGGTAAATAACATGGCAGCAACAACGGGCCCATGATCCATGATCTGTGATTTTATCGTAGCTCTATCAGTTTCACTTCCATCAGGGCCCCAATGCCCATAATCAAAAATAGGAATGAGTTTTTCTTCCCAATCAGGACATTTCTCATCACATTCTACATCATCATCTGCTTGATAGGGCATACAGGATTCTAAAATAATACCATTGCAATAATTCCCATATCTATCGGTACGATTGATGTATTTATATGCGGTCCGTGCTAAACCCCCTCTGCAACTACCCGCAAGTGGCAAACAGGAGAGGACATACTGTTCTGATAGGTCAGGGTCTAAGCCTGGGCAGTTCTCTCGTATGCTCATGATGCTCTCAAGACAACCCATCGCTGCGAAATCCCAACAACTACCACAATTCCCCTGATCTTTCGCAGGTGTTGTATAATCCAGTCCATCATACTCCTTCCAGCTAAAAGAATCAGGAAGATCTGATCTAATTGTTGGTTTTGATGGCAATCTCTCAGGATCAGAAGTTTGGTATAACTGTGATTTTTCAACTGTTATTGTGTTTGCACCATCAATGGACTCGCATCCACAATCCTTAATAAAAAAAGGAATCGTTTCTTGAATACTATATATTACTCGCTCATTGGTGTTCTGTTCGAAGGATTCAACTGTTGGAAGTAATGACCCAATTAATATCAGCGCAATAAAAAATCTTGTTGCTTTATTCATCTTATTCTTTACCTCCCGAACTAAATTTAATTTACCATCCATATTTGAATACCCATTCAGTGAACTGTTGACCGTTTTCAACCTCAACATTTCCACAATTGATCTCGTTTTTTCCATCATTATCACAATCCCCAATACAAACAACAGCCATCCAACCAAAGGTGGGGAGAATCGCTTCCTCAACATAGGTTGACCCGTTCCATTGCAGGATATATGTTTCACCTACACCAACAGCAACCTCATTGAGACCATCATCATCCGTATCACCAACATCAATTCCCTCGATCACTGGTTCCCCATCAGGCCAGGTGTAATCAAACTGTGTAATATACTCCGTTCCATCCCATTTGAAAATCGTTACACGAGGATCATAATAACTTAAAAGGATCTCATCGACGCCATCATTATCACAGTCTTTACAGACAACGCCAAAAGGATAATCCGACAAAGGTTGCGGTCTCGTAATCTCCGTGGGAACAAACTCATTAATCTGTGCATCCCAATCTAAGACCATCACCTTATTTTGATACGCGCAAACAATCTCGTTCTTTCCATCATCATCAACATCCCCTAAACCAGCCATGTACACATAGCCATCGCCCTCTGGATCATTCCATTCTGCAATTCGCTGAAGATAGTATCCGTTCCATCGGAACACTGTAATCTCACCAACCGGACTGCTTCTCCGACCCAAAGGCCCACCAGTTAAGATCAACTCATTGTTCCCATCAGTATCAAAATCGCCGATAAGACAATCAGGATTTCCACCATTATTCCAAAAGATATATGGATTTAATCCAATAATCTTATAATTTGATCCAATGTATTTATAGAGTGTTGTATACCACGTTGCAGCGACCTCATTCTCACCATCATTTGTCACATCACCAATTGCCATACCGCCTGCATCACAGTTTATGAATGGATACAATGGTGGACGTAAGATGTATACCTCCTCATAGGTCTGCTCAGACTCAATCCATTTCATAACCCGAATTGCGCTATCTCGCCCGCTTATAAGTAACTCATTTTTCCCATCATTGTCGCTATCCCCAATAGGTTGGGGTCCCTGATATCGTGCATCTGTCCACGGACTAGAGCCATATTCCATCATCCATTGGAGACCATATCCATTACTTGTGTCTTGAAATAAGGTGTTTTGATTTGTATCATTCGAACGGCTAACTGCCCCAGTGATACCTATGCTGCTTATTGTCATTATGAAAACGAGTAACATTGCTGGTATGATTTTTTTCATGTAACTCCCCAATAGAAATATCAAAGTACCTCAATAAATAATTATCCATTCATGTTATAATCAGCGATATGTTGAAAAACTCATAATTTTATAAAAAGCTGAGTCGAACTAGCCAGTCCCCAATCAATAAATAATTGGGCAAATATCTTGATCACAATAAACAATAATGTTTATTTTTTTTGCCCATCAATCAAAATATTTAATTATTAACCACATGTTATAATATTTAACTTGGTTGGTTTTATGACCAAAAAAAGGGAAAAAGGATTGTATTAATTAGATAGAATAATACAATCGACCATTTTAACATTTGAGTTTCCAGCACCATCAAAGGCTTTTACGGTAAGAGTATGCAAACCACTCTCGATCCCATGTAACTGGCAATGATAGGGCGCTGTATACATAGTTTCCATGGGCACATCATCGATGAAGATTTCGACCCGATAGACAGATGACATGTCATCATTTGCATTGAGTTCAATGTGAAACTCCCCCAATACAACTGCAAATGACAATGGGAACACTGAAAGCTCAGAACCAAAAAGATACAAGCCTCCTTTTTTAGGTGAGACAATCTCAAGAGATGGTGGAGTTGAATCTTCCTGAATCAAAATGTGGAGTTTTATATCCATTGAGGAGGTATCTGGATCAAAACCATATCCACCGTAGAACCAATCAAGGACATCAGTATTTTCCAACTCGAAATTCTCCGCACTGACCATTGGAATATCTTCTGATGGAAAGTTGTTCCAATACTGCCAGCCGTCATATCCTTCGTTAGCTCTTCCAGCAATATCATATACCAGTAATCCAAAGGAACTGACCCATTCATCATTTAACCTATATTCAAAGCCTGCATTTGTTGATGCAACAGTTAATGCTGCTAGTGCACTGGTTCCGCCGATCTCATAATATCTATCACTTGTATCTGCATAGACCCGCATCACAGAATCCTTATAAAGAACAACATCCCCTTCGTAATAAGGGGGATCCAATATAGTTGCATTGCCCTGATCGAGTACTCCCACTAAAATAGTTGTTGCCATCAGCATAATAGGAATTAAATTCCAATAGCTCCGTTTACTCATGTGTATTAATCACCAAAAAGGTAATATTTTAATAAGATAATAAAGTACGTATTTTGATAATTATCATTATCTAAATTGATAATAAGAGGATGGGTGCGCATACATCCTTTAAACGATTTATTTTTTTATCTTAACAAAGATCTTCTTCTGCTTGACCGACACTAACTTGCTAAGGGTCACCGTTACATCATGGTCAGGATGATATGCATTCACCGGAACCTCAGGATTTTCTCCATCAACCTCATACAGGAAATAACCCTTCTTTCCATCGACCAAATAGATGAACTCATCATCACCATGTTTCTGCAATGACACAAAGGGGAGCTGCCGTAAAGCTTGATCCAAACAATCCTTCTTATCGATCTCAACCTGCACTGATTCAATCAATGGTTCCATAAGATGGTCCATTTTATCTGTTCTCAATGAGAGCAGATGTACATTTCCGATGACCTTTCGTTCTATAAGACCAGCATCCTCAAGAATCCTTATATGACGCAATATCACTGGAGCAGCTATCCCAAGTTCACGAGCGATACCAGAGATATGCATATCCCCCTTTAAGAGGAGTTTAATGATACGTATCCTGGTTTGAGAACTTAATGCATTGAAAACAGATTCATTACCCATAATGATACAGAACATTATCTCAAATGATATTTTTAAATATATCTGATGAATCAACCACATTTGAAGGTATGAAACAGAGAAACACCATAGCAGCGATCGCAATAACAATCATTCTAATTCTAAGCACGTATCTAGTTTTATCAAATACAACAAAGACAGATGAACCCTATCCATTACCACTAGACCAAACGGCCATACAAAAAGGCCTACATTTCCTAAAAAACAAGATGGATGAAAATGGATGCATCCAATCAGTTCACACAACTGCATGGGCTGCAATAGCAATTGCTTCAACAGGGGACAATCTCTCAAACTGGGAGCCTTTGAAACACTATCTTCAAAACTCAATACATCTCCTCAACAAGTCGCATGCAACAGACTGGGAACGTCATTGTCTTGCCCTCATTGCTTTTCACATAGACCCAACAAACGTGAGCGGAATTAATATCATCAGAAAAATCAAGGATTTTCATCACAACGGACAAATCGGGTCAGAGAATAACATCTACGATGATATCTTCGGTGTCATCGCCCTCTACTCATACGGTGAACCATATTCAGAGATACTACAAGATAGCATCAACACCATACTAACATATCAGGATACCAATGGAAGCTGGGGTGATGTTGATACAACTGCCGCAGCAATCAATGCATTGGCATGTTACAACACATCAATGTATAAAACCCAGATTCAAAAAGCCCTTACATTCATAAAAGAGTATCAAAGTGATACAGGCGGGTTTTACTCATGGGGATCGTGTAACTCTGCATCCACATCATGGGTTCTCTATAGCCTCAATGCCCTTGAAGAAAAACCAAATACAGATCCATGGAGAAAAAATGGAAAATCACCTGTTGATTATCTTTTAGAATTACAACAGCCCGATGGCTCTTTTCTTTACACTGAGAACAGTTCGATGAATATCGAATGGATGACCACCTTAGCCATCCTTGCATTATCTGGTGGGAACTTCATACAAAACACATAACCTCAGGAGAAAAACTTATGACCAAAAAATCTACAAAAAAGGGGTTTTTAATCACTTACATATTTATTGCAATCCTATTAATCACGATAACATATTATATATCACTTCATGGCTTGAATGGCATAACCCAAAAAGGAACAGAAAAAGAATATGTCCATAATGTCACCATAGAGATTATAACACCAACATGGTCTGCTAATTATTCTACCATAAACACAAGCAATGTCACCGTAGGCGATCTTCTTTTTGAATGCTGCCATCATTTTAACATAAGCATATATAAGGATTATTGGTCAGGATACGATTCTTTTTTCATCACACATATTGGTACTTATTCCAATGGTGACGATGAAAGATATTGGCAGTACTATGTTAATGATCTCTATGCTGATGTTGGCTGTAGCAAGTATATACTTGAGGATAATGATTCGGTATGTTGGAGATTTGAAAAATCATCGTGGGACAACTGATAGATTATGCAAGAGAGAAAAGAACATTTTAAAATAAGATCCATGAAAACACCTGAATGAACCCTCAGGATGAGCATTGGTAAAAAAATAATCGTCGTTCCATGATTCCAGCCGATTACCTCATTAAAAATGGGTTTCAAACTTAGAAAACTCTAATTTGATTTATTGCTTTCTGATCATATCGATAAACATTCATCACCTTGCCCCAAAAAGCAATGAAATCATTAAAAGATATATCTAATGACACATCAAAAGCATAATCCCCCCACCTCAAGCCACCCAAACTTGAAATAATTTAATATTCTTAAAAACATAGTAATCATTGTTATATATATCAATAATTAAAATAATGTCGGGAGCGGGAGTTGAACCCGCGGCCTCCTGATATCTTAGCGCCAAAAGGCTGATCGAAACGAACCCTTTCAGCTGAGCTTATGAGTCAGGCGCTCTAACCAGGCTGAGCCACCCCGACGATTGATTTAGAAAATCTACCCTGGAATAGAAGGGCAGTTTATAAAAACTTTCCTTATCTTCAGCGACCATCTAATCAAGCATCAAATGATCCTTACCTCTAAGAAAGATAGAACGAATGGATTTTTCACGCAGACGTCTGCGAAGTTCACAGTCATTAGTTACAACGATAGCTGAACATTCTACGGCAGCAGCTATCACCGCATCATCACCCTCCAGTTCAGAGAAACCTGGGTAGACATCATAGATCTTCGCAAGTTGTAATGATGCCTTTGCTAACCTTTTTTGTTTCCCCTTTCCTTTTGAATGAAGAACGTCTAATTCCTTCAGAACACGTTCTGGGACAAATAAAGAATAGGATCCTAAAATTCGTGTGAGCTCATCATCAATATTGATATGGAACTCAAACATCATCATGATGGCACTGGTATCAAGTAACACTATTTGTTTGCTTGGATCTCCCCGTATCCTATCAGATGCCATCGTCCGTCAATCCTTCTGCTAATCGCGATCCTTTGTCCTTCCTCAGCACAAACCGGTAATTTCAATTTCACGACAACCTTGTCATGATGTGCTTCAGTGACAATACCAACAGTGGTTGCTGTACCTATAGTAAGCATCAATGGCTCATTTGTCTTAATCTGCTCCACCGCTTTCTCTTCAATGGTACCTACAACACGTTTCAAAAGATTAACGGTGAGTGCGAACTGATGCCAAGTAGGTGGTAATTCACCAACACGTCCAACAACCTTACCAGAATATGAATCAGACTTTGTTCGAGCAGGATCCAGTTCTGTGCCAATCGCGATAAGACCACCAGGTGATGCCTCTTGCACGGACATACCACCAGTAAATAATGAATCTACATGCGTTGTTATCGGTTCAATTCGTTTCTTACCCTCAACCTCAACCTCTCTACCAGGACAGAACTCAATCTCTTCACCCTGTTTCAGGACACCTTGTATAAGAGAACCACCAATGACACCGCCTCTCAGCTGTGATGGCCGTAACCCTGGTTTATTGACATCAAAACTACGAGCAATATACATACGAGGTGGTTTTTCAAGGTCCCGTTTCGGGGTCGGTATAAACTCCTGAATTGCCTTGATCAGCACATCGATATTGATATCATGATGAGCGCTAACAGGAATAACTGGTGCATCCTCTGCGCAGGTCCCCTCTGTGAATTTCTTGATCTGTTCGTAATGTTCAGATGCTTGTTCCGCAGAAATCAAATCGATCTTATTTTGGATAATAACAATGTTTTTGATACCGGCGATGTCGAGAGCGGTGAGATGTTCCCTTGTCTGAGGCTGCGGGCATTTTTCATTTGCAGCGATGACAAGAACAGCACCATCCATGATAGCCGCACTTGAGAGCATAATCGCCATCAAGGTCTCATGACCCGGGGCATCAACAAAAGAGACGGTACGTAAAAGTTCGGTTGGACCTCCGCAATGATCACAGGTCGTCTTGGTCGTATAACACTCAGGTTCCTCACAGTTCGGACATTTGTAGAATGCGGCATCCGCATATCCTAGTTTAATGGAGATGCCCCGTTTCATCTCCTCAGAATGTTCATCAGTCCATTTCCCGGTTAATCGTTGAGTCAACGTTGTCTTCCCATGATCGACATGACCAATCATTCCAATATTTACTTCAGGAGGTCTTTGGAAACTCATCTTACTTTTCCTCTTTCTTCTCCTCTTTATCTTCCTTGCTAGCACCTATAAGATCATCGATGGATTTCGCACTATGTTTCGTGACCATCATATTGATCTGTACCACATCTTGGTTGATGGTGTTACCTCGAATTGATTTTTTCCGACGTAAACCTTTCTCTTTCGCGTTGAACCCAAGGCTCTTGCTCAATAATAAGCGCCTTCTGTTCATCCCTGGTAAATCCTTTCTCATAGGGAAACCATTCTTATCTGTGCCCCCAGTTATCTGAAGTTTATACCCTGGAAGCGAGACAAAGATACCATCAACATCCTCGCCAATCTTCTTACCGATAAGTGAATTAGCATGATGTCCACTTACTTCAACCTTGTGGGATTTCCCTGTTTTTGTGTCGTTTACTACTACTTTAAACTCTACCATTATTGTGCCTCCTTAGCACGTCTTCAGTTGATTTTCCGTTGAATCGGTTTCCAAGATATGGCATTATATATTAATATGTTGTTGTCAAATCAAACTACTCATACCAAAAATAAGGTAGATATCCTAAGAAACACTATGAAAATGGTAAAATTTAGAAAACTATTTATACAGTTCGCCCACTTTGGAGTCATAACTCGAAACATATCCTATTCATGACGAAGGGGGAGAGATATGGACGATTTCATATGGCAGTGGAATAAAGGCAGTGCAAAGTTTTATACCAGAGATTCAACGGTTGCTGAAGAGGCTATGAGGAGTGGAATGCTTGTAATTGGTAAGAAATTACAGCCTCGGATCATGAGATATTGAATCTCACCCCATTTTTTTCTTTTTTTCAGGCAGGGACAACGAAGGTTTTTTACCATCATAGCGTATTAGCCTTTGTTATTATGTCAACATACGATTACAAAGAATTATTGAAAAAGGTTCATTCCAATATTGCGATTAGACCATCCTCAGAGGATCGATTTAAACTTCCAGAGGCAGAGATCTTCTATGAGGGTAATACCACTGTTATCAAGAATTTTGATAAAATCTGTGACGCGGTGAACAGGGAACCGGACCATATTTTAAAATTCCTCCTAGGTGGGGTAGGTTCATCTGGTGAACGTGACGGCGGTCGATTGATATTCCAAGGTAAGATACCTGCTGACACAGTTCAAGGAAAATTGATGGATTATATTGATCTTTATGTCATCTGTTCTGAATGCGGCAAACCAGATACCCATCTTGTGAAACGCGGACGAAATACCATGATACGCTGTGATGCATGTGGTGCGATCAGACCATTGAAATCTTCAAAGAAAACGGTTGAGAAACCAACATCAGTCAGCATCTCAGAGGGTATGACCTGTGAGGTTACCATCAAGGACATTGGTAAGAAAGGTGATGGTGTCGCATTCCTTGACAAATACATCATCTATGTCCCCGGATCGGTCAAGGGCGCAACAGTGAAAATAAGGATACAAAAGATCTCTGGAACCGTTGCATTTGCCCAGTTGCTCGAGGCCTAATTTTTTAGAAAAATATTTATACAGACTGGGTCATTCAGACATTGTTTGTCAGACAAAATATGACATCAGCTGCTTTCTTTGACATGATGGACTCATCTTTGTCAGAGGATAGCCGCTTGAAAGTCGTATAAAATGACAGACTAAGGTGTGAGGAGAAACATGGACAACGAGCGGATAACGGTACGGCTTCCAAAAAGGGATCTTGATACAATAGATCTCTTCATCAAAGTTGGAGAGTTCTCATCCCGCTCAGAAGTAATTCGTCATGCAATACATGATTTTGTGAAAAAACAAGCCTCTACAGTCCTTGAAACTGCAGAGCAAATAAAACAAGTACAACAACTCCATCAAGAGTTGGAGTCCATCGGACCTTACCTTAAAAAATAGACGCTCAAAACCTAAAAGGAAAGGGATGGGATGCACCCTTCCGAAGGACGCCATGAACCTCTCTTGGCGTCCTTCAAACTACCAGATTGAGGAGGAATGGAATGGCAAAAAACAGCGGTATGAAGGCCTTTGTAGAAACTGCAATTGAAAATAAAAAGGAAGAAGAAAGCAGATTAAAAATCGATGATGATATGTTTGGCACACCAAGGATAACCATCGTTGGATGTGGTGGCGCCGGAGGGAACACAATCACACGATTGAACAAACTCGGTGTAAAAGGAGCAGAAACAATTGCTATAAACACCGATAAACAAGCACTTGATCTTGTGGATGCGGATCATAAGATATTAATCGGAAAGACCCTGACCAGAGGGCTTGGCGCAGGCGGATTTCCAGAGATGGCAGAACGAGCTGCACGAGAATCCATACAAGAAATCGAGAACCTTATTAAAGGATCAGACCTTGTCTTTGTCACCGCAGGAATGGGCGGCGGAACAGGGACAGGAACAGCACCTGTTGTCGCAGAGATAGCAAAGAAACACAACGCTGTTGTCACCTGTATGGTATCAACCCCATTCAACGTGGAAAGAGCACGTTTGATAAAAGCAGATGAAGGATTGGACCGTCTCCGTGTCCGTGCAGATAGCACCGTTGTATTAGATAACAATAAACTCTTGGAATTTGTTCCTAATCTACCAATCAACCAAGCATTCTCAGTCATGGACCAGATGATAGCTGAGACCGTGAAAGGCCTCTCAGAGACCATTACCATCCCATCACTTATCAACCTTGATTATGCTGATATGAAAGCAATCATGGACCAAGGTGGACTCTCTGTCATGCTTTGGGGTGAAGCTGATGAGGATGCAGGAGTCGAAGCAATCGTCACTGAAGCATTGAACCACCCATTGCTCAACGTTGATTACACTGGTGCAACTGGGGCGCTGGTCCATATCACTGGCGGACCGAACATGAGCCTGAAATATGTACAAGATGTGGCAAAAAGACTCACGGAGGATCTTGATTGTTATTCAAATGTCATCCTTGGCGCACGTGTTCTTCAAGAATTTGAAGGAAAATGCCGGGTGATGGCCATTATGACCGGTGTACAATCACCAAATCTACTTGGACCAAATGCCCATGCACAAATGAATGAGATTCCCACACGAAAGGTTGTTTCAAGTGCAAAGTACAACATTGACTTTGTACGCTAAAAAACATACCTTTTCTTTTTCTTCTATGATAATTCTGTCATGGAAGAAAACATCTCCTTTTTTTCTTTCACAACAGTATTGATCCCGTGTTGCTGTTTTTAGTTACAGTATCTTTATCTATCACCTCTGATTTATAGATTCCGTTTTAGGTATGATGGTGAGGTCGAAATATGACGACACTCTTCTATACGGATTCAGACCCATACCTGGTGTTGTATGGGTTAGCCCACTATGGTGAGTCATTAACCACCCATTCTTTTTAAGGATACAAGGTCCACAAAAGAGCAGGGTTGGCCGACTCTCACCATCTTAGTTCATGACATAAGCCTTATTCAATTGTTCATGTTGATCTTGTAGGGTTTTTTCGTGGTCAGCACCTTGTAGATAATATCAATGAGGCTGGATGCTACAGCGACTTTTGCGATACCGGCATTCTTCTTCTGTTTCTTTTTCATACGATAGTAGGATCCTAGTGGTGTTTTGGTTTTACCAATGGTATTTGCTGCTTGTATGAGTGCCCATCGGAGCAGTGTTCTACTGCTTGTTTTAGGGATCCTTCATTTAGTATGTGTAGTTTCCTGATGATTTACTGAGTGGTATGACTCCAGCGTATCGTCGTAATTTCTTATGGGATGCGAATCGTTGAATGGGAAAGACCTGAGCGATGATGTAGCATGCTATCACCGGTCCGATCCCGGTGATGCTTTGCAGGAGATGGTATTCCTTGGGCCAGTGTTTCCGTGCGTATCCTTGAAGTTCCTGATCGACCTGTTCCATTTTCTTTTCGAGGAAGATGAAATGATCGTAGGCGTAGCGTAGTTCTGTGTTGATCTCTGAGGAGCCCATGTACTGCATGAGTGCCTGTCGCCATCGTTTGCTGAATGCACGGGTGGACGGCATGATTACTTTGTTTCTATCGAGAAATGCTTGTATCCGTGCATTGCACCGTACTTTTTCTTCCATAAGCGCATGTCTGATCTGTACCATGTTCCGTATCCTTTGGATCGGTTCATCAGGGATATAGGAACAGGGGTATGTTCCAAGTCTAAGCATCTCTGCAAGTCGTTTTGCGTCAAGGGTATCGTTCTTTGCGATAAGCTGCCGAAGTTGAATGGTATTAGCGACTTTGATCTGGTATCCATTATGCAGAAAGTTTTGATACAATGTATAATAGCTGGTACTCGCCTCCAGACCAATAAGAGATGAAGGAAGAAAGGAACGAAGCTGTTCGTGTAAAGTTTCATAACGAGAAGCTGCTTCTCCAGTTAGGAGGACATCTCCTAACTGGTTTTTTACCACATACGTGGTTTTTTCCTTATGGACATCCAGTCCAATATAATACTTGGGTTTTTTCATGTTGCACCATCCTGTACTGCTATGTATACAACACGGACTACTCAAGAATTATCATACCATCTTTTTTTTAAATCTTTATCTCTGTACCATAGAATTTCTTCTTATTAAAGATCTTTTCCAATTCTTTCAAACTCTTCCCATTGATAACAGACGTAGCAATGCTATTATCCGTAATCAACTTCAACGCTGGACCATCGATTACCATATTACTCCCCGCTGAATCCCACCCAGAACCATATTGCTCTAACAATTCATCAATATGAACCGTTGAAAGGAACCTGGCATCAGAATATTTTCGAGGGTCCTTATCATAGACACCATCAAC
Organism: uncultured Thermoplasmatales archaeon; assembly: GCA_964410735.1. Lineage (GTDB taxonomy): Archaea > Thermoplasmatota > E2 > DHVEG-1 > DHVEG-1 > EX4572-165. The sequence continues at coordinate 13,353 of CAYPIF010000021.1, forward strand.
ATTTGTGGCAATAACATATCTATATGCCTTCACCTTCATCGCAAGCTCCGCACCAACAAAATCAGTGCTATGACCTGGAACAGTTCCACCCATGATAACAATTGGACCGTCCTGTTTGGCTGCCTCATCCGTTGACTCCGGAATCATCTCTTGACGAGCATCAATTACATAGGATAACAACCGTGCATTAACTCGAGTGAGCATGATACCAATCTCATCCAACTGATCCTCTGTTAGGTGTAGTTTTCTACCACGTTGGATATATGTCCGAGCAGGATGACCCCCACCAATAACAAGGAAGATTCTGTATTTTGTAACGAACCGTTGAATAAGCTCCGCAAGTTCTGAAAAATACACTGAGGTTATATTATCTGCAACAACAACAGACCCCCCAAGTGAGATCACAATGGATTCCTTCATACTCTCTCATACCTCCAAAACAGGAGCAATACCTCCTTTGCATTGTCCCTTATTATGCTACTTCCGGACCAGATTCACCCTTCTTAATAGGTTGATTCTTACCAATCCTTACCTGTGGCAATGGTATAGGTGGCGGCAAACGGAGGTCCTTAGCAATCCCAACAGCTAATGGTACGCAACCATGCATGATAGCAGTATGAATGCCACTTGCAACATCATTTGGCATCTTCCGACTTGAGTTCCAATTGTTCACAAGAGAAGAGATGTCCTCACCCTCACACTCCAATGTCCCATCAATTTTGATGACACCAATTGGCCCGTAGCTTGCAGTATATTGGAACTCCACTCGGGCAACAGAATCAGAAAGAGTAACTAACCGGGATAGATTGCTGTTATGATCTATTCTGACTTTTTGAGGTGCGCTAGTAAAATCCGAATAACGCTCCGCTTTGATCGCCTTTAATTGAACGTTCTTGATGTTCATGATGATACCAGGTAACAAAAACACTGTTTTTACATGTTTCGTCCGAATAGTGTGAAAATCACAAGCAAATAGGTAGAAACTCTTGTAATTTTTATAATCGAGACAATGTTGAAAATAGGGAGGATATATTCCAGCGATTTTCTCGAAGTGAAAATCGTGGAATACCTGGCAAAAGTTGAAGCGCCGAGGGAGAGATTTGAACTCTCGCTCCCCAGAAGGGGAACTGGCTCTCAAGGCCAGCGCGGTGGGCCGGACTTTGCTACCTCGGCAGCATTACAAATAACAACAAATATGTAATGGAAAATAAAAAAGGGGATAAAAAGTGTTTCTGATTCACAGATCTATGAACGTAACACAATTTCAATATTAACGCCGTCTGGAACTTGAATTCTCATGAGTTGTCTGAGAGCTCGATCACTTGCATCCAGATCGATGAGTCGTTTATGGACACGCATCTCCCAACGATCCCAGGTCTCAGTTCCCTCACCATCAGGTGACTTTCGGCAAGGAACCTTCAAATGTTTCGTTGGCAATGGGATGGGTCCGCTGAGATCTACCCCAGTTTTCTCTGCAATCATCTTGATCTGATTGCATACCTCATCAAGTTTTTTCGCATCAGTGCTTACTAGTGATATCCGTGCTTTCTGCGCCATATGTGAATCTCCACTTATTACCTAGTCTTTCAATTGTACCCCATGGGCTTTTTTGATGAAAAGAAAAAAGGAGAAGCGATTATTTCGCTTCCTCAACCTCAAGACAGACACCAGCTGCAACGGTTTGACCCATATCTCGAATAGCGAAACGACCGAGTTGTGGGATCTTCTTCGCGGATTCGATGACCATTGGTCTTGTTGGAACGACCTTTACGATCGCTGCATCCCCTGTTTTGATGAAATCAGGGTGCTCTTCTTTAACAGCACCTGTTCTTGGATCAAGTTTCTTTTCGATTTCTTCGAACCGGCATGCCACCTGAGCAGTATAACAATGGAACACAGGAGTGTACCCTTTTGTTATAACGGATGGATGGTTTAACACCATGATCTGTGCCTTGAATGATTTTGCAACGGTTGGTGGGTCATTGACGGGACCGGCAACGTCTCCTCGACGGATCTCGTTTTTGGCTAGACCCCTCATGTTCACACCAACGTTATCACCAGGCATAGCCTCATTGATCTGTTCATGGTGCATCTCGATGGTCTTTACTTCACCGTTCACACCACCAGGTTTCGTGCTTGGTTTGAAGATAAGTTGCATTCCAGGTTTCATGACACCAGTTTCGATCTTACCGACTGGGACAGTACCGACACCCTTGATAGTATAAACATCTTGGATCGGCCATCTGAGTGGTAGGTTCACTGGTTTTTCTGGGACAACAAAGTTATCGATTGCTTGAAGGACAGTTGGACCATCCCACCAGCTGAGTTTATCTTTTGTTTTAACGTTCTCACCGGTGAATGCAGAGCAAGGTACGATCTGCATTTGATCATCTTTGTATCCAACGCTCTTTGCGAGTTTGACGATATCTGTTCTCACTTCTTCAAATCGAGCTTTATCAAACGGTGGTTTGGTGTCATCAATCTTGTTGATCGCAATGATCATTTGTTTGACGCCAAGTGTTCGAGCTAAGAACATATGTTCCTTTGTTTGTGCCATGACACCATCTGGTGCTGCACAGACAAGAATTGCTGCATCAGCCTGTGACGTTCCCGTGATCATGTTCTTCACAAAGTCACGGTGGCCAGGAGCATCGATGATAGTAAAGTAGTATTTGTCGGTGTCGAATTTTTTATGAGCAACATCGATAGTGACCCCTCGCTCTCGTTCCTCTTTGAGATTATCAAAGATCCAAGCGAGTGCAAAACTCTCTTTACCTTTTGCTTTCGCCTCTTCCTTATACTTTTCCAGCATGTGTGCTGGGAACTGACCGGTGTCAAGCATAATTCTACCGACGAGTGTTGATTTTCCGTGATCCACGTGACCAATAATCACAAGGTTCATGTGTGGTTTATCCGCCATTATCTTTTACCTCCATTTCAAT
>CAYPIF010000022.1:0-2627 GCA_964410735.1 uncultured Thermoplasmatales archaeon
GTAAAATCTATCTAAAGAATGATAAGAATATCGGTGATAGGTATCAATTGTTTGAGGTAGAGAATTTACATCTGGTTGAAAGAAATGAACAACATGGGACGGGAACAGGATACATTATATTTATTCCTAAATAGGATGTTCTATTATTCATTTAAAACTAGATTTGATATTTATTTAACATCTTGCATAAATTTGCCCTGAAGGGGCTTTCTTGTTGTGAGTCTATGGTTCAAAAATGTGAAATTTCTGGTATACCTATTTGTTAGTAAAGTCTTTAAAATATAATAAAAATGAATGATAAAAGAGGTTACGACACATTCTATTAACAGTGAAGATAATATTTGATGTCGACGTCTGATACCTCGGAAAGATAATTATTCAGTTCCTGTTTCTTTTTCTCGACATAGGTATCCACTAGCTCGGTGCCAAGTTGTTTTTTGAGGTACTCATCTTTTTCAAGTTCTTGTAATGCTTCTAGAAGGCTTGTGGGAAGTTGTTGGATGCCCAGGGTCTTCAGCTCGTTTGTGGACATATCATAGATGTTCTGTTCGACTGGTTCGTACTGGATCTTCCGTTTGATACCATCAAGTCCTGCATAAATAAGTGCTGCAAAGAAAAGATAAGGATTAGCCGAAGGGTCACCATTTCTTACCTCTGCATCGACGTTCTGTTTCGCTGCGATACGAATTAAACTGCTGCGATTATGTTTTCCCCATGCTATGTATACTGGTGCCTCAAAATGTGGTATTAATCGTTTGTATGAGTTAACCGTGGGATTTGCAAATGCCGCGATACTTTTTGCATGAGATAAAACACCACCAATGAAATAACGGGCAGTATCAGTAAGAAGATACGGATCCTTTGCATCATAGAAACTATTGGATCCCTGTTTCATAAGTTTTATATGTGCATGCATACCGTTGCCTGCTTCATCCGCAAACAACTTGGGGATAAAACTAACTTGCAGCTCTTCCAAAGATGCGATATCCTTAGCGAGATATTTGAAGTACATACAGAAATCAGCTGCGGCAAGAGCGGATAACGCCTTTATTTCGATCTCATGTTGAAAACGTCCATTCTCATGATGATGATATTTTATATTGAAACCGGTCTGTATCAAGAGCTCTGAGAGCATCTTTCTGAATTCTTTTACATCATCAATGGGTGGTGGAACAAAATAACCTTTATTTGCACGGGGTCCATAATGGTTCTCTTCATTGTCATGGAGCACAAAGAATTCCATCTCTGGAGCAATAATAACATCATCGAACCCTTGTTTTTTTGCCGCTTCCATTGCCTGTTTTAAAGCGTATCTGGGATCAACAGGTGATGGCTTGTAGTTTGTTTCAAAGATATCAGCAAGTATTCGTGCTTCTCCATCTTCATGCGGTAGTATATGGAATGTTTCAGGGTCAGGTATCGCGATCATATCTGATTTTTCCACATATTTCAAACCTACAGATGAACCATCGAATCCGCACCCTTGTCTGAGGATGTGATCTTGGAGAAAACTATCTGATGGGATGTGAACTGTTCGTAATCTACCAAGGAGATCGGTGAAATGGACTTGAATCCATTTGATATCATTGTCCTTAATCATTTTGCTGAGCGTACTCATTTGCATGTATCTCCTGGAAACAATCGGTGTTATAAAAAGCTTAAGGCGCTTTCATATCAAAAGATATGATGTTCAATCACCTATTTTGAATATTTTTCAATAGATGAGGGATAAATTTAATATACTCTTTTACATAAATTATATGTACAACCTTTTAACTGAGGCTATCTCGTCTAAACCTTTGACAGGGGATTTGAAATATATGATATTGAAGAGGCATTTTGCAATGATCAGCATTTCATTGTTGATTTTTGTTTCGTTTGGGGTTACCATTCAAGGGGTATCTAATACTATTGTTGAGGATTATGACCCTCTTGTTGATACTACGGTAACCTTTGAACTTCTTTCAATTCGTTCACTTGAGAAAAATGATAATCATCTCCATACAAGAGAATATATAGATAAATACAGTGCACCGGATTTTTTTGTAAAAGTATGGATTAATGATGAGCTGAAACAAAGTCGGACGTGGTTGAACCTACGATATGTGTATGATCCTCAATTCTCATTCACTGTTGATGTTCCGGATGATGAAGAACTGGTCACTATAAAGATTCAGCTCTGGGATTGGAACCTTGGCCTTAACCAAATCTGCGATATAAGCAATGATAAAACATTTGCTAGGGATTCATATGACGTTGAGCTCACATACAGTATCAAATATGGTCTCTGGTGGGGAGATGATTTCACCAGTGATGATATGCTTGGCGGCGACCCAAGTGGATATGGCCGATTGAACGGTTGTGATGATGGAAGTATTTACCAGCATGATTTTGATAGTGAACTCTGGTTTAACATCTATCAGAATGATTATGATAATGATGGTATACCGTACTGGGTTGAGACAAATATGTATGGTACGAATCCTACGGTCAACAATGCAATGGATGATACTGATGGGGATGGGGTTCCTTTTATTTGGGAATACCGTTATGGTCATTACTGCTGGCAGGATTGGGGAACTGGTGAATGGAAGCATGAATGGATTTATGATCCATTGGAATGGGAT
>CAYPIF010000023.1:0-33333 GCA_964410735.1 uncultured Thermoplasmatales archaeon
AACACGTTTTTTTCAGTGATTCTCGGAGAAATGGATAGCTGAGGAAATCTGGTCTACCGACATTTCATTTATAAGCCAACAGATTAGCTTTACAAATACTTATTTTCTATTTTGCCACAGATGTATTGGTGCAACGAGAGTATCTTTTCTTTCGCTCTTTTATAGGAATTTTTATATCATCATTATGCAATAGATTTATTTTGAAACAACAGAAAAATCAATCGTATTCCAATCGACATTATGACGAAATAAGGTTATAACTCTTAACTAAATTGACTTTTTGACGGCAATATATGCGCTATGATTTATATAAGTAAACTGCATTAATATCAGTAAACTTATTTTACAAGCGTAGATAGGTGAAAAAAATTTATGAAAAAAGCATACTTTGCATTACTTTCAATCGTACTTTTTACCTTGGCCTCTGCGGCTCCTGCTTTTGGGACCAGGGACTATGATGATCGGTCAATAAACACTCTTACGATGGAACCTTATCATTATTACACGTATGATGAAATGACAGAGTTATTAGAGGATCTAGCAGCGAATCATTCCGATATCATGAAATTGGAATCACTTGGCCAAACTTACCAAGGCCGTCAGATATGGATGGTTAAATTATCCGATAATGTGCAGGTCGAGGATGAAACTGAACCTGGTGTGTTGTTCATGGGCGCTCACCATGGCAATGAGAAACCAAGTTTTGAAGTGGTGATCTATTTCATCAAACATGTTGTTGAACGATATGGTCTTGATGATTACGATGATGATGGTGATGGTCTGATCAATGAGGATATTATTGATGGATTTGATAATGATGGAGATGGAGAGGTTGATGAGGACCCATCTGAATCGAGGGTTACAGATATCTTAGATTCAACAGAGATCTATTGTATCCCTATGGTGAATCCTGATGGTGTTGAGGCGATGGAACGAACGAATCAGGCACCGAATTATGGATTCGATGGCAAAAGCACTACCATTACTTCTTACGGTGTCGATTTGAATAGGAATTATGGTTTTCTTTGGGATCTTCCAAGGATAAACCCACTTGGATACATGTATCCGTTCATTAGCAATGATCAATATGGGAATTTTCGAGGTGAATCGCCATTTTGTGAGAATGAAACACAAGCGGTTAAAAATCTAGTGGATGCGGTAGGTCAGATCAGTATCTCTCTTTCGTATCATGATTATGGGCAGTTCATGATATTTCCTTGGATGCATACAAGTATGCACAATCCAGATGAACAATTATTTCGCTCCATTGGATATGAAATGTCACGTATCAATGGTTATGAGCTTCGTATCTATGGTCAGTTTGGTGAAAGAGAGTACCTGATACCCCGGCTTACAGGGACCGTTGGGTCTAGCGAGAATTGGTTATATGGTGTCCATGGGATCATTGCATATACTATTGAATTATGCAGTCGTCGAACAGAATATCTATCATCAAGAGTAATAGAGGCCTGTATGGACCATACGGGTGTTAATTTGTATGTTTGTGAACGTGCCCAGACGGTTGATTTGGAACGAAGCGGTGAGAACAATATGCCACCATCAGAGTTCTGGAACTCTGTTGATGCCATATTAACAAGGATATTTGGTATCTAAACGATGTATTTTTCATTAAATCATAAAAAAAGCGATAAAATAACCGTATTTGTCAAGTTCAGGAGAGCATCTGAAGATCGAAAAAACTGTTTTAATGCACAATTATTAAAACTCTAAAAGGAGAAACAGACAATAAGACTTACTCAAACGTCTTTATATATCAACAGAAGAGCTTGACAAATACAAATAACCTAAAATATTATTAATATAATAAAATTTTCATAAATTTAAAAAGGGGAAAACGGCAGCTTTTTTTAGATTCTTGTCCGTTTTTCCCTTTCTCCCCTCCCGGGAAATGAAAGGTTTACCCTTATGTATGATAATAAATTAATGGGTATAAATATATTGTTAAAAAATTGTTAAAAAATAGTAAAAAAATTGTGAAAGATATGCTGTTACATTATTGTTTCAGCAGATTTTCTCCTTTCCACGTTATCTCAATTATTTTCGTCCTCCCCTTTCTGATAACTGTGACCAGACCATTTTTTTCCAAAGTCTCAATTTTATGATTTATCGTCGGATAGGAAAAGAACAGTTGATCCTTTAAGATTTTGTAATTTACAATATGTTTCCTTTGTTTTTCGACACGCAACAAGTTTAAAATTTTATGCGAATCCATGTCTATGCTAATTCTTTCGAGATTGTACGATGGCAATTCTGCAAATTCATTTTCAAGGATAAGTTGCTGATTAATATTCAGCATACCTGGGATCATATGAAGAATAAGCGTCCCACCGTTTTTCCTGATTATATCGGTTATTTCGAACAATTTCAACATGACCGTTTCAAAGGAAAATAGTACAATGAAATATTCAAGTCTGTCTATGAGAATCAAAGGATGTTTCCTTTCTCGACAGAACTCATGGATATATTCCTTTAACATATCCAAATCGGACAGACAACATATCCCTTCTTCACAGATATCTGTGAGAAAACATTGATGCACACCATCCAACGATGCTTTATGTTCCAGTCCTCTCGAAAACATTCTCGATATGATAAGACACGAATACTGAAGATCTTTGAAATGTTCTAGAATACTAAAGACCGCTTCATTGTTTTTTTCATACCATAAATAACTAAACCCTTCAGTGAGTTCACTCATTACCTCAAGACCTGATGAAATCTCTCTTCCGAGAAGTACAATTTCGAATGAGTTGTTATCAGCGTTCCTGACAACCGAAGTTGATGAGATGGATATCACTTTCTTTTTACCTGATTTTGCGTGAATATGGAATTTATCTTTAGATTGCCCGATCTGATTTTTACGTATACCCTTGATTATTTCTTCCATTTCTAAAGAATCTTGGAAAAACGGAATTTCATTCACGTTTTTATTTAAGAGTTCTCTCTGTGAATATCCTGTTATTGTTTCAGCAGCAGCATTAAACAATGTTAAACGATTCTCTTCATTAAAACAGATGAGCATATCAGAAATGTTGTTTATGATTGTTTCAAGATGCTGCTTTGTACCACGGAGTTTGTCCTTTAATTTTTGTTGAAGCAGCACGATTTCAATATTACTACGCAATGAAAGCTCATTGAATGGTTTGATGATATATGCTGATGGTCCCGTTTTCTTTGCCCGATGAACCGTTTCTTCATCGCCATATGCAGTAAGGTAGATTATTGGGATCTCTGTTTTACTACGGATCTTCTGAGCTGCCTCGATTCCATCCATCATTCCCTTTAGTCGAATATCCATCAAAATGAGATCAGGTTTAAGGGCAATCGCCTTTGTAACCGCTTCTTCACCAGTAAGGACATTTCCAACCACTTGATAACCAAGTTGCTCTACCATTTCCTGTAATGCAAGTGCCACGATGGATTCATCTTCAACGATCAATATTTCAATCACTATGCCTCCCCCTTTGTCTGTTCTTTCGGTACATACATTTTGAAGATGGTATGTCCACCAGTCTCTATCTCAAGATGCCCCCCAAGCTGCCGGACCAAGTTATTCACCAACTGAAGACCTAACGTCTTTGTGTGTTGAATATCAATATCCTTTGGTAGTCCAAATCCGTTATCTTTAACAATGATCACTATCTCTTTTTCATTTGATTCTGATTCAATATAGATTTTCCCATTTGAATTATTAGGGAATGCATGTTTCATGGCGTTTGTAATCAGTTCATTTAGGATTAAACCCGTTAAAATTGATGTATCCATGGTCAAAAATATACCCTTGTCAATGTTGATGGTCACTTTGATATCCTGTGTATCGATATTATAAACGCTGATAAGCTCATTGACGATCGTTTGCGCATATTCTTTTAAATTTATTTTTTTAAATTGATTAGATTTGTAGATGCGTTCATGGACCAGGGACATTGACTGGATACGGGTATTGACCTCATTGAGTATGTCAATAAGTTTTTTATCATCTATCTTACGATTTTGAAGATAGATGAGGCTTGAGATTATCTGCAGGTTATTTTTTACCCTATGGTGAACTTCCTTTAACAGCAATTCTTTATCCTGAACGGTCTTTTTCAATTCCAACTGCGTTCTCTCAAGTTCTAGGATTTTATTTTCAAGGTTTTCATTTGAGGATATAAGGGCAGATGTTCGAGCCTCAACCTCCTTTTCCAAATTATCACGACTTAAGAGCGCGACTTTATCTTTTTCCAATAGTAAATCTTCCATGGGTTTGTATAAAAATAATTTGAATTTGAGGATTGCAGCAGCAATAAATAATGAAAAAATGGATACTGCAAGAGGTATCATATAATACGTTTTAACATCAAAATAAAGGAGTACGATATGTGCAATGACAACTATTATTGCGATAGATCCTCCATAGAAAATATTGTTTATCTGCTGTTTCTCAATGATGGTTTTTACGGTCCTATACCTATAAAAAGTGCTTACCACCGTTAATAACAACATAAAAGAGATATAAAATCCAATGAAGAATGTTTGAGAATTAAAATAGAAATGATTTCCATACTTGGTTTTTGCGATATCTGCAACAGATGAATTATAGATTAAGTAAACATATAAAAGAAAACAGATGAAATATTGGGAGATTAAAAAATAAAGACTTCGTTTACTTAGAGCTGCATTGGGAAAAATAAGACTAAAATGAAGAAAAAAAACAGGTGAATAAATCCCTGCAAAGTAAAAAATCCTTCCAATCAGCAGAATATATGTATCCTCAGTTAATAAATTAATGAGAAATGAGGCGAGGGAAAGAATGAAAAAACAGACCATGAGCAAAGTAAAGATTTTATTCTGCATTTTATTTTTGTTTTCAGTATAAACACGTATCGCTAATAGTAATGTTATTGATGAAGCAATAAGACCTGGGAGAATCAAAGGATTTACTTGCATGAAATGTCTCGTTATATTCAGACCAATGTTAAATAATGTTTTGTATTTTTGTTACTATTGTATTTTTATAACTGGCTGCCAAATTTTTAGATGTAATATGACAATTTTTCACTGTGCTGAAGCCAGCAGTTCTTCTTGAGTTTGGAGTAAATTGGGAATGGTTTGGGAACATTTTGGAAATCAATTGGAAAAAATGCTTTTATTTTCTCAAAAACATCAGTATATCGTCAAAAAACAAGGTGAAAAAATGAAAATAACAAACATGAAAAACCGCGCATATCCAAAAAATGGAAAAACTCATTTTTCAAATACTCGGACGGAAATGATACTTATGATTGTTATGAGTTCGAACGAACTATGAAAAACATTCAACCGTATCTCTCATCATTAACAAAAGTGCAACAAAAACAACTAGACTCATTAAGGATACGGATGATTAAACAAGATGCACCCCCAAAAGGAATCATAAAAGCAATCGTGTATAAAATCGAAAAATTCAATGACAAAAGTAACGAATTCTACCTAGATCCCGGAATAAAAACGATGTGCAATTCAGATGATATGTCTAACTATTACGTAGATTAACACTACTTGAGCTGTATCATATATGCCTCTCTTTTCCCCCTTTTATTATGGTATGGCTCAACTCTTTTTTTAACAACGTACTGCTGTTGTAATTTTGATTTAATGGTCAAGAACTGATTTGAAATATTTTTAGAGCTTGTCCGAGAAATAATTCAAGATCGCTTAAAATATGTTTTGTTATCGGAAACTCGGGGCTTTTTTTGAATATGAAATACCATTTTAGCACAAAATATCGTGAAAAAATTGAATTCTCAGACAGGTTCTTAAACCTAATCATTCTGATTAGCATTCGAAATAATTTTTACAGAGAAATTGCGGAATCCATTTGTTTTCCAGCCCCTTATCATAATACTTTTTATATGTAAAGATGTAAAATTGAAAAGAATTCGCATTACTTCTTAATTAGAGTATGTGTCTTATCTTTTTTTTGTAACTTTTGGAATGACACTCAATATTATGCGTGATACTTATTGAATAATTCACAAAATTTATATTATTTACTCAGTTATTGAAAAAAACAACGGATAGGGGAAGTATCTTTACTGTGGCAACTTGAGGTCTCTGTATGGGCATGAGTGGATATTATGATGATAACGAGTTTTTGAGAAATGGTATTTATAAAAGTATACTAAACAACATTGATTTTGATGTTATCATTTATGACATCGATGGCAAAATAATTTATTGCAATAAAAAAGCTCTTGAAAACCTCCAACTAAATGAGACGGATGTTATTGGGAAATCACTACATGATGTGTTTGAAACGCAGAGCGATGAGTATTATAAACGGATCCAAGAGGTTGTACAAACAGGTCGCCCTGCAAAGTATGAGTTTTTTTTTACATTCAACTCAACTAAAAAATGGTATGTCACAACATTTTCACCTTTATTTACGGATAAAGATGTTATCTTTGCAGTTCAGGCCAGTTCAATCGAAATCGATAAAAAGAATGGTATTGAAGACAAACCAAAAGAAAATGAAGATGAACTAAGACAAATATTTGATTATCTCCATCAAGTACTCTATATATATGATACTGAAAATCATAACTTTATTTATGTAAACCCGTCCTATGAACGGGTATGGGAGATGCCCGTTAAAAAGGTACTATCAGATCCTTATGCGTATACTACCCGCGTACATCCTGATGATCAGGAATTATTTTGGGCGGCATGTCGGCGGGAACAAGAAGACGGTGAATACTTCGATCAAGAATATCGTATTGTCATGGAGGACGGACGGGTTAAATGGATCTGGTCCCGTAATTTTCCTGTGTTAGGTAAAAATAGAACGGTTGGTATCGCAGAGGATATCACTGAGAAAATGGATACGGTGGAACAACAACGTAAAAGTGAGGAAAAATTTAGGAATATCTTCAATAGTTCAAACAATGGTATTGTAATTGCAGATGTAAATGGAACGATCCTTGACATTAATTATGAATTCGTCAAGATCGTTAGTTATACAAAGAAGGAACTACTAGGGATGAATGTAAAAGACCTTACTCATCCTGATGATCATAAAAGAGAGAGCATTGTTATTAATAAAATGTTACAGAAAGCCACCGCAGACATCAAATATAGAATGGATAAAAGATACATCACAAAAAACGGTGATATAAAATGGGTTAATCTTTCTGTTTCGCCAGTCAAGGATTCTGATGGAAAACCATCTTTTATTATTGGAACCGTAATAGATATAACCGATACCATTCGACATCAAAAGAACTTAAAGGAACGTGAGCAGAAGTTCAGGAATCTCGTGGAGCATTCATCTGATATGCTTTTTTTTCATGATGCGGAAGGAAAAATTTTGGAGGTTAATAGTGAAGCGGTGAAACATACGGGGTATTCAAAGAAGGAGTTACTTGGTATGACTGTGTTTGATATTGACCAAGATACGGAGGAGAAGGATGATAAGATACGATATTGGAAATCTCTTAAAGTTGAGGATCCTCCAGTGATTTTTGATACTCGTCATAAACGGAAAGATGGCACGATCTATGATGTGGAGATATCGGTATCTAAAATTTGTTTAGATGATGGGGAGTATGTTCTGGGACTTGCACGTGATATCACAGTAAGAAAAAAGATTGAGGAAGATCTAAAGATCTCAGAAGAAAATTATCGCACAATCTTCAACAATTCAACTGATGCAATTTTTGTTCATGATTATACTACGGGTAAAATCATTGACGTAAACAAAACAACCATGGATATATTTGGTTATACAAAAGATGAGATCAAGAAATTAAACGTTGGCGATTTAAGCATAAATCAACCACCGTATACACAACAAGATGCATTTGAGTGGATACAGAAGGCCGCAAATGAGGGGCCTCAACAATTTGAGTGGTTAGCAAAAAATAAATCAGGACACCTCGTCTGGTTTGAAAATATTTTACAATTAGTCACCATCTCAGGTGAAAAAAAAGTATTAGTCATGGGTAGAAATATCACCGAAAAAAAGAGAGTTGAAAAGAACTTAAAGGAAAGTGAGGCGAAATATCGGGCATATATCGATAATGCACCAGATGGTATTTTTATTACAGATGAACAAGGAAAATATGTTGAAGTAAACAAGGCAGCAACTCTTATAACAGGTTATACAAAAGAAGAATTATTGAAGAAAACCATCGCTGATATGGCACACCCTGATTGTAGCCACATGGCGTTAGATACTTTCCAACAATTAAAACTAAAAGGATATGCAGATTGTGAGTGCTGTTTCATACATAAAGACGGAACTAAACGATGGTGGTATGTTGATGCCGTTCGCATATCTGCTGAACGATATCTCGGATTTTCTAAGGATATCACGGAGATGGTAAGGGTAAAAGAGAAAATAAAAGAAGAACAAAAGAAGACTGAGGTTATCCTTGATGCTACTGCAGACGGCGTACGAATCGTAAGCAAAGAGCGGAGAATCCTAGCTTTAAACAAAAAAATGAGTGAAATGACGGATATACCTCAGGGCCAAGCAATCGGTATGAAATGCAGTGAGCACATACGCTCACCTCATTGCGGTACGGATAACTGTCCGCTTGAAATTGTAATGAAAACAGGGAAGGGTTTTGAACAGGAAGAAACCCGTGTTATATTATCAGGGGAAAGAAAACCATATCTCCTCTCCGTAGTACCATACAGAAATGAAAAAGGCGGTCTTATTGGTATCATTGAGGATTACAGAGATATCACCCTTATCAAGGAATCACAAATTAAAATAAAGAAAGCCCATGATGAGCTTAAACAATTAAACCAAGATTTGGAAAGAAAAGTCGATGAACGTACAAAAGAGATTCAACAGGTGCTTCGCCAGAAAGATGAATTCATCGCACAGCTTGGGCATGATCTAAAGAATCCACTTGGGCCTTTATCACAACTTTTGCCGATCCTTGAAAATAAAGTCAATGACCCTCGGCAGAGGGAGATTTTACGTGTGGCGAATAGAAATGTGTCTTACATGAAAAACCTTGTCGTAAAGACCATTCAGCTTGCTCAATTGAAATCACCAAGCACGGTGCTTCATCTTGAAAGAATCGATCTTTATGATGAGGTCAATGGTATCATAGATAGGAATAAGATGCTTTTTAAAGAAAAGAACATAAAGATTGAAAATAACATCCCTGAAAGTGTATCAATCAATGCGGATAGATTACAGTTAAATGAGGTGTTTTGCAATCTCCTTAACAATTCAGTGAAGTATACGGATAAGGCTAAATCAATCATTACTATAGGCCATAAAGAGGATGAAAAATCAATCATCCTCTCAATAAAGGATATGGGTATCGGAATGACCTCTGAGCAGCTTGAAAAAGTCTTTAACGAGTTTTATAAAGCTGACACGAGTCGCCATGATTTTGATAGTAGCGGTCTTGGCCTGCCAATCACAAAAAGAATCATTGAGATGCATGGGGGTATTATCTGGGCTGAAAGCGAGGGGTTGGGTAAGGGCAGTACTTTTTATTTTACATTGCCAATTCATATGAAGAACGATTTCAAATAATGAATTCTAACCCTACGACTCTGTAAATTTTTTATAAGAAGTTCTTTTTCATTTAATAGTATAAAAAGCCGAGGATGAGATTTGAAAACATATTTGCCAGTAAAATAATGATTTTATCTTTTCAAGATTTATCTTTTATGAGGGTGTAAAAAACGCATTTATTGAATATGAAAATATTTAAACATTCGAAATTACTTATATAGTTTTGATGAATGAGGTCGATGTATTCAAGGCGTTAGCCGATCCGACAAGAATTAAGATTCTTGAACTTGTTAAGAACGATGAAAAATGTATCTGTGAGATCATTCCAGAAACGGGAAAATCTCAACCGAATGTATCCCAACATCTTAAAGTTCTTAAAATTGCGGGATTAATTGATGAAAGAAAAGATGGAACCCGAATTATGATACGTAGTTCCTATGATGAGATTTACAATATCATTGCTGCCGTTAGGAGATTATAGGGGCGACAGTATCAATTAATAGTAATATTTAAATATTCGAAAATACTTATATTCATTAATGTGTTGTACATCAAAATCAAATACATTCAACAAAAATTTAGGGAAAAGTATATTGCAAATATTTGAATTGAAAATACGCAATTCACAAAATGTAAATAATAATTTTAGAAATAATTACCTAACCTGTATAAGGAGATTTTAGTAATGTCTCCGTTAGATATTTTTTATGCAGGACTGACAGCTCTTCAAGAATATCTTTCAGCTCATGTATTAACCTGTTTGATACCTGCTTTTTTCATAGCTGGAGCAATAGCAGTCTTTTTATCAAAGGATGCAGTGATAAAATATTTTGGTGCAGACACAAAAAAATATCTCTCATATTCAGTAGCTTCAGTTTCCGGTGCGATTCTTGCTGTATGTAGTTGTACCGTTCTCCCCTTATTCACCGGTATATACAAACGTGGTGCCGGGATAGGCCCCGCATCAGCATTTCTCTTCTCAGGCCCAGCGATCAATATCCTTGCTATTGTACTAACCGCACAAGTCCTTGGGTATGATATTGGACTAGCTAGAGCGATCTCTGCAATTGTTATGGCAATCCTGATAGGCTTACTGATGGCATTTATCTTCAGAAAGGAAGAAAAAGAGAAAAAGAAAGATACAATGATAGTAAGTGGTCAAACTGATCAGGAGATTAGCACCCGCCCACTCTGGGTTTCATTGGTTTTTTTCATCTCACTCGTTCTTATTCTTGTGATAGGTGCCGCAAGCAGCAACTATATCCCCTGGATTCCGAAACTATCGATTGTTTATCTCCTTACAATTCTTGTATCAATAGTACTGATATTTTACTATACTCGAGATGAGGTAAAAAACTGGGGTTTTTCAACATGGGATCTAACAAAGAAGATTTTCCCGGTTCTCCTTATCGGTGTGTTCATTGTGGGTATCATCGGTGGAACAGCTGCGTATTTCATACCGGATGCTGATCCTGCTAATGCTGTTGGTGTTGCTGTAGCACCGTATATCGGTGGAAATGATATCTTCTCATGTTTCCTTGCATCAGTTATCGGTGCGATTCTTTATATGCCGACGTTACTTGAAGTCGCAATCGTAGGTAATCTTTTTGGGTACACTACTGGTTTGATGGGTGGTGGTCCAGCATTGGCATTGCTCCTTGCGGGTCCCTCTTTAAGCCTACCTAACATGATCGTAATAACCCGGGTGATGGGAACCAGAAAAGCATTGGTATATTTTGCGTTAGTTATCCTCATTGCAACAGCTGTAGGATTTAGTTATGGTATGATAAGTGGTTAAAGGTGATATGATGAAAATAGAGATATTAGGAACCGGTTGTCCGAAATGCAAGAAAACCGAAAAAATAGTACGTGAAACACTGAAAGAACAGGGAATAGATGCAGAGATAGTAAAAATTGAGGATCTCAACGATATCATCGATCGTGGTGTGATGATGACTCCTGCAGTCGTGGTCAATGGAAATGTGAAGATCGTTGGGCGCGTACCAACAAAAGATGAAATAGTACATATGTTGAAATAAGGGGGAAACAAAGATATGAGAATACTTGAAGAATGGTTCCCTGAATTCTCAAAGGAACTTGACAAAATCGATGAAATATATGAAGAGAAACGAATGATTGATGAAAAAACATATCAGTTCATCTGCTTCGCGATGGCCATCAAAGGACGCAGTGCACCCTGTGTCAGGAAACATTTCAAAGGTGCCCTTGAAGCTGGTGCAACCGTGAAAGAATTGGCATATATCATGGCATTGGTCTTTCGTGAGAGTGCAGGTAACGATGACTGCTGGGTGCATGAGGTTCTCGGGGATTATAAGGAATTGATGAAAAGCAATATGAAATGCTGCCAGGGATAATTATATTCTTTATCCAAATGCTAATCCGGTTTTGATTCGTATCATTAGATAAATCCTAAATATTCTTTTGCCCTTAATTTTTTAACAGTATAGATTGATAAGTTCATTTACAAAATATTTTTCTTAATAATAGTATAAATTATAATAAAAAGTTATAAATAAAACGCCGAGGAGGAGATTTGAACTCCTGCGGGATTGCTCCCACGAGATTTCCAGTCTCGCGCAGTTCCGGGCTGTGCCACCTCGGCAGAAAATCAGTGGTAGGGTAATAAAGCACTCCTTTTAATGCTTTTTCCAGATAGGCGGATACGTCCCTTTCTTCATGAACACTCTCTCAATGTCAACACAGATGCCAGAATCCTTCTCAAATATTTCTTCAGTACTCATCATCGCTTTGCCTGTTGCAACCCCTTCGCCTTTGAGGGTGAGAACGGCTACAAGCATCCCCGTTTCAATACCTGAATCAAGAGAAACAACACCAGGTAATGCAAGATTTGCACCATGACATACCGCATCAACTGAGGAATCTCGGATAATGATATTAGGTAATGGATTGAACAATGATTCCAATGGTCGAATGACCTGTTTTATCTCTGTTTCATCATCGTCCTCTTTCCAGAACATATATGCATCCTTCAAATCATGGAGATTAACAAGTTCATCCTCGTGAAATCCTCCTACACGGGTCCTGCGTAATTCAACCATATGTGCACCAGAACGAAGTTGTTTTCCTATATCAACACAGAGCGTCCGTACATAGGTACCTGCTTCACAGCCAACACGGAACAAGACATCACGATCCTGTATCTCCAGCAGATCAAAGTAATACACGGTCCGTGTCCTTTTTACTCGTTTGACTGCAGAACGAACCGGTGGCAGCTGACTGATCTCACCATGAAACTCTTTGAACAAGGAAAGTACCTTTTCCTTTTTCACATCCTTATGAAGTTTCATCACACCAACATACTCTTTTCCAGCCACAGATAACACTTCAAGAGCACGAGTGGCTCGACCGATACCAATGGGTAAAACACCGGTGACCCGTGGGTCAAGGGTTCCTGCATGACCCACCTTAGAGATATGAAGCATCTCGCGGATCCACGAATCGATCTGATGGGCCGTGGGACCAGAGGTCTTATCTAGGAGGATCATTCCTGCATGAAGAAGGTCATCAACGGTTCGGTCTGAAGGAGATTTTCCATAATGGGGATTGGTGACCGCATCGATTTTAACGATTCTTTCACGTTTAATGTCTGAAGGTAACATATGAGGTTGTTCTTTCATTCTCTCAAATCCTTCATATCACTACTCTATAAAAAACTGTAGCTTACAGAAGCGCAATGATCTCTTCAATAACCTCATCAGGGTTTTTATCTGAGGAGTCAACCACAAGATCATAGATAGAGGTGTCTTTAAGATCGATGTTATAGTAGCGTTTATATCGATTCCGTTCGCTTTTCTCCCGTTTCTCGATTTCTTCCTTCCTTTGTTCGGCCGTTCCCTCTTCTCTCATTACCACACGTTGCGCACGCACAAGGATATCAGCATCAATCATTATCTTAAAAGCCGGGATCTGATTTAAATGAGCAATCCAACCAGCAAGACGCCCCTCTACTATCACATTACCATTCTGTAATATCTCAAGTTGTTTGTCATCAAGCTCACGGTCAACATTATCATGCTGTTCACAATACTTTCCGAACTCCGCTAGATTCATGTTATGTTTCTCAGCGATCATCCGAAAGATCAAACCTGAATACACATAAGGGAGATCAAGACGATCTTTGAGCATCCGAGCAATTGTTGATTTCCCACTGCCCGGTGTGCCGCTAATGGTTATTGTTACCATAATTACTTCATAAAAGGTAAGATCTTCGGTTTTGTTTCCTTCCACCAGTTAGACCAGCTTATCCATTTCAAACCCTGACGTATCACCTGGCCAACCACCATTGAAAAAATAAGGTACAGCCACAGCCATGCCTGCCAGAGAAATGGTTTACTGAACAACGAGACACTAGCATCCCAGGGGACCGTGAAATAATAATATTCAAGACCACCCAAAAAGAAACGCAGCCACATAAAAATCGGGACAATGAACAAGAACAAAAACAACATTGGTTTCATCATACCACTAGATGCCTCTGTCTGCCGTTTCATGATCTCTGGTTGCATCTTCATAAGCTTGTTCACCTTGTTCGTGTTTCCATCTTTACGTGCCGCGGTCAATTCCTTCTGGAATGCCTTTGTTATTTCCTGGGATTCTCCCATTTTCTTCCAATCAGTGAACAGATTCTGAAAGAATGATGAGAGAAACACGACGATGATACCAGCAAGCACAAGTGTGAGGACTGGAAAATTACCACTAAATCCTATCAACGGATAGAATATGATGTTTAATGAGTTTGATATCATTGCACTGATACCCGGATCCCCAAAGATGAAAAGCATCACGAACATAAGAAGCATCAGGATAAGAAGCTGACTGCTCTGTGCACTCTTATTCATTTTTTGCATATTTCTCTCCAATTAAACTCTTCTTTTCCTTAAATAGATAAAGAAAGGGCATCTATTGCCCTTAAGGTGATAAGACCCCACCTTCTGAGATGCTTATCTTATAGTTATTCGTTACCAAAGAATCCTCTCAGGACCGGATGCATTTCCATGGCCTGCTCTTTTGCAATATCCTCATACAATTTAATGATGATACCTACCGTTAACAGCACACCTGTCCCACTTGCATTACCAACCGTTCCAATAGCATCAGCAAATCCTGCAAGAGCACCAACAGCAGCACCACCAATTACCGTGACAACAGGAATATATCGCTCAAGGACTTTTTTCAACACCCGTGGATCCCGACGGAACCCAGGTATCTGCATCCCTGAACTTTGGATTTGTTTTGCCACATCTGCAGGCCCCATATTCGTTGTTTCGATCCAAAATTTAGCAAACAAGATGGAACCAATGATAAGTACAACAAGATAAATGATGACCTTTGCTGCATACTGCCAGGCTGCATGACCACCGTATCCACCGGCTAAGATCGGCATCAACCAACTATTGACACCACCCGGACTTGAAAGGTACCAAGCACCACCTGCAAGTGGTTGTGTAGTTACCGTAAGATCATACTTACCTATCCACCATTGATTACCCAAAAGTGGTAGGTTGGATTGATACAGAAGCATGGCAAACATGTTCACATTTGCAAGAAGTGCAGCCATAAGGATAACAGGAATGTTAGATGCATAAATCAAACGAATAGGATATCTCCCACGAGCCCCTCTTACCTTTCCATGAGATAGAGGAAGTTCTATACGAGATGACTCCACATAAACAACAAGGAAGAAAATGAACAAGGTACCAAGCAGTGGAACGATAGCATTTTGATACCCTACACTAGGCGCACCAAGGAATATCGATTGGTAACCACCACTGGCAATCTCACTTAGACTCAATTGAGTGGAAAGATAAAAGGTTCCAGGTATCGTTCCTGCAGGTGGATTACTTAAACTGACAATACCACCTTGAACGGGTAACCAATTGAAAGTACCAGTGAAAATGGATTGAGAGACACCAGCAGCAATAAAGAGGGATATACCTGATCCGATACCCCACTTTGATATGGTCTCATCCATAAAGAACACGATGATAGCACCAATCACCAGTTGAGCGATTATAATAAGATTAGCGCCCATCCCGCCAGCCATATTGACAAGTCCGTTTGTCGGCTCTAAATATCCGAAGATTTGAGGTATGGCTTCAACGAATATCATAACGATGACAAGGATTTTTTGTGATCCTTGATAGATTGCTTTATCCTCGGATTTGGATAAATCAAGATTAATGATCTTTGCACCAACGAACAATTGTAGAATAATTGATGCGGTAACGATAGGGCCGATACCAAGATGCATAAGTGAGCCAGATGCACCAGCCATGATAAACCGATAATTGGCGAACAGATCGATAACATCAGTTTTCAACCCGAAAATCATGATGTTCGTCATAATGAAATAAATGACCAAACTTAGTGCGGTCCAGAAAATCTTCGTTCTGAATGTTACATGTCCTTCTGGTTTCTTGATGGCTGGCCAACGTTCGATCAGAGGTTTAAGCTTGTATAGATAACTTTTCTTTTCTTCTGCCATATCCAAACCCGTTGTTCAATTTTTTTTATTCTGCTATATTGACCTTACCTTGTAATGATTCGATTTTTTCAATGGCTTTAGGGGTCGCTTTTTCAATGGTAATCTCCATGCTGGATTTTATTTTCCCGCCACCAAGAAGTTTAGTGAACCCTTCTTTTTGAAGGTCTATCTTCTTTTTGCCTGGGAAACGTTCTTCGAGTTGCCCTACATTAATAGCAACGTCCTTTTTTATCGTTTCCTGTGGTCGTTTGAATCCATGTACGCCTAGGTGATTTTCAGGCATGTATTTCAGAAGATGCATGAACTTATGTTTATGTAGTCCTGCGTTGCCTCTTCCGCCACGTAAACCTGCACCACGACCGCCTTTTTTCCCTCGGCCATGTGTCATTGAACCTCGAAATTTCTTTGTTTTTTTCCGTGTCACTTCGATCACGTTCCATGTCAGTTATTACTCTATAGGCCGAAAGCAGATAAAGTAATACATTATTATACTTTCGGATGGTTTCATTGTTTTTTACCAGTTATAGATATCTGTTTTTAAACGAAACGGTATTCTTCTCTGTTTTTTATTTCTTTGCTTTTGTCAACCTAATTATTTTTGATGACCACTCAACTTTTTTGAATGCTGAACGAAAGCGGCAGCATCCTTTTCACTTATTTTAAAGAAAAGTTTAAATAAAATATACTATATAAGAATGAATGAAAGTAATATAAATTTCGGATTAAATTACGGAGGCCAAAAAATATGAAGGTTAATATGAAGAAAACCATGATTATTGGGGTCATCGCACTTTTTATTAGTGCATCAGTTGCTCCATTAATTGCTGCGACACCGACCCAATCAGAAGAAACCTACGCTGTTGAATATGCGATGGTCAACGCTGATGGATCCCTTTCAGAAGAAACGATTTTATTGAATGCAGGGGAACTCTCACTGTTACAATTGCAATTATCAGACCTCTTCGATCTCTTAAAATCAACGACAGATAAGGGTTTACTGATAAATCTGCTTCTTAAATACCTTAATGGTGAAGACTTTCCACTCCTTTCAAAAATAGTAACCTATGTTCTTGGTTCAGAGATGCTGCAGGATCGTCAACTTGTCATTAGTGAAGGATGGGGCTATGATCTCAATCCATTTAAAAAGATGTCTACAGATTTCGTTAAACCAGTGACATTCTGGAAATATGGTGAACTCTCAGAGCTCTTCCCCGTACCTAGCACCACTGCGGTATTGAAACTCTCACCATTCGAGGTTGAAACCTATACTGGTAGTCAACTTGGTTTCATGCTCCGATTCCATGGCATTTATATACATATACCACAACAAATGCCAATGCAAAGCTTTACCTTTTTCTTAGGTTCAGCAAAATATGTGTTCGGAGCTGAGGTTCCAGCAATAGAAATTCCATCATTCTAAAAAAATTGGTTAGGAATTTCTTGGGGGATGCCCCCTCTTCATTTTTTTTATTTTCATTTCTCTTTTTATATCCTGTATCCTTAGGTAAACACATTTATACCTTTAACACCCATATCTTACTGTAAAGGGGAATATGATGAAAAAGAACCATCTGCTTACATCTTTATCACTTTTTATGATCATTTTATTGATCCTTCCAACAATCGTTCCAACATCCACAGCAGGTATTCTTGATAAAAAACAAACCATCAAGGTGGCATTTATCTGGCAACGATGGGATATCCTCGATATACCTGCAAAGATCGGGATGATGATCTACAAACATATATTGAAAGAAGCTGAGAAGGAATATGGTGTAACTTTTGAGGTCTATGAGTTCTGGGACCGATGGCGTACTGGTGATGTTCAACAAGGAAAACTTGAGAAGCTTGACATTGATGTTGTGGTGGGGCCAGGCGGTTTTGGTGGATGGAACTCACCAATGGAGTATCGTACAGAATTAAAAAAATTCGTTCGAAGAGGCGGAGGGTTCTATGGGATATGTGGGGATTCAACATTTGGATCCCTTGGAGTTGTCAACCTTCCAAGGGGTTATAAAATCCCGTTGAAAAAAGCAACTGGCTCATGGAGTTTTACACCAATGCTCGGTTTAGCGAATGTGTACACGGACGCAAGCGCGTTTGAAACCATTCTTCAGTATTCTTTCTGGATCAAGAAGGCTGATGTGATAAAACTTGCTGGTCAGCTCCCGGTTTCACGAGCGGCCATTCGTATCGAACAAGTAGATCTACCGATTTACGAACCATATTATAATGATCGGGTGCGGGTCATGCTTGGGAATGCTCCTCTGGTGGCGGGCCCACGATTGCTCAATTTGTTCATGCCAGATGTTTATACCCTCGCTGAGTTCAAAGGTACTGATGATCCTTATGATGAGACAATAAAAGGTAAAAAGGCCATTGTTGCAACCTATTATGGATCTGGCCGAGTGATCCTTTCGGTTGTTCATCCGGAGCTTACTATTGGTAATGATAAGGCTCATGATGTCTTTGTTCGAAATATCCTCTGGCTGGCAAATGCACTACCGATAAAGGAACGAGTGAAGGACAAGCTCATGTTCTGGGGTTCGATCTATGTTGCAAATAAACTGGAGAACACGGAGCTCTGGTATCTCTTGATTATGCTTAATCAGCTCCGTGAAGAATCCTTAGCAAGGTAACCTCCACATTCATTTTCTCCTTCTTATGAAATGCGAAAACACCCTTCAATGGAAATTTATATACTTTTTGAAAGGATATATGTCCTTTCAATGCCGTGATACGCTTTGTGATAAATGGAATGGTCGAAGCGAGATGAAGAGAGTAGATGACCGGAGCGATCTCAAATGCTTTCTCAATGAATGCTCTGTCCGCATGGAGATTTGATTTCTGTGCACCGAACGGCGGATTCATCAGAACCGTATCACCTTTTATATCTACAGTTGAAACATCCTGACAAAGAAACGTAACGGATAATTGATGTTCATCTGCAAACCCTTGTGCTGTTTCAATACAATTTTTATCAACATCAACACCAGTTACTTTTGATGCATGGGCCATGTATGCACCGAAGGAGATTATCCCTGTACCACATCCAAGATCAATGATCTCTTTACCCATGATATCTTCAGAACAAAAAGCCTCATAGATGATATCTGCTACGATAACAGCGGGTGTTTGATACTGTTCCAGTGATGCCTGAGGGTTTGTAAAATCCGGAACCTTCTGCAAAAAAATTTCCAACTGCTTTTTTCTCAATTGCATTGTATCAATATAAGATGGAACCGTGTAAGAGTTTTTGTATCTATTCTATTTGTTCAGCCGGTGATACTTTCTGATCCTCCTCTTTAGCCTTCTGCAATGTGAAATAGAACGTTGAGCCTTTTCCTTTCCCCTCGCTCTCTGCCCAGACAGAACCACCATGTTTCTCAATGATCTTCTTTGTGATCGTCAGACCCAGTCCACTGGAATCAAGATCATGTCGACTTTCATCGGCCTTGTAGAACTCATCGAAGATCTGATTCAATTGTTCCTCTGTCATACCGATACCTGTATCTTTTACGGAGATAATGATCATGTTCCGATCCTCACTTGCATCAATTGTGATGGTCCCGCCCTCCTTTGGCATATATTTGATTGCATTTGTGATGAGATTATTGAATACCTCACTTAACCGTAAACTATCAGCAATGACGAACGAAGGCTCAATGATATGATTGATAATGTTAATATGGTTCTTCTCGAAAAGGACCTGATTGTTCTTAATGACAAGGGATGTTGTATCAGCAATATCAATAGATTCCATTGAGAACTCGATTCTGTCAGAGTTCAACTTTGCTAGATCAATGGTCTTATTGACCAGATCCTTCATGAAATAAACATTACGGATGACTACCTCGAACAATTCATTATCTTTCTCTGACTGAACCTTTTCTTTTAACAAAGGAAGAAGCACCATCATGGGTGTCAACGGTGTCTTAAGATCGTGACCGAGTTGGTTGATGAAATCATCTTTTTGTTTGATCAATTTCTCGATCTGTGCAGTCCTCTCTTTCACCTTACGTTCTAGATCCTTATTGACCGTATAGAGAAGCACATGGGCATCTTGAAGTTCATTAATCACCATCTTCTGTTTAGTGATATCACGAACAACACATATCAAACCACCATCAGAAAGGGTTGTTAATGTTACCTCTTGATCAAATGCGGTTCCATTTTTCTTCCGTCCAACTGCTTCACCACGCCATCGCCCCTCTTTTTTCAACTGAGGTATGATATCTTCTTGAAAACGATGCAGTTCATCATCCTCATACAGCATTGTCCAGCTCTTCCCGATCAATTCATCGGTAGAACCATACCCATAAATGGTTGCGTGGGCATCATTGACATATTCATAGATCTGTTGAGGATTCAAGATTGCAATACCATCTATTGAAGAGGTAATCGCAGCAAGTTGTTTATCCATGGTTTCCTCAGCATGTTTTCTATCGGTGATATCAATTGCAATGATCAATGCAGCGGTCTTTCCTTGGTACTGTATCGATTTTGCTCTAAAATCAACCCATTTCACCGTCCCCTTTTTAGAGATTATCTTGAACTCATAATGGTTCTTTGGATTCTCTCCTAATTGTCTTGCTCGTCCCTGGCGAATGATGGTATCTGTGTAATCAGGATGAACAAACTCCCAGAAATACATTGAGAGAAGTTCACTATTGGAATAGCCAGTTATCCTCTCAGCAGCAGGGTTCGCATAGATCCATTTATCATATTGATGGATCATGATAGCAACTGAAGCAGACTCAGTGAAAGTGCGAAACTTCTTCTCACTATCTAACAAAGCATCCTCTGTTTTCTTTCTTTCACTTATATCCCGTAATGAGAGTAGATAACCGATGCACTGATCTTTTTTATCAGAGAGCGAAGTAACATGAACATCAAATACCTGCTTTTTATTGTCATGTTCAAAGGAGAATTCAGAAATACTATTTTCAGAACATTTAAAGAGAGTAATCAAAGTGGGTTGGTTCGCAAAAACGACGCCCGTATCCGCCCCAATCAACTCCTTTCCCTTGAGCTGAAATAATGCCTCTGCACAGGGGTTGATTTCAAGTAATCGGTAATTCGAATCAAAAACAAAAACCGGGTCATCTAAATGTTCAAAAACAGCATGTTTGGCGAAGGGCGGAGTGTCAATAAGTTGGAGGTGCGAAAAACCCCATGCATACGTAATACCGGTGACGATGAATGCTGCAGGAGTAAAATCTACGATTGCATATGGCCCGATATTGAACGCATAGAGGGCATTAGTAACCCAAGGGATTAAAGAACCTATTAGTAGAAGTAAGGCTTGTTTTTGATAAATGTATCGAGTGTTTAAAAGACCATTCAGAAGATACATCACACCAATAAGAATAAGGGCATAGGAGTAAACCCACATAGCCCACCATGCGATACCATGAACGGTAGCTGTCATTGTGTATGGGCCAAAGCCAAGATACTCTATTCTCTCCCAGATTAGATGGTGATATGAATCAGTAAAGATGAGGGCCATGAAGATAACCGGCGCAATGTACAATGATCCAATCTTTAAGGGTGTCATCCAAGAACTTCGTCCAGTCCATATAAGTGATACAATTGCCCACGAGGGTGGTATGATAAGAATGCCAATATACTTGAACTGCTCCCAGAAATAGATTAATGAATGATTTTGGCCTATCATGGCCAAAGCACTTCCGAGTGCCCAGATGCATACTCCCAGTAAAAGGAGGGAGAATGTTCGGGCGGGCTGTATCTTTTTTGTTGCCCAATACTTTAACCATATATACACTGAGAGATTTAAAGATATGAGTCCTGAGAGTATGAGCAAATAAAAATAGAACTCAATAGCATCTATCATAGTACTAGACCCTCAGCATCCTCAACCAAGCATATCATGCTTTTCCAACAATATAACCAATGGGCTATATAAAAAGATTCACTTATCTAACAGAATCGAGGCGCAAATTATATGACCCCCTATTAGTTTTACAGGTCTCTATCTTAAAAGAAATTATTTCGGGCTTGTAGATCAGACCGGAAGATCGCCTCCTTGGCATGGAGGAGGCCTCGGGTTCAAATCCCGACAAGTCCATCCGTTGTTTTTTTTCTATGGATTGGTTAAAAATGGTTCTATAATTTTAGTAATATTATCAAGATATCCAATGGAGAGATTACCATAATAATCTGCCATATCCCTCCGTTCATTTGCTTCATCGATGTTGTCCTCTTCGTAACTAACGGTCCATCCATAGGTATAGCCAGACCACTGGTATGCCGAGTCTAAATATGATAAAAATTCATTTCCTATAGGGTACGCTTGGATTGACACAGTAAAACCATCCATTTTGTATGGAAGTACATCTCATAGATTCTTGATGGTTTCGCAATAGCCCTGGACACTTTCAAAGGATTCATTGTTTATGGAATCGGTTATCTGATTTATAATGAGAACTAAATTTGCTACATTATCATTAATCCAATAAACAAAATTGATGTCATCCAAGGTGGGAATAAACGTATCAGTTGCATTAATGGTGATGGTCTTGCTTCCCCTGTTTCCCTTGTCATCTATCACGGTTAATCGTACGGTATGCGCTCTAGCTTCGTTAAATATGTGGATCGGGTTCTGTTCTTCTGATGTAAAACCATCTCCAAAAGCCCAGAAATATCTGGTTATCGTCCCTCTGTATCAGTACCGGTTCTTATAAAGGATACTGTTAAAGGGATTTGACCAGAGGTGGGATCAGCAGAACAGGTTGCTTTTGGGCTCCCATTGGATTGGATGTCACTGCATCCGCTAAAAGCAACGATTAAAACAACAAGAAAACTTACTAGAATTTTAAGGTTTTTTGGTCATACATTCCGCATTCAGAAATTATTTGCGCTTTCCACTTAAATATTGTGTATTTAATCAAGTATCTGGTAGATTTTTTCAATTCCAAAGGGTTGTGTGTATGTCAATCCGTATTCATTACGAAGAACAGCTCGTACAAAATTTGATTCGATTGAGGTAACATCAATTTGATTGTTTGTTCCAACGATTTGGGAGTTTTGATCATACCATTGTATGGAATTGGTATTTTCTCCATTGATTGTGATAATGGTATTGTTGATGATAACATTTTGTAATCGAGGTGTCATCGCTTGTCCATATGCCAGGCTTTCTGAATCTGCACCGTTTGGTTCATATGAAAAATAAAATGCACCATTGGTCATTGCCTTTCTAAATTCAGGTTCTGTGAGGTCTTCCATGAGGAAATGCTGGTAGTTCCTGAATGCATGGCTTGATATCTTATGCATGTCGTCATTTGAAAAGCCCCAGATGAGATCGTCAGGATCTCTATCTTTATTGATTTCATCCCAGAGATGTCGGTCGTTAGGATATCTATCTCCTTGATTGAAGACCTCAACGCCAATGACACATCCATTGTATGCGTCAAAGAATCGTTGATACCAATCTGCGCTGTAATCATATCTGCCAGGGTGATTAAAGAAACCTAAACCTTCTTGTTGTTGGATATACCAAAATGCAAAAAAGGAGAAAAATCCACCATGGCCATAATCATTCAGAAGGCTGTTACGGTGGTGTCCTAGTGACATTTCATCTCCTGAAATGGCAAGCATTTCTAGGGCAGGATAATATTCTGAGGATTTGGATGATTCAAGTGGGGTTTCAGATATCCAGTCGCTCCATGGCCATGTGTTCTTATTGTGATCTGTTATGGATAGGATATCATACTGGCCAATGTGATGGTACTGATAAATGACCTCTGAAGGGGTGCTTGAACCATCACTTTCTGTAGTATGGGTATGTAAATTTGTTTTGTAGTGGTTTATGGTTTCAAAATCAATGTCTTCATAGGGATTGTATAGTATGATGGTATTGGTTTGTGTATACACTGTTTGATCGAGATCCAAAAAAAGTGAGTTTCGCTCGGAATCCCCGATGGGGCTGAATGATTGTACGGATGAACAAAGAAGTAGAAAGCCTAGTCCTGCTAATAAAAGGATCTTTCTCATTGGCATCTACAAAACTATTATATCTTACATTCAAATAATTTTCTCTAAACCTCTTCATTTTTTAAGAGAAAAAAGGGAAAGACACGGTAAATTATGTTTCTTTGATGGTGATGAATGATAAAAGTGATGCTGCCCACAATGCGACGATGATGATGATTGAATAAAAATAGCTACCCCCTAGTGAATAGATCGGTTCAATGATAACAATGAGGAATACGGAACCAGCTTGAGAGAAGAACCAGAGGAGAGATGATGCGCGGCCTTCCATGCCAGGGTCTGAGAAATAAGTGGAGAGTTCTAGGACCAATGGAAGTGCCGACATAAGGAAGAAACCCATGATGAAGAAGATCACAGCTAGGAGAATAAAACCACTGAGTGTACCTATTAGATAAAGCGTTGCCAATCCTATCAGCAGATCGAGAAGGATGAATGGTTTCAGTCGTTTCATTTTATCTGAGATGCCAGGTATTACAATTGACCCGATGATACCTCCGATGATCATCAATCCGCCGAGTAGACCTGCTTCATCGATGCCTGTCCCATGGAGGGAGTTGAGTATTTGTTCAAGCCAGGTCATAAGGGCTGTGAATCCTCCGACAACAACAAAGAATCCGAACTCAAGGATGAGGAATGATCGATGTTTGCTCAATGTCCAAAGATCATGAAATGAGAATGATGCGCTGGTGTCAGCGGTGCTCACAAGTGTTCCTTCTTTTGCTAGGACTATAAAGAAGAATGTTGCTGCAACTGACATATATGCATAGATGATGAGAAGACGGGTTAATCCAAAGGAGAGATACAACGGTGGTGTGATGGCCAGTGCGACCATCATGCCAAGGAACAATCCGATTGTACCGAGGCCTGTTGCGATACCTTGTTCTTTTTCAGGGAACCAGGTACTTGAAAGTTTTGTGATACTTCCAAAGATGAATGGTTGTGAGATTGCTGCTCCTGTTTGTGATATGAGGAGGATCGTGAAATTATAGTCAAGTGTTACTGAGAATATCCTGATTATTGAGAATGCAGCAAGAAATAAGGCACCTATGCTAACGCTTATCTTGAATCCTTTTTTATCGATGAAGATGCCAACAGGGATGGCTGTTATGACGAATACCAGTGGCCAGACCAGTGAGAGCAATGATATGTCGAAGACCGTGACAGTATAGAGTTGGGATACCTCTGAGGTGAGGGGTGCAAAGGTCAGCCAGAGGAGTTGTGACATCAATGCGATGATGATGAACACGGTAAGGACGATCCAGCGGTATGAGGAAATAGTCGTTTTCTTCTGTTGTTTTGGCATAGGGCAACACACCTAGTTCATTGCGATAAATTATATTATAAACAAAATAATAATATTTATAGATATGCTCCTTTTATCCGTCAATTGGCTAGATATATAGAAAATCATTTAACTATAGAGCATTATGTGATTTCTGAGATGGTGAAGAAATGAAACGTAAAGTTGTATTGGCGACTATCTTAGTACTAGGCAGTATACTGCTATCTGGATGTGTAGAACAATCAAACACAAATGGTGAATATGCTGTAACAGATATCCGTATAGGTGATGCTCCAACGGATGAGTTTGATCATATCAACATAACCTTTTCTGAAGTTAGACTTCATAGCAATGAAACCGGATGGATCACTGAAACGATTGATGCAGAAAATGGAACACTTGATCTTATCGACCTTCATCTGAATGAAATCACTGGTTCATTAACGATAATGGACCTTCCACTTGCGAATTATACAAAACTATGGATTGTCATCGATTCAGCAACTGGAATATTGAAGGACGATTCGACGGAGATAAACCTGACTGTTCCCTCAGGGATCCTCAAGATCCAGCAACTATTCAAACTAGATGACGGGGACAACATTATCACTGTTGACATTGATCTCAACGCATCGATATTGAAATACAAAGGTGGTGAAGAATACAAGATATTACCTGTTCTTGCTGGCTTGTCGCACCAACATAAAAACGAAATGAGATTCAAGGAACAAGACAAAACCAAGTTAAAAAACATGGTGGAGAACACAAAACCGGTCATTAGCATCCTTGTCGATGGGAACCTTACCAAACATCTAACTGTGAATGAGGGTGAGGACATCCTGTTTAATGCAACAGGAACCATTGATGTTGATGGTGATAACTTGACATATTTCTGGGATTTCGGTGATGGTAATTCAAGTGATGAAATAATAGTCTCTCACAATTATACAAAAAATAAAGCGTATCAGGTCACCTTGACCGTAACAGATGATAAAGGAAATAGTGACACTGAAAAGATCACAATAACCGTCAAGAGCAATGGAAACTAAAAACATCCATTTTTCTTTTTTTTATGACCTTTAACTAATATTTTAACAGGGTACATTAGAGAAATATTAAAAAACTAGATCATAATTGAAGTTACATGGAACTAAATTGAAAATCACTTTCAATTTCATTAATTTTTTCACTATTATTGAATGGGGCAATCGGCTCGATATTAATATATGATTATGCCAATAGAGTTAATGACATAATAAATATTCTAACTCAACAAATAACAACAAATTCAGAAAATTTTACTTACAACAACCCGGCAATAACAATCGCAGGTTATTCTAATCCGTCCATAGAGCTGTGGCTTCTTTTATTGTTGTTTTCCTTTTTGTTTCTTACAGTAATTAGCTATATTTTTCTTTCCATCCTAGAAAATAGAAAATAATGTACGGTACAAATAAAGCTTTACAATACAACACAATTCTGGTAGCTCAAATGGAAGTATTCGTCAGGGCAAACAACATATCAAAATCAATTGCGGGAAAAACACTATTCGAAAACGCACTATTTGAGGTGAACGAAAAAGATTGCATTGGGGTTATAGGCCCGAATGGCTGTGGGAAAACGACGCTTTTTCGTGTCCTTATGCAGCAGACACAACAAGACGATGGTGATCTTTGGATAAAACAAGACCTACGAACACGTTTTCTCCCACAAACACATGAAACCATGCAGCAACTCACCATCAAGCAATTCATCGGTCAGATCACAAATCAGAACAGCTATCAAAAACAGATTGAATACTATGAGAAACAATTGGAAGACCCAAACATTTACACATCCTCAAAATATGAGGAGATTCTAGAAAACATTCAAAAACTACGGATAACTTTGAACCAAGAGTCAGGGGAAGCAAAATTAGAATCAATAATGAACATCCTTGAAGATGTCCAACTCAATGATTTATCACCAGATGAAAAAATAAAAGTATTGTCTGGTGGAGAACAACAAAAACTTGCGCTAGCTAGTGTTCTTGCCCAGCAGGATAAATGTGATCTATTCCTCCTTGATGAACCAACGAATCATCTTGATATTGAAACCATTGAATGGCTTGAGAACAAAATCGCGGATATCTCAGCGGCTTTGATGATCATCACCCATGATGAATATCTTCTTGATGACCTCGTGGACCGTGTGTTCGATTTCCAGAACCACCAGATTGTTGTTTTTGACACCAACTATTATGAATATAAAGAACAAAACCAAATGAGACAACATCTCAAATATCAAGAGTTCAAAAAAGCTCAAATTAAGATGAAACAACAGAAGGAAGCAATTGATAAGATATCACGAAGAAATAGATATGATACACAGATTGCTAGTAAAATAAAACGATTAGAAAAGATCCAACAAGCTGAGAACCCTGTTCTCAAGGATTATCTTCTTAGATTTCATTTTAAAACCATTTTCAAATCCGGTAAAAACATTGCCGATGGGGATAAGATCAGTAAAAGTTTTGATGGAAAAACCATCCTTGATGATGTTCATTTTGAGATATTTTCCGGGCAAAAGATTGGTCTCATTGGTTCCAACGGATGCGGTAAGACCACCTTCTTGAAACTACTGAACGGAGAGCAACGTCCTGATAGTGGAACAATACATGTGAGCAGAGGTGTCCAAGCAGGATATTTCGACCAGGGGCATATGTTACTTGATATTGAGAAAACCCTTGTTGAAGAGGTGTTAAAGGACCATGAGGAACTTAAAGAGACCGATGCAAAGGCACTACTTGGTCAATTCAACTTCAAAGGTGATGCCATTACTAAAAAGATTCACCAACTTTCAGGGGGAGAAAAAGCGCGGTTATCCCTTCTTAAACTGTTGATGCAACCCTATAATGTTCTCATACTTGATGAACCTACGAACCATATGGATATGGATTCGAAACGGTCCATTGAATCAGCGTTGCGCACATATAATGGGACCGTTATCGTTGTTTCTCATGATAGAAATTTTTTGGACGCTGTTACCGATAATATTTTCTTTATGAACGATCAAAAGATTAAGAAATATGCTGGGAATTACTCACAGTTCAAACGTCAGCGGATTCAGGAGATCAAAGATTTCAAAGGAAAAGACCTTGCATATCTTTCACGCGCTGGTCTAAAAAGATACGTTGTTGATCGAACATTCACGGAGTGGACCACACGGACCAAACATAAACGAGGAGAGATCGTCTATATAGGTGATCATAACGAAAGACTCTATGAATGCGCCATTAAAAATAAAAGTCTACGGTTAAAAGGAAAATAAAAAAAACTGAAAAGAAAATATCTTTCCAGTTCTTATTTTAAATTTTTTTTAGAATGGTGACATACCATTCACAGTTAAGTAGAAACCAATGTAAAGGACGATTGATGAGAAGACCGTGATAAGGACGTTATCATCAATAGGACCAAACTCATATCGTTCTACAAAGGTTGCGACGAATGCAGCAAGAATGCCCCATAGTGGTATTGGTGGTGTTGCAAGGGAGCCAAGGAAATATCCAAGGGCGAGACAGACCACTAACATGAACAAGTTTCCTGCGTAATGTTTCGTCCGCTTCTTGAACAGTGCATTACGGACAACACCGGTTATACCATCACCGAAAGCCATGAATGCAGGTGGAATGACCGCTATCCATGGGTCTCCAATAATGATCCAAAGAATAAACACAATGACTGCCCACATGAAACAGAAGTTCACGTCATTCCAATTCTGGTCCGTTTGGAACCAATACCTTATTTTACCTGTTTTATGAGGTATTATTGTGAAAATTGTTAATGCAGCCCCAATGATCAATGGATAGAACGGGTTGGTAAAGACCAGAGGAACAAGAAGAATGACCACACCTCCAGCGGCCATATGGATGATCTTCCTGTTATAATACACTGCGACATATTTCTCGATGCCTCTTTTGATCATTATATCATAAGTCTTTTTTGTAATGACGGTGATGGCGGCTGCGTACACACTGAACACAACAAGCCAAATGGTTTGAGTCACATCAAATGGATAGTTCAAAAATTCAAAGCTCATAGCGCATGGAAATTTTTTCAATTGTTTTAACATTTTTGTTTTATTTCACTATTTCTGGGCAATTTTTTTTCATTTTTAAGGAAAAGCCCTAACGCAAATAATTATAAAAAAAAATTAAATATAATTAAAGACATTCTGGTTTTTAAGCGAAGATATTCTATCGCCCACAGAATGTATTAATACGCAAACCTTAAATAGCAATACACCTGTTTTTTATCCTTGGAGCAAAAGGGTATGATACGAACAAAAGTCGTCAACGATTCAACTGATCTTATCCCATTGATGCGTGCATTCGATACGCCAACAAAAAAAGCCATATTCAAAGAGATACAATCAGAATGGAAACCATTAAGCGAAATACGAGAAAAATACGGAATGACCGGTGAAGAAGCCCTCGACCTTTTTGACCGAATGAAACTTGTTGAAACCCGTTGGACAACCTCCGAAGAAGGCGTGGGTGGGAAACCACAGAAGAAATATCGATCTTATTATTCAGCGTTCAACATCAATATATCCTGTCCCGTTAATGAGATCAGTGAGATATTCACCATCGCATCTCTCAATGATGCAGAATTTGCAAAATTAGAACAAGATATCCATGACTTCTTAGGTGATGAAGGAAAATTTAGTAATACCGTTTCAGAACAATTCAATTTTTCAACACTTGCTTTAAAAAGCATCGTGAAACGTTCAAACCTTCTTGCGTTCAAAGGTTTAAAAGCGGTTCGAAAAACAAATCTATGATGCAAACAAGAATTTCTTTATCACTTCTTCTTTCACAAATTATCATAATTTATCGACATGTTTTTCACAACTAACTTGCACAAAAAAACACATACTGTTTTAACTAGGTCTCCAATACCACAGAGTACCTATGGATTATGAAATCATCATCCAAGCATTCTGGCTTATTATCCCTGCATATATAGCAAATGCAAGTGCGCTCCTTATTGGAGGCGGGACACCGATAGATTTTGGAAAGACGTACAAGGACGGAAAACGGATACTTGGAGATGGGAAGACTTGGCGAGGTCTTTTTGTAGGAACGTTCGTTGGAGTCACCGCTGGTTTCGGTCTGTCAGTTGCAGCAAAATATGCAGCACTCTACGAGTTTCCAATAAACCTTTCAGACTTTACTGGTTTTCCCATGATGATACCTCTTATCTTTTCAATCTGTTTCGGGGCATTACTAGGGGACATCATCGAAAGCTTTTTTAAACGCCGTGTGGGAAAGGATCGGGGTGAGGACTGGATTCCCTTTGACCAATTGGACTTTATTATTGGTGTGCTTGTAGCAACGTTTCTTATGGGCTTTCTCCTCCATATATCGGGTCTACTTACATATAACTGGTTTTTCACATATTTTACACCATACCACATACTGGTGCTTCTCATTGCAACACCGTTCATACATCTCTTTTCAAATTTTGTCCATAGAAAAACCCGGCAAAAAATCCTCCCAAAAAAAAGTATATAAACAACTAAGTGAATCAATGGTACAATAAAGGAATTTTTGGGGAACGATGGCATGAATTCTGATGAATCCATGAACAAGGAATTAGAGGAATGGGTAGAAGAGACAAAACAAACATTTCAGATTAATAAAGAAGATAGCCCCCATGCTAATAAAAAACCTGAAGGAAATTGCGCTATCTGTGGTGAGCATGAAGCAAAATTCGTCTGCCTCAAATGCGGCAGATCCGTCTGTCCTTCCTGCTATTTCAAAATCATTGGAATATGTAAAAAATGTATACCAAAAGACACAACTGAAAAATGGGAAGGAAAACATCCCGATTGGGAAAAAGAACTCGGAGTTGAATGGGTCTTCTAATCCTATTTACTCTTTGATTTTTTTTGGTTACTATCCTTTTGTAACGCCTCGCGTTTCAACCGTTGCCCTTCAACATACAAAGCATACATAGACCGTGCAGTTCGCCATGAAGACGGATAGATGGGGACGCCTGCAGATTTCAGATCAAAGACAAGCTCCTCAAACTCAGTTCCACCAACCCAAGTTCCAAGGATCGGTTTCTGATGGGTCTCATGAAGCCTTTTCTCACGAACCATTTTAAGTATTGCGCCAGTGAACTCCCGTGGACGAGCATACCCACCATGAACTGATGCAACAATAATACCATCAATATTAGGGTCCTCCAAAAGGATCTTCGTCGCAGATTCATACCGGAAAAAACCCGCATCAGCAACAAGATCAACAGGGTTATTGGGTTTCACAATATCAGGTATGATCTCATCGATTCTCTTTGAGGTTTTTGCTGACAACTTTGGAACAACAAGTCCGTTTTCCTCACATGCATCCGTTAGAAGAATCCCAAGACCTCCACCATTCGTGATGATACCAACACGATTCCCTTTCATGGCAGGTTGACCAGCAAGACCCCGAGCCATATCGAACAATTCAACAATATCCCGACATCGAATACCACCAGCTTGTTTGATGGCAGCACTATAGATCTTGTCACTTCCCGCCATCGAACCTGTATGTGATGCAGTTGCCCGGGCACCAGCACTACTCCTACCGGCTTTAACGACAAGGACAGGTTTATCACAGGCCTTTATCGCATTCATAAACGCCCGGCCATCCTTCACCGCTTCAATATAAAGACCGATCACCTTTGTATCAGGGTCATGACTGAAGAACTCAATGAGATCATCATCATCGATATCAAGTTTATTTCCAACACCAATGATCTTAGATACACCGACGAACTCATTATTGGCTAAATAGATCATACCGATGCCAAGAGCACCACTTTGGCTGATAAGAGAAAGGTTACCTTTGCGAGGAACCCCGAAGACAAAAGAAGCATCAAGGTTATCAGAGGCATTTTTGAAACCCATGGTATTAGGCCCAAGGACCCTCATAGACGTGCCTTTAATGATATCCTCGACCTCTTGTTCCAATTCATGATTGCCTATTTCACTAAAACCTGAGGAGATGATGATAGTAAACTTCACCTTTTTTTCAACGCAATCCTTCATGATCTTAGGTACAAGAGCAGCAGGAACAGAGACCAGAACTAGATCAATAGTGCCCGGTATATCCAGAATGCTCTTGTAGCATTTCAAGCCAAGGATCTGCTCCTCTTTAGGATTTATTGGATACAACTTGCATGGATAATCAGAGATAAGGATGTTTTTAAGAGCTGCATGACCAATCTTTCTTGAATCCTTTGAAGCACCTACAACAGCAATACTCTTCGGTTTGAAAAAAACACTAAGATCCTGTTTCATAAATTAATACCTCCTAAATGAACATTTAGTAGAATGCCTCATATCTATTAAGATTACTAAAATGTTACTTTCACTATGCCTTTATTTTTAATAATGCTGAAAACAAGAGACTTGTAACCTAACTTCCAAAATTGTAAGCACATAACAAGGTACAGAACTTTTGCACTTTTTGCAATTGATTAGTCCCACTAAGGAGTAGCAACAAATTATTTTCAGCTGAAGTTTTCTCCCTATTTTTATTGTATATAAAGTATGATAATGGTCTTCTTTGATCTTTTGTCGTTGTGTTTATATTTCGTTTTGATTGATGATTTTAGTTGAATTAGTATGCGGTCAAGTATAACGAAAAGTTGTGGCCACAACCAACTATAAATATGATTAGATCATTAGGAGAATTTATGGTTTTTTTTTATTGTATATAAAGTATGAAACTGTTGGTGAATTTTAAACAGTGCACATCCTTTTTATAGGACATGCACTGTTTTGCATGTTGGTTTAAAGTTCATGCAAGACGGGATGGTTGTTCAGGATTTTAAATCTACGGTTGATTTCACCGTGAGGGATATCTTTTTAGATAACCATAATTGGGATGTGTATAAGTTTCAGCATAGGGCTAATATTCGTCAAGTTGAGGTTGATGAAGTGGAGAAGATGCTTCAT
>CAYPIF010000024.1:0-3800 GCA_964410735.1 uncultured Thermoplasmatales archaeon
TCCAATAGTTTGAATGGATGACAAATCTATAACTGTGAAGTTATAGGTGGAGAAAGTTGCAGACAAAATCACAGGCTGAAATCATAATTGGTGAACCTATAGGTAGCATCATACAGTTGATGACCTACTTCTTAACTAGGGAAATCCGGTGCAGTGTGCATAGTAAAAATAGGGAAAATAATGTATGCGGAATGTATGGTGTATCAGGGTCGGCATGTGATGAAGGTAGATGGTCTTACCAAGGGAGACCTCATATACTCCTATAGAATGATTATAGGTAGAGAAATGGTATAACCCGTTCAGGGGAAAATCGAGTACTGAAGTTATGTGAGGCGTCAGCTGACTCATAGTAACAATGAAGCTAAGCCGATGAGATGTTGGTAACAGCAAGGATGGATAACACTTGGCTGATGTGAAGGGGTCTGGTTCATGGGAACTAAACAAGAGTGAATCATAGATTAGTACTGCTTGTGCATTGCTTGGAAACGCAAAACCAAAGAAAAAGTGAAGGGTTTGTAGATTCATCGGGTTTAGTCGATGAGGAAGACACAAGATGTATGAACAATCAGAGTATAAACTTCTATTGTAAGTACCTCTGATAAAACCCCATTCCATATAATGTGGCAACCATGGAGAAGGCCGGATACGGGAAAACTGTACGTCCGGTCGTATGTCCAGATAAGGCATGTGTATTCAGTGGGGGATAGTCCCACCTGGGTAAAGGTCAGAAACTCTGTAGCTTGGATAGCAAGGTTATTGGGAAACCAAGTATCTTGAAGTCTATCGACAATGCCATCATTTGGATGGTTAGCAAGTCATCAGGCCATAACGAAAGTGAACGTATAGGTTGGCCTCGAAAGTACGGGATTATCTGGAAGCCGAGCCTGCGGCCGTAAGGCGAAGGCAGTATGGACAGTTGAAAAACTGGCTGAATCCCAATAATTGTAGCGTCCTAATGTGGACTCCCCTTAAATTCTCTTGGGGGATAGCGGGGAAACGGCTGTCCATTCCAGCGGGGTGGTAACGATAGCATGATGACAAGGATACACTAAGCAACCGGAGAAGCCCTCTTCATCCCAGAGTGAAATATCTGGAGAAAGGTAGGCTTTATAACCAGTTACAACTGGGAAAGAAGCTGAAGATGAAAGGGTGGCGGAAGGGGCCATAGGGGTTTCCCCTATTTCACCACGATATTTTGTGCTAAAATGGTATTTCATATTCAAAAAAGCCCCGAGTTTCCGATAACAAAACATATGTTAGGCAATCTTGAATTATTTCTTGGAAAAGCTCAAAAGCTGATTTATTATTACAGGGGTACAACCCATGGTGGGCGCAATAGTTTTAAGGTATTATTTGTTATTGGTTTTGTTGTCGGATGACTGAGTTGGGATTTGATTAATTATGGAATTTAGAAGTTTTATTGAAAAGCATTATTGTGCTCTTGAGAATGCTTTTGATTTTACGTATTATCTTGAGCTTTATGATCGGTTTAAACTAGGACGTGATCAGGATCATAAGACTATGATTGATGCGTTTTTGAGATTTGTTGGAAAAAAAGATGTTACTGTGTTGAAAATGGATAATGATGTCATTTCTGATATCGTTGATGTATCAAGAGATGAATTAATGAGTAATTTGTATCTTTTAGGTGATGAAACGGGTTTGTTTTTTGATGAGGATTGGGATGTGAGTTATGCATTTGCAGGTGAAGGTTTTTTTGCGTATATCTTGCCTCATATGTTGATGTTTTCATCTGAAAAGGAAAACTGTGAGATGATGGCAGATGTTCTTGATGAGTTCTCTCTTAAACATACAACGCCAGCGTTACGTCCTGATATTGATACCGCTGAGAAACCCACTCGGTTTATTCAGTTGAAGATTTCATTAAAAGGTGTTAAACCAATAATTTGGCGGCGTGTTGTTGTTCCTGATGATATCTCGTATCGTGAGTTTCATAATATTATTCAACTCGTTATGGGCTGGGAGAATTATCATATGTATCAATTTCTGATAAATGATATCACTATTGAGGGCGAGGGTGAATCTGGTTTTAGTGTTGATAGTGTGTGGAAAGTATTTCATTCAAAAGATGAATCTAACACATTTTGGTCTGGAGATGTGACGGTGGGGGATTTGATAACTGATGAAAAACAAGAGTTTGAGTATGTGTATGATCTTGGTGACAATTGGGTTCATAAGATTGTTGTTGAAAAGATACGTTCTGAAGGTGAACCATTTCCAATAGTTCTTGATGGAGAGCAAAATGGCCCGCCTGAGGATTGCGGTGGTGTCTATGGATATCAAGAACTTCTTGAGATTAGAAAGGATCCAGATCATGAATTATATGAGGATCGTATCGTTGATTGGCTGGGAGAAGATTTTGATCCTGAGTTATTTGATAAACAAAACATAAACAGCAGGCTTAATGATATGAGAAATTGGCAAGAAAAAAGTCTTGATGATTCATATCATTCTGATATTAAAATGCGGAAACTGGGGAGAAACGAACCCTGTTATTGTGGTTCAGGGAAGAAATACAAAAAATGTTGCCTTTTAAAGGATATGGAGGAGTTTGGTAGACAACGGAAGGTTCCAGTGTAAATCTAATTTTGTGATGTTTGATGAGTCAGAAAAAAGAAACAATGAAAGGTTACAAAGAAACCGAGCTTGGGTTGTTACCTGAGAGTTGAGAATTAAAACAAATAAGCGATTTGGTTGAAAAGACCAAACAAAAGAATATGAGAAAAATGACGCGGAAATGGGAAAGCTGCTCAAGCAAAGGCAGATTAACATTTTCTTATGCTTTACTTTATAAGTCGTATCCCTTTAGATATGGAGCAATCGTTCATGCACTCTTACATTTCAGATATCCAAATCATACGAAAATGTTCAAATCACTCCTTTCAGCTCACCTTAGCAAAGAAAGAATTAAACCAAAAAATATTGAACCATGAAAACTTGAAAGTATACTCAAGTTTTATACCATTATATAATCAAAAGATAAAACACAACACTATAAATTCAGTAGGATGTATTAAACGAAATGCTATTACCTTTAATATTGTTATCAAAGGGCAGAGTTAACATCGTAACCTTATTTGATCTATTTGTGATAATATGAAAATATATCTTGTGGGGATAAGCTGTATCGGAAAAACAACGATTGGGTGTGCATTAGCTAAAGAAATAGGATATCATTTTTTTGATTTAGATCATGAGATTGAAAGCTATTTTAATAAATCAATTGCAAAAATACAATCAAAATTCATAACAGGCTATTCTTATAGAGATTATGTCTCTGTCGTGCTTAAAAATATCATCGCTGAGAATAAAAACAGTAATCATATCGTGGCATTACCACCAAGTGGCCTTCGTGATTGTTTTTTAAGAGAATTAAAAAAGGATGAAGAACGAATAGTAATTGCCCTTCATGACAGACCTAGGAATATATTAAATCGAATAACTTTTTTTGATGATGATTCTAATATTATTGAACGAAAACTTAAGGAAAAAGAAAAAAAGGCATATCTAAGAGAGTTGAGATTGGATAATACATATTTCAATCGAATATACAAACGAGCAGATTATCATGTTGATATTGATGGATTATCTATTGTTCAGTGTGTTGATAAATTAAAAATAGTCATTGAAGGTATCAATAATAATATAAGGAATCCTGATACTAACTTCTCCGAGAAGTAAAAGTGGGCCTGCTGAGATTTGAACTCAAGTCTATAACTCCCGAAGCTACAAGGATACCAAGCTACCCCACAGGCCCAGAGATTTCACACCACTATAGT
>CAYPIF010000025.1:0-59362 GCA_964410735.1 uncultured Thermoplasmatales archaeon
CATAAATTCTCCTAATGATCTAATCATATTTATAGTTGGTTGTGACCACAACATTTCGTTATACTTGACCGCATCCTAACTCAACCAAAAAAAAACATCAATCAAAACGAAATATAAATACAATGACTAAAGATCAAAAAAAGACTATTCTCATACTTTATATACAATAAATTATCACAAATAAGATAATATAAGAACATAGTTTTTTATAGAAAAATTTAATATAGATATTTGTGATAATTATTTATCATTTGGGTGAGGAAATAAGTTGACTGACATGGAACATCAAAAGAAGAGGGACTACCTTCCATTTCAGTATATACTATCATCTTGGTCAAATGAATCAATTGAAGCGCTTTTTATAAAAAGTGCACGACGACGCAATATCTTCCCTAATAACAACTCCAAAAAGTAGAGGAGAAAATTAAATGAATGATAAAAGCAAGCAAAAAGATGGAGGCAGAATGCACAAACCCATTGCAGGTGGCGGCACATCAAATCAGGAATGGTGGCCAAACCAGTTGAATCTCAGGATTCTACATCAACATTCACAATTGAGCAACCCGATGGGTAACGAATTCAACTACGCAAAGGAATTCAAAAAACTCGATCTAACCTCCTTGAAGAAAGACCTGTATGCGTTAATGACAGACTCTCAGGAATGGTGGCCTGCTGATTACGGCCATTATGGAGGACTTTTTATACGAATGGCGTGGCATAGTGCAGGTACCTACCGTATGGGCGATGGGCGCGGTGGAGCGGGCTCGGGCAACCAACGTTTTCCACCTCTTAACAGCTGGCCTGACAATATAAACTTGGATAAAGCACGCCGACTGCTATGGCCCATTAAACAAAAATATGGTAAAAAAATCTCCTGGGCAGATCTGATGATACTGGCTGGTAACTGCGCATTGGAATCAATGGGTTTTAAAACATTCGGTTTTGCCGGAGGTCGTGAGGATATCTGGGAGTCTGAAGAGGATGTTTACTGGGGAAGTGAGGACACATGGCTTGGTGATAAACGTTATAGCGGTGAACGGAGGCTTGAAAACCCGCTGGCTGCCGTGCAGATGGGGCTTATATATGTGAACCCTGAAGGTCCCAATGGTGTACCAGACCCGGTTGCATCAGGCATTGATGTCCGTGAGACATTCGCACGTATGGCCATGAACGATGAAGAAACAGTGGCATTGGTCGCCGGTGGTCACACTTTTGGTAAATGTCATGGTGCAGGCAATCCATCTCATGTGGGCCCTGAACCTGAAGCCGCAGGAATAGAGGAACAGGGACTTGGTTGGAAAAGTACTTTTCGTAGTGGCAAAGGGGATGACACTATCTCCAGTGGCATTGAAGGTGCCTGGACACCAAAGCCTACACAGTGGGATATGGGTTATTTTGACATGTTATTTAGTTATGAATGGGAAAAGGTGAAAAGCCCTGCAGGAGCTTGGCAATGGGTTCCAAAGAATATCGCCGAGAAGGATAAGGTACCTGGTGCACAGGATCCTTCAAAACGTTATCCACCCATTATGACGACGGCTGATTTATCTCTGCGATTCGACCCGAAACTCGAACCTATAGCGCGACGGTTCCATAAGAACCCTGATGAATTCGCTGATGCTTTTGCTCGTGCATGGTTCAAGTTGACTCATAGAGATATGGGCCCTCGATCGCGCTATCTTGGCCCTGAAGTACCAGATGAGGATCTTATCTGGCAGGACCCGATACCTGTAGTTGATCATGAGCTTATTAATGAGAAGGATATCAGCAATCTTAAGAGCAAGATCCTTAAATCCAAACTGTCAATCTCAGAGTTGGTTTCGACTGCCTGGGCATCCGCCTCCACATTCCGTGGTTCTGACAAACGTGGCGGGGCTAACGGGGCTCGAATTCGGCTTGCTCCTCAAAAAGATTGGGAAGTGAACCAGCCATCACAACTTAAGAAAGTACTGAGTGAACTTGAAAGAATCCAAAAAGAGTTCAATAGTACCCAACCAAACGGGAAGAGGGTCTCACTCGCGGATCTGATTGTTCTTGGAGGATGTACAGGTGTTGAACAAGCTGCTAAAAATGCGGGTCACAATGTGATTGTTCCTTTCAAACCAGGACGTATGGATGCATCGAAGCAACAAACGGATGTTCAGTCCTTTTCTGTACTTGAACCTGTTGCAGATGGGTTTCGAAATTATCTTAAAACCAAATATTCTGTATCTGCA
The DNA here is from genome assembly GCA_964410735.1 of uncultured Thermoplasmatales archaeon. Taxonomy (GTDB): domain Archaea; phylum Thermoplasmatota; class E2; order DHVEG-1; family DHVEG-1; genus EX4572-165. The sequence continues at coordinate 2,217 of CAYPIF010000025.1, forward strand.
GAGGAACTCCTGGTGGATCGAGCGCAAATGCTGACGTTAACAGCTCCTGAGATGACCGTTCTTATTGGTGGTATGCGCGTGTTGAATACTAACATTGGAGATTCACAACATGGTGTTTTTACAGATCGTACAGAGGCGCTCACTAATGATTTCTTCGTGAATCTTCTTGATATGGATACAATATGGAAGCCGAGTACTAAGGAAGAAGATGTTTTTGAGGGTCGTGATCGTGAGACTGATGAACTGAAATGGACAGGAACTAGAGTTGATCTTGTCTTTGGTTCGAACTCACAACTTAGAGCGATCGCTGAAGTTTATGCTTGTGATGATTCATCGGAAAAAATCGTTTATGATTTTATTGCTGCTTGGAACAAGGTGATGAATGCTGATAGATTCGATCTGAAAGCTGTTTAATAATTTCGATATTCCTCTTATTAATACAAGGGGTTTACGAGCTGATGAATTGTGCCTAATAGTTTAAGGATAGGAGTTGAAGAAAAAGAAGAATCGTGATCTTGATTACAACGTGGGGTTGTTATTGATATGTTGAAAAGTGTCTATGTTGCCATTGGTACTATTTCTCTTGTTATTGGTATAGTAGGAGTTGTTGTACCGTTGCTTCCAACCACCCCATTTTTACTTCTTTCTGCAGGATGTTACGCAAAAGGTTCTGAAAGGGTATATCGTTGGTTTATCAATATTAGATGGATAGGCAAAAATATTCAGAATTACAATGAAGGAAAAGGTATTTCAGTTCGAGGAAAAATCATTTCAATATTGTTTTTGTGGACTACAATCATCATTTCAATGTTTGTTATATGGTCTAATTTCTTTGTACAAGTGTTATTGTTTGTTATCGCTGTAAGTGTGACTTACCATATTCTTAGCTTAAAGACAATGAAGAACGAGTTATGTTAAAAAATGGATTATGTTTTTTCATTGATGAATTCATACTCAGATTACAAATCGAGATATTTTTTGAGAAAACAGTTATTCATAAAACTTGTAGTAAATTCTATTAGATAGATTTATTACCAATTGTATACTATATTTTTCTAAATATGAGGAATTATGGGAAACCGAGAATTGTAATCAGTAAATGCATTGAATTTGAATATTGTAGGTATAATGGTCAGATAATCCGAAATGAGTTTGTTGATAGAATTAAATCATATGTTGATTTTATTCCAATTTTTCCAGAATATGAAATTGGTTTAGGCGTTCCTCGAGAGCCCATTCGAATAATTGAAAGAGAAAAGCAGAGATATCTTGTACAACCTTCAAGTGGAAAGGACTGCACCGAGAACATGCAAGAGTTTTCACAACGGTTTCTAAGTAATCTAAATGATATTGATGGGTTTTTATTGAAATCCCAGTCTCCATCTTGTGGTATAAAGGATGTGAAAATATATCCAAGAGAACAGAATAGTGCTCCCGTATACCGTGACAGTGGTTTTTTCGGTAAGCAGGTATTAGAATTGTATCCATATCTTGCGATTGAAGATGAAGCACGATTGAGAAATAATGGTATCAAGGAACATTTTCTCAAGAAGATTTTTACATTTGCTCGTTTCAGACAAATTAAAGATACACGAAAAATACATGATATGATTCAATTTCATACGGAGAACAAATTATTATTCATGTCCTATAGTCAAAAGTATCTTAAAGAGATGGGAAGAGTTCTCTCAAATCAAAAAGATATACCCTTGCAACAACTAAAAGAAGCGTATCAAACATTTCTTTTTAAAATGTTTTTAAGACCACCAAGATGCAACTCAAATATTAATATCCTCCAGCATGCATTTGGATATGTTTCAGATCATCTTCACCAAAATGAAAAACAACTTTTTCTTAAAACAATTAACGAATACTCGAATAATACATCATCTCTTGAGATTCCCGTTGCCCTCTTGAAATCATGGATCATTCGGTTTCAGGAACCCTATCTACAGAAACAAACCTTTTTTGAACCGTATCCTCCTGAGCTTCATACTGCAGAATCCGTTCAGATTTGCCCGTCTAAAGATTATTGGAAATCATAAAATTAAAACATGTAATTGCAACTGTTATGGGATTATGATTGAAAATCAACGCATTAAACGATTGAATAGCAACACATTCCAGAAAAGGAAGTATATTCTTTATTGGATGCAAGCATCACAACGGACGAAAAACAATCATGCACTGGACTATAGCATTGAGTTAGCAAATAGATATCAAAAGCCTCTTGTCGTCTTTCTTGGTTTAACAGATACATTTCCTGATGCAAATCTACGTCATTATCATTTCATGGTACAAGGGTTAAAAGAGATTGAAGAATCTTTAGAAAACAAACAGATACAGTTCATAATAAAAAAGATATCACCTGAAAAAGGGATCATACCGCTTGCGAAAGATGCTTGTGTTGTGATAGGTGACCAGGGATATCTGAGGATACAACGTCAGTGGCGTAAACAAGTAGCAGAAGAGATCACGTGTCCATTCATCCAGGTTGAAAGTAATATCATTGTACCAGTTGAGGAAGCATCACATAAAGAGGAGTATGCTGCGTATACATTACGACCAAAAGTAATGTGGAAATTCATTGATTATGTAAAGCAAAATGAAGACTCTAAGCCGATAAAAGATTCTTTAAAGTTTGATTTTGAATCGGAGGTCATCAGCAATGTTGATACTTTTTTGAAAGATATGAACATTGATACATCAGTGAAACCAGTTGAGGGTTTTGTTGGTGGTGAAAAACAAGCTGAGGCTTTATTGAAAGATTTTATTTCACACAAACTTGATACATATGGCAGTTTGAAGAATGATCCGAATAATGAATACACTTCACATCTGAGCCCGTATCTGCATTTTGGACAGATTTCTCCATCATATATAATGTCGGAAATTTACAAAAAAGAGGGGTATGGACAATATATTGAGGAACTCCTTGTTCGAAGGGAGCTAGCGATTAATTTTGTCTACTATAATACGATGTACGACTCTTTTAAAGGTCTTCCATCTTGGGCTTTGGAGACCTTGCAGAAGCATAGGAATGACAGACGGCAATATCTGTATATTATCGAAGAATTTGAACAAGCTAATACGCACGACCCATATTGGAATGCAGCTCAAAGGCAAATGATTCAAACTGGTTATATGCATGGGTATATGCGGATGTACTGGGGTAAAAAGATTTTGGAATGGACAAAAACACCAGAGGACGCATTTGACATTGCGTTATATTTGAATAACAAATATGAGCTTGATGGACGGGATCCAAATGGGTATGCTGGTGTTGCATGGTGTTTCGGTAAGCATGACAGACCATGGAAAGAGAGACAGATATTTGGAAAAGTTCGATATATGAATGCGAAAGGCCTAGAAAGAAAATTTGATATTGAAACCTATTCAAATCGATTCGATTAGAATTATCAAGGATTACAATGACAATATTACCGATAAAAATGGCCTAATTTTTCATCGATATCCACAGCAATCTTATTGATCTGAGTGAAAATTCTATCGATATCCAATAAGACCTCTTCAACGCTCTTCTGAACACTTGAGGAACGCAATCGATATCGATTGTTTTCTTTTACTATTAAACCTGTTTGAATGAAATTGTTGATATGATGAACAACTGATCCACGGGAGATAGTAAGCTCATCCGCGATATCATCACTAGTTAACCCTTCTGAATTTGAACAACATTCTTTTACAAAGAGTCGGAAGATCTTTCCTGCAGTATCCTGTTTATCCCTTAGAGTGAAATACCCAAAGGACTTGCATATGAAATCGATATCATCATCGAGACTTCCTGGAGCGGGAGATCTTACCTTTTTCACTGTTATCGATTGAGTCATGACAGTTCTATGTAATGATCTGTAACATATTTAAATCTTATCAATTTAAATTACTTTAAGTAATCTAAATAGTAAATTATTTATATTGTTTATCACATTACAACAAAGAATGAAAAGTTAAAACACTATATGTCTTGGATAATTGTGGAGGTAAAAGAATATGGCAATAATAAAAAAAGACAAAGAGAATAAGATAGCCGTAAGACCTTCAGAACAAAAAGGAGAATTAACTCCAATGAGACCATATGATCTTTGGTCAGAGATGGATCGTATGTTTGACAACTTCAGAACAGGTTTTGATGATCTGTTCTGGCCATTGACGCAGACAAACAGATCTCTTTCCACAATGACGCAAAATCGAACACCAGCAATGGATTTTGCAGACCTCGGAGACCATTACGAGATGAAAGTGGAAATGCCTGGGATCCCAAAAGATAATATTAATATCGAGGTCACACCAAACACCATAGAAATATCCGCTCAATACGATCAAGACAAGGATGAAAAAGATAAAAACTGGTTACGAAGAGAACGAAGCAGCGCTCAGTATTATAGGTCTTTAGAGGTCCCAGAGGAACTAAAAACAGATGATGTTGATGCAGAGCTGAAAGATGGAATTCTCACATTAAAACTACCGAAAATGGAACCAAAACCAGAACTTCAGCCAAGGAAGATAAAAATAAAATAAAGCGTACAATAAATAAACCCATTCTATTTCTTTATTTCTTTCTAAACCAACTTTTTCTTCGATGTATGTGAAGTTGAAATGTTCTTTAGTGTAGATTGAAAAAAATGGATCATTGACTATAGTTTTTTGATGAAACAAATTAATCATTTTCATGCACTCATTTAATGAGAAAAACCAGTGGTTCAAATAAAATCGTATTTATGCATACTATTAAGCCCAAAGCTACTATGATAAATCATTCAAACGAAAGATGACGTACTAACTCCTTATGAATTAATAGCATCATTCTTTAAAGAGATGTACATCGGTTTGAGGAAACGGTATACTGATACCTTCGGAATCGAATGACTCCTTGATCAGTTGTATCAATTCCCGCCTCACAGGCCAGTAATCACTGGTTTTTACCCATGGCCGTATGATGAGGTTGACACTTGAATCGCCTAGTTCATCTGTAGCGACTAGCGGTGCCGGATCCGAGAGCAGTTTATCATGATTTTTTATAAGATTTGATACGATTTTTATTGCCTTGCCAATGTCATCCCCATATCCAATGCCAACGGTAAGATCTATCATTCGAGTGTTCATAGCAGTATAATTTGTAATGGCATCCCCCCATACTTTTGAATTAGGGATGATGACCTTTTTGTTATCAACTGTTAATAATGTTGTATTGCTGACACCCACATGTTGAATGCTTCCGGAGTGCCCTGCAGCATCAATATAATCACCGACTTTGAATGGTTTCGTTAATGCTATCATGAAACCTGCTGCAAGATTCCCGAGCATATCTTGAAACGCAAAACCTATCACAAAGCCAAAGACAACAGAGATGCTTACTAAACCTGAACCAACATCGATGCCTAATACACTAACCGCTATAAGAAGAATCAGGATAAGCAGTAATATCTTGGATACTCTAGTGACGAATTCGATGAGTAATTTTTCCATTTTTGCTTTTATCATCGCATGTCGGATATATCTAACAACGAGAGCCACTGCGATATATCCAATAATGAGGATCACTAGTGCAGCAACTACATTTCCAACAGTGATATCAGTCATTGGTATCTTTCTTGACAAAAGAGATATTATTCCCTCAAAATCCATAGGTTCCACTCCATTTTACAAAGCAAAAGCATTTTATCTTACATATAATTTGTTATTTTTATTTGGCATTGAAAAGAAAATGTTATTTTTAATGATGATTAAAGGAGATTTGATTTTTTAATGCATGTTGATTTATTGTAAAAAGCCTTCCAAAAGATGCTTCATTTTTTTAGTATATGCTTCGAATGCTTCTTTTCCAATTTTTGTGATTTTAAACATAGTGTGTGGTTTTCGTTTTATGAATTCTTTTTCAACTTCAATGTATCCTGAATCTTCCAGTTTTTTTGTATGAGTAGCAAGATTTCCCCATGTAAGTCCCGTTTGTCTCAGAAGAAAAAGAGCATCCATGCTTTCGACAACGTAGAGATTGGCCATAATCTTCATTCTTGCGGGTTCATGGATAATCTTGTCTATCTCGTCTATTGGCAAATCCATTGCTTTGTTTATTCGGGATCCTTTATTCATATTGAACCGGGCCGTGGAGTTTTTTGTATGAAACGTTTCATGAGTATGATGCCCCATAAGAAAAGCAATAGTGATGAGACAAAAAACAGGCTCGTGCTGAGTTCAGGTGAAACGTTCTTCGTTAGCATTCTAAATGGGAACGGTAATCCTACTACTAATCCAACAATATAATAACGATCGATTTTAAAGTAGTATGCTGGGATACTAAACAGGAATACGGATCCTGCTACGATGAGTGATGAAAAAAATAATACAGTTATCGTGCTTCTTTGGATCTGTTGTAGCAAGCTGTAGATACTAACCACAACTGCTAAGACAACCCATATCATTTGTATCTCAAAAAATTTGATTTTATTTCTTTTCCCTTTTTCTGAAAGTCTTATGATTCCTCGTCTCGGATTCGTTATGAAAATAACTAAGAGCGGATAGAGTATGATTGCAGGCAATACCGTAATGAATAGGAGTTCTTCAGACAGCCCATATCCTAGATCTTCTAGTAACAGCGAAAGGCCAAAGCCAAAAAGTAGTAATCCTATGAGTATATCTGATGCCCCATCATTGAAAAGGGTGCTGTAGATGCTTTTTTCGATTTTTTCTAAATTCGTTGTTTCTAGTATTTCATATCACCATCAATTAATATGCTGGTAGAAGTTTATATGCTTTTTGTTGAAAAGTACTTTTTAATAGAAATATATTATTACCAGGTTTACAAAATCTTCAATCAAATGAATTGGACCGTTGCATTCGTATACTTTCAGCAATCTGATTTTCATCATTTTATAATATCAACGTAAATTACTAACGAAAACAAGAAAATTGGGAGAGCAGACATCAAAGGGATTCTTTACCAATATTTGATGTTTGAAACTTCGACCAAGATTATGTTAGAGGAAAACATCATGAACATATCAAAAAATAAACAAATCGATAAATCTCAATATCTTACAAATGAAGAACTTGCGTTGCTTGCCCTCCTTCGAAGAAACTAGTCCATTGTCACTATCTTAGGTAAACCAACCATTAAATCGTGCAATCGCAATGATCAAAAAAAGAGATACCCGCTATACAATTGATCACCATACCAATAATATCATCAGCCAGATAGAAACGAATGCCGCTAATTAAAAACAAAATACCGGGCATCGCAAATAATACTGAATGGATGATATTATTTTTTACTTTACCCATATTTTTTAGAACATCAAAAGCATATTCAAGCATATTGAATTAAAAATAAATCATATCAAAAATTTCATGTGATCCGTTGCCTATTTCTAACGATATTACAATCCCACTGTGGTTATCCATGAAGCAAGACCAGTAAGCGCAAATTGAACTGCAATTGCAACGGTAAGAAGACCCATCACCCGTGTGAACGCGTCCATTCCCTTATTCCCAAGAATCCGAATAATAACTCCTGAACTGGAGAAGATAATATAGGTTATAAAGAGTGTTAATACTATTGAAATAATTGCAATAAGTATTGAAAACCACCAGGAATATGTGACAGTGAGTGTCCTCATGCTCACTATGGTAACAGTTATAGCACCAGGACCTGAAAGAGATGGCATTGCCAGCGGAACAAGTGAATAATCCACTTGTTCACCCTTTCCAGGTGTGGTCTCACCAAATTGTTCCCCTCTTCTCACCATATCAAGGCCAACAAAGGACAGCAGGATACCCCCAGCTATCCGTAATGAATAGATATCAATACCCAGATACTCAAGAATACTCGAACCTGCTATCGCAAAGATGATAAGAAGAATCGAAGCATACATAACCGTTCTTTTCGCGGTCAGCATTCGTTCTTTTTTAGAGGATTTACTTGTGATGGCTGAAAAAAGAGCCAATGTTGATGAAGGATTGACGATAATGAGAAGGGGGATGAATACTGAGAGGAACACATCAAGCATATTGGACCACGTATTCCCTGAAATATGACGTAGTACTTTAGGATTATCTTTCTTTTAACCGAAAATATCATCATTCCATCAAAAAAATATAAAACCACTATATGCATTACTATATTCCGATAAAGGAGGCAAGAGGTAGGTAGGGGAAGATCCTAGAAGACATGGGGAAAAGGAGCTGGATGGTGAGGAGAGAATGGATCGTTCTCGATTTTCCCACCCCATTCTTCTTATACATTTCTAATTGCATTGAAATGCTCTTAATTCGAATTCTTTGTATGAGAAACACTGTGTTGTAATTTATATAGATAATTAATTAAATGATTGCCTCATGTATTTTTGATACCATGAAATCCATATGTTCTCTCATCTGTAAATCTTTGATGCTTTGTTTCATAGTATTATTTTGTATTAGTTTGTTTTCTTCATCAGTCATTGCAGATGATTGGGGGCAGGGAACACTATATGTTAGCCCATCCTATGGGCCTGGTGGCAGTGAAGTCTATGTAACTGCTTCTATCATGGATGATGTTGAACCAGAATATTGGGACACCTATTATGGTCTTGAATACAAGATCGTGTGGGACGTTAGGCAAGCGGACATCATTAACCCTAATCTTTGGGGTTGGGAGAACCCAATCGGAACTGCCTATATTGATTATGAGGGAGGGCTTACTGGCACTGCCACGATCCCAGATGATTCACCGGGAACATATTACATCTATGCTGCCTATCAGCGGTCCAATAGTGATCCGTATCATGTGTATTGGTGGTCAACATTCACCATTGAAGATGATACGAGTTCAACAGGAGATTATGACAATGATGGGTACCCTGATGAAGTGGATGATTTCCCCCTTGACCCCTATGAATGGTTTGATTCGGACTATGATGGTATTGGGGATAACAGTGATCCATACCCCTATGATGCCTATAATGACCCAAGTGCAAATCAAAATCCGTATGATTCTACTAATAATGGGAATGATACACCGGGATTTGAAACATCCCTGTTCATCATCATTACCTTTTTATGCATGATACTTGTGAAGACTGTTAATAAAAGAAAATAAAGACTATATCTTATTTTCAGTTCGTTTTTTAGGTTTTTTTGTAAAATATGTTTTTAATTTTTATTATATAAAATTTATTTTTGTTAAAGATTATTTTTTAATTTAATAATATTTATATAACAGCATGATTCTTTTAGTCTTTGTGATATAAAATGGTGAGTCTGAAGGATGTAAAAATAAATATTGCAACAGCAATCGCAGCAGCATTTGGATTTGTGATAGCGCTGCTATGGAAAGATGTTATCGTCGGTCTGCTTAAACTGACACCTTTTTGGAGTGAAGAAGGATTTACCGACCCCACAGGAGCGGTTGTGTCAATAGTTCTCGTATTGATAGTAACAATCATCTGTGTCGTTGGTATAATGTACATCTCTAAATGGGGCGGAATTGATAAAAAATAAGATATCCCAACCCTTTTTTTCTCTTTTTTAATCGATGACCATCTGAACTTTAATAGTGAATTTAGCAGGTGCGAAAGTATTATTAGCCCACTATTTTTTAGCATCGATTATGGGACCAACATTGATTTTTGATTATGACGGTGTCATTGTCGATTCACTTGACCTCTTCATGCGCTTTTTCATAGAAGCATGTAAAAAAGAGGGTTTTGAGGAAATTGGTTCAAAAGAGATATTTCTCTCACTTTTCGATGGAAATATGTTTGAAAAGATGGCGCAAAAAGGTATGTCAAGGGGCCAAATCCTTCATATCATGCTCTTCATGAAAGAGAAACTACTGAGGAATCAAGGAAAACTCCAAGTATTCAAAGGCATGAAGCAAACATTGAGCACACTCTCAGAACAGTATCCATTATACATTATTACATCCAATGAATCAAATGTTGTCAAACAATTCCTCATATCACAAGAATTAGCCGTCTTTAAGGATATCTATGGATCTGACAAGGAACCAAGCAAGGTAAAAAAGATACACCATATCAAACAACAAAATAATAGCGATAAGGTCTTTTACATTGGTGACACTGTGGGTGATATCATGGAGGGAAAACAGGCAGGCGTTCAGACGATCGCTGTTACCTGGGGATGGCATGATGAAGAAAAACTTCAAAAAAGTGGTCCATCATATATTGTATCTCATCCAACAGATCTTCTTGGGTTATTCGTATAAACATATGATAAAATATTATACAAAAAATCAGGTTTCTTTGTTAAAAACATAGCAGTTGGTTGAATTTTACACAAAAGATTTAAATATCTTCTTTCATAAAGGATAGTGCTGTTCGACAATACAGTATCGAAAAGGTGAAGAACTATGCCGAAGGAAGAAACAGATGAAAACGTGATATTTATTGGAAACAAACCACCAATGAGCTATGTACTTGCGGTCGTCACAGAATTCAAAAAGGACAACACTGAAGAAGTCGTCATAAAGGCAAGAGGACGTGCAATCAGCCGAGCGGTAGATACAGCTGAGATCGTGCGAAACCGTTTTGTCACCGATGCGGTCGTTTCTGAGATACAGATCGGAACAGAAAGCGTTACCAACGATGAAGGACGAACACACAACGTTTCATCCATAGAGATACATCTCTCTACGAAATAGATCCTAAAAAAATAATAGATTTTGCTATGCTCTCATAGCTGGGAAAAAACTGTTCCCTAAGGATAGTTGTTTTATAGATTTTTTTGGTTATGCGCGCACATTCATTATATGATGCTTAATGATTTTTATACCATGAACAATATTAAAGGAAATATTATTATATTATTAATAAAATTATACTATGGTATTTGTAAACGTGATGCAACATGAGCAAGCCCTACGAGGACCATAAGAATCGGCGTATACGTGAGATTCACAAACGCGTCTTTGAATTCATGAGCAAAAAAGAAAAAGAAGAATAACGCCGATACAAAAGACAGAAATCAGCTGTATCAAAGACATATTTTTAAGCACCCTATAGTTTCCAACATATACAATGGCTTTATCAATTGATGAGATTGTCAATACACTTGTTCCATATACTGATATCATCAAATTCTTCATCATCCTCTTAGCAATATTTATCATATTCATAGCTCTATTTAAAATAATAAAACGAGGTCTCCTTAAAAAGGCGAAAAACAAAAAAGATATCTCGAATATCACCGTTTTTCTTGATTTTTTAAAATATTCATTCATACTCCTCGTCGGCATCTTTGCAATAACCTCGTATTATGGACAATGGGGCGATATCGGTTTCATCGCAGGTCTACTAACCGTTGCACTTGGATGGGCATTACAAAAACCAATAGCAGGTGTTGTTGCATGGATCATCATCATATCCAAACGACCATTCCACATAGGCGATAGGATAGAAATCAACACTATGAAAGGGGACATCACTGATATCACCCTCACCCACATCTACCTTAATGAGATCGGCGGTACAATCGATGGTGAAGAGTTATCAGACAGAACCATCATGATACCAACCTCGATCATCTTTGATGCTGAAATAATCAATTACAATCACAAAGACAATCTTATCCTTGATGAGGTAATCTCATCGATAACCTATGAAAGTAACCTTGAAAAAGCAGAGGAAATCGTAAAAGAATCAGCAAAAAAGATCATTGAACCATTGAAAAAACAATACCCGAAACAATACAGCAATAAGCAGCCTCACACTCGACTTCACTTCAAGGAATCCGGGGTTGACGTCACCGTACGATACCATACCATAGCAACACAAAGAAATCAGATATCTACGGACATCCGAAGAGAGATCTATAAACAGATACGACGTACACCAGATGTTGAATTCGCCTATCCACATACAGAGGTGTTGCTTCGAGATAAAGAACAAAAAAATAATGAAAAAGGTTTTTTTATTTAAGGAACTCTTGATAGATATCCATCTCTCGGTTGGCTACTTTCGCCCAGGTGAACAACTCAAAAACACGTTTCCGGCCGTTCTCACCCATCTGTTTCCATTGATCAGGCACAGAGAGAATCTCGTTCACCCCCCATGCAATATCAGAGGGATCAAAAGGATTGATATGGATACCACATTGTTTATCACCAGACGAGATGATCTGTTCCCTCATCCCGTTTATGCCCCGAGCACCTACCACAACAGGTTTTTCCATTGACATCGCCTCTGTGCAAACGATCCCAAAGGGCTCATACAGAGACGGCAGAATAACAACATCAGATGAAGCATAATGAAGGATACGTTCCTCTTCAGAAACAAATTCAGTACGAAGGATGACATAATCAGATATGTTTAACTCTTGTATCATCGAGGTAATTGCCTTATCAAGGTCACCAACACCTAGCATAACTAGTTTGACCTTGGGAAATTGATCGATGATCTGTGGCATTGCTTCAACCAACTGTATCGCACCTTTCACGGTCACTAGGCGACCGATGAAAAACAAAAAGATTTCATCATCCTGTATCCCATATCTTTTTCGGAGTTCACGTTTTTTTTCCCAAGGTATCTTTGATGTATCATATTTCTCAGGGTCTATACCATTCCAACACACCCTGATCTTATCAGCGGGGAATCCTAGTTGTTGCAATTCCTCCTGCATCGCATAAGAGACCGTTATGATACCATCAGCGGTTTCTGCACCTGTTTTCTCAATATGCTGTATCGTTGGTGAACCATTTCCGATGGAGCGACCATGTTCTGTCGAATGAACATGAAAGATCAATGGTACATTCAAGGCCTTTTTTACCATCATACCACCAAAGATACCCAACCAATCATGAGCTTCAATAATATCAACATGAGTACCATTGTTGGATTGAGTTATTGTATCAACAAGGGTCTTTGCAGAAAGCATATTATAAGAGAACACATCGGAAAAAAAGGTGAGATGTTTTCCCCACGAGAGAAGATCTTGGTTAGATAGAATAGCCAGTGATTGTGTGATATCAATGAGTTTTGGTCGATAGACCGTTATCCCATTTTGCTGTTCCACTGGTAACAAAGAGTTGGCATCATTGATTGCAAAGACAGTGACCGTATTACCTTGGGCGATCTGTTGTTTTGTAAGCTCCGTTGCAAATGTTCCTAGTCCACCCCAGATAGCAGGAGGAAACTCCCAGGAAAAATGAGCAATGGAGATTTTTTTTTGCATACTCTGCTGTTCTGTATTCATCCCCGTCCACCTTACGCGGCCCAGAAATGGTGGTCATAGTTAATAAAACAACCGCTTTTGATTGATTCATCATCGATTGGGAATATTCATAATGTAAAAGTTGTTACATACTATTAGTAGCATCTATCGTGGATGGTGGGTGAACAAGTATGAGCAACGTTATACTTCAAGAGGTTCTTGAGAACATCGAAAAGATTGAAAAAGGGGATCTAGAAAACCTACATGCAGTATTATTGCCTGATTTTTTTGTGGACCATATTGTCTCAATACCTGATTTCAAAGAGGGAATGCATCAGATCGAATCGCGGGTGTTACAAGGCGGTGGCAATATACCTGGTTGTTCTCAGGTGATACAGCAAGGTGGAAACGCTGCAAATACCGCTCTTGCACTAGGACGACTAGGCATTTCATCCCATCTTATCTCTAAGACAAATGAAAATGGTAAATACCTTATGGATTTTTTTCTAAGACCTCATGGTGTTGATATCTCTCATGTACAAACAGGCGGGCTTCTTGCTAGTACGGTAGCATTAGAGTTCGGAAGGAACCACTCCAATGTCTTCCTTCAAGATGCAGGTTCAGTGGAAGATTTTGATGTTCATGATCTCACAAAGGATGATTGGAAGCTGATACAATCATCAGATATCGTTGGTGTGATGAACTGGAGTTTAAATAAGACAGGGACGCATCTTGCGAGGGATGTTTTTTCCTTTGCTAAGGATCATGATGTGAGAACATATGTTGACACTGGCGATCCTAGTCCACGGTCAGAGGATATAACAGAACTAATTGATTCAGTCTTTGCCCCAGGTCTCGTAGATTTCTTTAGTTTGAATGAGAATGAAATTCGTAGATATTCAGGACAAAACAGTGGCGTAAGCCCAGATGAAATCCTTAGCGCCGCCTCGATTCTTTTAAAGAAGGTGCAAACTCGTCTTGATGTCCATACTGCTGTTCAATCGTACTCAGTTTCAACCAGAGAGAACGTGACTGTCCCAGCGGTATCTCTTGAAAAAGTGTTTCGCGCAACTGGTGCAGGTGATGCATGGAATGCTGGTAACATTTTTGGAGAACTTGTTGGTTTTTCCTCTGAATGCCGTTTGATGTTTGCTAATATTCTTGCTGGTTGCTATATTTCAAAACAGGAACCTTTGCCGCCAACATTGGAGGAGGTAAAGGACTTTACTAGAACATGTAGTTTGAATGGTTGATGGGAAAATGATATGGCCGTTTAACGATAATAAGAATATGAACATACCGGAGGATGGAACAGAAGGTGGGTTCCTTGAAGATCGAAAGGATCGTTTCCATTGCGGTGTTGATATCTATGCACCACGAGGGGAACCCATTCTTTCCATTGAAGATGGTACGGTCCTAGATGTATCTGTTTTTACGTCCCCTGAACGTGTCTCGTATTGGAATGATACGGTGCAGATACTGTTCAAAGCTGATTCTGGTATTTTTTATCGCTATGCTGAACTTGAAGGATCATTAGTTGAAAAGGGGAAACAGATCCATGAAGGGGATACTATCGGATATGTTGGTCAAGTGTTGAACCCAAAAGTGATCAATAGGAAAAGCCCTGAGTATATACAACGTTTGGTACAAAGAAAGAAACTTAGTATGCTTCATCTTGAAACATATACCAAACATCCAACTGATTCGAGGTTTTATCTTGGCGGTAATTGGTTTGGGACACAGATACCGAGTAGTTTGATTAGCCCACATATTATCCTTAGGAGAATACAGGAAAAATAAAAAGATTGGAAGAAAAATTAAAAACTCTATATTCGAGGTGGTGAGGAGAAAGATGGAAACAGTACGTGACCCTGAATATGACAAAGCATTGGCATTCATTCAGAAACATCATCAGAAAAAACCTGAGAAAACATTTCTTCAGCTCATTGGAGAATGCAAGGTCGAATATGATGGACGTGCGAAATCATTTCTTGATTGGGGGCAGCGTATCGTCATGATAAAACAGGATGGAAACGTCCTTGTTCATCAACCTGTGATGCGGGAGCCTATCAACTGGCAACCATCTGGATCGAAGACCAGTTTCTCCGTTGAGGATGCTAAATTCATTGTTCGTTCCCGGCATACGAATCCATCGGAGAAGATGAAGATTAGCTTCAGAAAGATCTTTTTGATAACGATTGCCCAATTAACTGATACTGCACAACTTAAGATTGTAGGTATGGAAGCTGATGTTGTGAACCAGATCATAAGTAACCCCGATTGTATCGAGGAAGGATTAAGGATCCAGAAACGTGAGAAACAAGTGAAATCAGGTATGATCGATCTGTTTGGATATGATGCGCAACATACTCCAGTGATCATTGAGGTGAAACGTAGTCTAGCAACGATCAGTGCTGTTCATCAACTTCGGATGTATGTGAACGATATAAAACATGAAAGTGATCATGCTGAAGTTAGAGGGATACTCTGTGCACCACGGGTACCTGATATGGTAAAACATCTTCTTGTGGATTATGGGTTGGAATGGCAGGAGATAGAACGAAAAGTGGTGATGCCTGATGATTTTCAAAAATCGTTGAAAGAGTTCTTCTAAAAAATTGTCTATTTAAGGATGTCTTGGACACAGATATTTGTCAATGTTTCAATTGATGATGTTGCATCAAGAACCATAAACCGAGCCCCTTTGGCAAGATCCAAATAGTTCTTTTGAACCTTTGAGAGAAAAGAGGCTTTCTCAAAAGGAATAAGCTCGTCTCGTTGTTGGATACGTTTTATTGCTGCATCTGGATCAATATCGAAAACAAAGGTACGATCCGGCGTAAGAATACGATGCTCTGAAAGTTCCTTCAACCAATGAATCGGATCATCAATTGTCTCCTGTAATTGTGCCCCTTGATATGCATAAGTTGATTCAGCATACCGGTCACAAAGGACGACATACCCATCATCAAGCCATTGCTGGATCTCCTTAATATGGATGAATCTATCAGCGATAAATGTGAACGCAGTGACAAAAGGATCCGTATCGGTTTTAATGCATCGTTTTACACAGTCACCCATCCATGTATCTGTTGGCTCAAGGGTCTTCTTTACTTTTACACCCTGCTCGTTTAAAGCAGTGTATACCTTAGAGAGAACCGTTGTTTTTCCTGACCCATCGATTCCTTCAAATGTGACAAACCGTTTCATATGCCTCATCCCACTTTGCAAAGGGACATATCAACATCCATTATATGTTTTGGGATGACCCTTTGATATCATCATTTTTTTTCTGAGTTGAACTCTTAGCACTCTTTTTCTCAAGATACCATTTCCGTTTGTAATAACTCAAAGGATGATTTGTTTTACGACAGATATCATCGATCTTTTCAGATGGACACAACCCATATGTCTTGAGTTTGTCACACCCTGGAGCACTATAGGTCGTGGAACTTGTCGAACCAGTGATATGCTCAATCTGATACATGGTTTTCTCCTCCTCAAAATCAGGAGCAGTACTAAAAACCTTTAATATCTGTGCCGGGGTCATTTTCAATGAGCTTAAAAAGGCAACAAGAGCAAAACGACCCATATGTGGAACGTTTTCTCCCGCCTGGATCGCTGCGAGTATATCCTTGAGGCAGGGGGGAAGTTTTGTAACATCCAATGTCCCAATAGGTGCGGTTTCAAGCTCTTTTCTATGCATGAGAACCTTGTTTTGAATTCGCACTATCTCATCTAAAAAAAGTGTTTTCACATGAGGATGGCAGGTCCTCTTCTCTAGTTCCTCATTGATTCTGTGACGCAAAGCCTCCTGTAATAGACGTGCGAGGTCCTTGTGAGACACTACAACATATCCATTGTTCATCTCCCGATTGATCATTTTCCATGTCTTATACCTGGTTGGAGCAAATCGGAGATAATGGATGAAAGAAACAGACAGATGATCTGTATCCATATCATACTCGAACTCTACATTGAATTCTCGGGCCACGTCAAGAAGGAAATCGGTGCTTTCCTTCTGAAGGTTCTTATACATATGTACTGCTTCACCAAGTGCGTATCGTTTCGTAAAAAATGAATCTCCGATACAAACCGTTATCATTCGAGCAATGGGATAGGATAAAAGTTCCATCAGCGATTCGGTCTCAGAAGAAAGACTTCTATTACCGACATCCTTATCATTAAAAGCATGGTCCAAGCGGTCAACAGCAGAGATTCGCGCGCGTTCATAGATGGCGTCATCTAAAAGATCAGAGATTGCTGGTGCCTCTTTCTTGACAAAAATCTTTGCATCTGAAAGAAAGGGATATTTTGCCAATGTGAAAAGATCATGCATAGAGACTACTAATCCTTAAACATTCGATTGTTTAAGAGGATTTCCGATGGTTTTTGATACTTCTCCGTTTTGAAAAAATGTCAGACCAAGTATATATACAACTTCATAGAAGAAATAATGTAACAGTGAAAGAGTGGAGATGGTAAAACTGAAAGTCGCACCAAAGAACCCAGAATCTTTTCGGACCCTAAACTCGGTTGACCAAGGAGTTGACGGTTGGACAAACGTCCTCCCAACATGGGAAAAAGCTCTCCAAAAAGAGTTAAAGTGTTTCTGGGAATCAATCAACAATGATGTATCTGAGTGAATAGTAACCTAAGATGAAGAGGAAATGAGGATTTCGACCTCTAAATTTTAAGTACTTGAAATGCTATTATCCCGAGGCAGCTCTGTTGTCTTGGGCTCGTAGCTTAGTCTGGTGGAGCGACTGGCTCATAACCAGTTGGTCGCAGGTTCAAATCCTGCCGGGCCCACTTTTTTTGTATATATTAAGGATAGATTTATCTAAATAATGTCCATGCAGGAGGGTATGAAGCAATTAACCATCGGCGTATTTCATGATGATTCACTTGCTAAAGAACTGGGAAAAAAGGCGACCGAGAGCGATATGGTCTTTTATCACCGCAAGACCGATGAAACGATTTTCTCATTCATCCATCCGGCTGAGGATAAGATCATCCCAAAAAGCCAGATCCTTAACATGATAGATGTCGCCATTATCTCCGCTGAGAAGATAACTCCAGCTCTTGGTGAAACAATCCTTATGATCGATTCATTGAGCATAAAGCAAGGATTGATTATTATTCCAGCATACTCCGATACATCCCAGTTGCAGAAATTAATTGAAGGAACATCATTAGCATCTTTTGAGATGGTTGAGAGAAATGTTCATGGAATCTTTGAGCATCTTGAAAAAATGACGATTGAACGGGATTTAGATGGACCAGCTGTTACGACGATCGATCATTCATTCCATGTGAAAGGGGTTGGCGAGGTTGTTCTCGGGTTCGTAAACCAGGGCATTCTCCATAAGCATGACAAACTGAGGGTCTATCCAGTTGACAAGGAGACGATCATTCGTTCGATTCAGATGCAGGATACGGATTATGATGAGGCACCTGCAGGTTCACGGGTTGGTCTTGCTTTAAAAGGAATGACCGTTGATGATCTGAAAAGAGGATATGTGATTTGCCCTTCCGACACCGTTCAAACGGGTTCAGAACTAAGGATCTCTTTTTCTAAAAATCGTTTCTATCCAAAAATCTCAATTGGACGGTTTCATGCAACAATAGGGTTGCAAAGTATCCCGGTTAGTATCACTGATATTTTGGATAACATCATTGCTCTACAATTTGAGAAAAAAGTATGTTTTTCAGAATCGCAAAAAGTAATCCTACTTGATCTGAATGCGGAAAAACTTCATCATATGGGCACAGGAACAATCATATAATGTATGATCTTAAGATGGCACAGGTAGATGTGTAACATCTCCGTTTATTTTGGAATTCTTTTGATTCAGATGGGTTAAGATATGATAAAGTTTTAGCAATAAGCATTGATCTATGTTAAAAAAAACGTCATTGTAGGGAATTAAATATTAAAAAATTTAAAAAGGTATTTATGTATAAACATCATAAATGTGTTCAGGTCTGGAGAGGTGAGAGAGATTAAAAAAGAAGAACAATCCTCCAATTTTTCATTTGTTTTGCCTCCTTTTTCGTGTCTCCAGGCCCACCTCCCTATTTGTTAAAGGCTCGGGGCACATAGCTAAAAATGAAATATAAAATTTTCCAAATTTACCAATATAATATTCAATAGATATTTTTATTGAATCGCCTATAGAAAGAAAATCGACAGCCACCGTATGATTATCAAATGGTTATTACGGAATGATCTCTGTCGTATTGTTGTACGGTGGATAGAACAGTTTCTCTTTGAACGTTTCACAAACGGGAATATATTGTTTGAGCTCATAAATAAGGAACTTTGTCATATCGCAGATGACATCAAATCCTTCCTGTCCCCATAACCGTTCTTTGTTGGCGAACAAGCATCTACCCCCACAGATGTCATAAACATCACAGGAGAGACAGGGTTCATCAACATGGATCTTATGATATCCTGAAGAGAGATCCCCAAGATTATTCCATTCGAAATCAGGTGCAATAGGACATGCAAGGATCTTACCATCAGTGGTAATGGCTATAGCACCATCCCCCGCTTGACACGGAAGACCTCCACCACCATGAAGCAGACGGCTCATGATCCCTAAAAATGGAATGATACCAGGGATGTTACCTTGTTGTATCTCTGAAACCCACCATGAAACAAGTTTCCGCAATCCTGGCTTATAAGAGGATTCGACCCAGGTTTTGAACTCTGGTAGTTCCCACAGAGCACTCCAAACCGCATCGACCTGCCAATGAACAAACGGAAATCTATCGATAAGATGTTTCACATCAAGATAAATATCTGTTTTATAGGACACAGCCATCCGTGCGATAAGTTCACCTTTGAAATCAGTGGTATGAATGATCTTGACAGCATCCATCACTTTATCGTAACAGCCTTCTTCACGATAAAAATCAGTGACATCCTTTCGCCCATCAATGGAGAGAAGGATCGTATCAAATTGAGGTATCTCATCCTTAATTTTTTTTATAAAATACCCATTGGTGTTGATAACAAAATGCTTTGCAGGAAGATAGGAAAGAAACTCTTGTACAACGTTAGGCTGCAACAGAGGCTCCCCACCATAAAAGGCAACAACTGAATCATTGTCCTTACATATCAAATCATAAAGCTGTTCTTTTTTATACGTGATAGTATCAGGCATACCATGAAGACTGCCCCCGCAATAACGACAGTTCAGATTGCAGATAGGTGTTGTAAGCACAATATAAAGCATATACGTGGTATAAAGAGGTATTACAAAAAAGATACACCTAATCAGGAGCGAAAAAATACCGATGAACCGGTGTTCCATCAAATTTACATCTTTAACGCTTTTTCAATCCGTAGTTTAAGATCATGGATCTCAAAAGGTTTCTCGATATAATCTTCCCCAAGAAATGCCCCAGCATTCTTTGCAACCCTATCCGTACGAGCTGTTAAGAAAACAACAGGTATCCCTTTCCATGATTCATTTTCCTTGATCTTATCAAAGGTCTTCCATCCGCTCATACCGGGCATCATGATATCAAGTAATATCAGGTCCGGTCGTTCTGTTTGTAAAAGTTGCAAACATCGTTCTCCACTTTCCACCCCCGTTATCTGAAATTCATCAGAGATACTTTCAATACCACTTTTGACAGAGAACACCACATCAGGGTTGTCATCAACTACCATAATTTTTTTAACCATATTTTCACCTAAACCATCACAGAATCCATATAACGTATAGTATACTCATTTAATTATTTTTGTTATTCACACACCGGCTGTACAAACCGTTTGAGACGCTGAATGGCCTTTAATTGTTCCTTTGAACCTAGTTTTGTTTGTTGGATCGCATTCTGTATCAGTTCAATGGATTCATCCATCGCTTTTGTATCAACAGGGAAAGGAACACCATCTTTTCCGCCAACAGTAAAGCTGTATTTAACTGGATCATGCCAGGAAGGTTCAGAACCATATACAAGATCTGAGATGAGTGCAAGAGCACGCACCGTTGACGGACCAACTCCTTTGCAAGAGAGAAATTCTTCATAATCCCTTGGTTGGAACTCATAGATCTCCTTAAGTCGGTTCCAATTCACACTTATTGGCATTTTGAATGATTTAACTTCATTGCATTTCTCTAGGATCATGGATCCATCAAGGGTCATCTGACCTGATGGAAGGGTTAATGTTGACCAGGTCTGTTTGAGATGAGTAGGGTTATCATTGATCAGATCAACAGAGGTTTTTTGGGCTCGTTTACTTTCTTTAGCAGCCATATTGAGCACTTGGGAATGAATCATGTCTCCGATAATACCTTCATGTGGTTCGGAGATAAACGACGTTAGGTCATTAGATCGCCAATGGTATCTTCGGGCATAACTTGTTTCATTATTCATCCCTTGTTGTATCACCCCCCACTGACCTTTTTCTGAGAAGATGAAAACATGATGATACAGGTTATACCCATCTTGTATTGCCGCTGTATCGATCTTTGCCGCCATTCGACTTGCATATTGAAGAGTATCAACAGTTGAACAGGGAATATTAAAAAGTTCAGAATACATCTTGATCTCTCGAAGAGTGTTCCGCGATCGTTTCCCTTTTCCACCCGCGATGGCAAGACCATGTTTCTCTGGTTGTATCGCCTCTTTTAATGCTCCGCAGGTTACGGTTGTGGTCCCACTTGAATGCCAATCATAGCCAAGGACACAACTGAGTGCTTGGAACCAAAAAGGATCAGATACTCTTTTGATAAGTTCCTCAGATCCGAATTCATACTGCAGAACATCAATAATGCCTCCAGCTAGTCCAACCATCCGTTTGAACAGCCACCGAGGTGCTTTTCCCCCATGTAATGGAAGATCGGTGAATCCTGATCGCTGCATGATCTACCCCTGTTAGCCCATATTGTTTGTTTTGTATTTATACGTTTGAGAGAGGGGTGAAACTATTCTTAGGTTTTTAGAGAAAAATGATTAAAACACTCATTAGGAGTCATTCTTTTAAAGAGGTCAAGCTTATCACGTCCCATAATGAAAAGACAACTCGCCGCTTTGGACATTTACACAATGGTCTCTGAGATGCAAGAACTACAAGGATGTTTTGTTGACAAGATCTACCAGCTCTCAAGAGATGAACTTCTTTTACGACTTAGAAATCCTGCAACCAAAAAGAAGGAACAGATATACATCAAGAACGGGCAATTGGTATGCCTTACTGATAAACAACTTTCAACACCGATAAAACCAACCACTTTTGCAATGACCCTTCGAAAATATCTCTCTAACGCAAGGCTAACCAAGGTGACTCAGCAACAATTTGACCGTATCATCAAGATAGAATTTGCAAAAAATCAGACTTTTACCCTTGTCATCGAGTTATTCTCCAATGGGAATATCATCCTTGTCAATGAAGAGAATAAAATCATCCTACCATTCATCAGAGAAGAATGGGCACATCGGACCATTAAATCAAGGGAAGACTACAATCCTCCACCATCTCAAAAGAATCCTTTTGATATCACAAAAGATGATTTCGTAAGTATCCTACGTGAAAGCAAAAGTGATATTGTGAGAACACTCGCAATATCCGTAAATCTCTCAGGGATATATGCGGAAGAGGCTTGTGCACGAGCAAAGATAAATAAAAACAGTAAACCCGCAGAACTCACCGAGAATGATATCTCAGTGCTTTATACCGAGATGCAAAGGATGTTAGACCAGATAAAGAATGATAAGACATCCCCTGTTTTAGCCACATTAAAAGAGGACCCGTTTACGATCCTTCCCTTTGAGTTCCAAAGTTATAATGACGCAACCTATGAGCCAGTAGAACAAATGGTACGAGGATTTGACCGTTTCATCATACAGACCGTTTATATTAGACAAGAATCAAAGAACCAGAAACAAATGGATAAACTCCATAGACAACTTGATCAGCAACAACAGGCCATTAGTGACCTTGACAATAAAATGATCAAACAAAAGCAACATGCTGAGATTCTCTATCTTCATTTCCAACAGATTGACCAACTCTTAAAGGAGATCCAGCAACGGATAAATGAGAAGAATAAAACAAATCTTAACAACTATCTATCAGAGCATCCACTGGTCGAAACATATGACCTTTCCTCCCAGACGATACAAGTCCGGCTACAGGATCTAGAAGGAAATATCGAGATAATACCGTTAGATATTAGAAAAAGTATCGCTGAAAACGCGGAACAGGCATACAATAACAGTAAAAAATCAAAACAGAAGAAAGAGGGAGCAAAAAAAGCGATAACACATACCAAAAAGACCATTGAGGAAGTACAAAGTCATATTGAAAAAGAACAAGAAAGACAAGAGAACCAAAAGGAGAAACAGAGAATATTCTGGTTTGAAAAATACCGCTGGTTCATCTCAAGTACAGGTAATCTTATCATCGGAGGAAGGGACGCGAAGACGAATGATCAGATCGTGAAAAAACATCT
This sequence comes from uncultured Thermoplasmatales archaeon, assembly GCA_964410735.1. Classification (GTDB taxonomy): domain Archaea; phylum Thermoplasmatota; class E2; order DHVEG-1; family DHVEG-1; genus EX4572-165. The sequence goes on from CAYPIF010000025.1 coordinate 25,856, forward strand.
GGAAAGTAAAGACCGGTATGCACACGCAGATCTTCACGGGGCACCTAGCTGTATCATCAAACAAACCACATATGATAACAAACCCACTGAGATAACCGAGCAGACAATAACAGAAGGCTGCCAGTTCGCTGCAGTTTATTCAAAAGCATGGAAACAGTATGCTGAGGCGCAATCATATTGGGTTCTGCCAGAACAGGTCAGTAAAACACCTCAATCAGGAGAGTTCGTGCCTAGAGGAGCGTTCATCATACGAGGACAACGGTCGTATTGTAAAAGTAAAATGGAACTTGCCATTGGATCCATCAGGATAGAGGATACAGAAAAGATCATTGGTGGACCTGTCAAAGCTATCAAGAAATGGTGTGAAAAATATGTTATCCTCCAACCGGATACCGATAAGAAACAGCAGATAGCAAAAAAACTAGCAAGCATGTTCGATGTCTCTGTTGAACAGATAAATAAAGTACTGCCACCTGGAGAAAGTATGATTGTGTCCATAGTTGGCGAAAATCAGTCAGAATCATAGGTGAATAAAAGATGAAGATTATCTTTGAAGACCTTCAACATGGTGAAATAAAACTACTCCCCCAAACATTGGATGATATCTGGCATCTCTCAAACATCATCCAAACTGGTGACATTGTCAAAGCCATGACCTTTCGCACAGACGAACAGACATCTGATAAGATACGGACAAAGAAATCAACGAAAAAACGAATGAAACTCAGTATTCTCGTGGGAGAAGTAAAATTTCATGAGTTCTCCGATAGACTTCGGATCCATGGTATCATCGAAGAGGGACCACAGGACAAGGGATCGTATCATACCTTTAATGTCACCGCTGACGATAAGGACCCTATTACCATTGTGAAAACAGTATGGAAATCATATGAACTCCAACGGCTGAAAGAAGCCGTTCAGCAGACAAAACAATCACTCATCGTTTTTGTCTCCCTTGATGATGACACTGCTACAATTGCGGTACTCCGACAAAGCGGGATCCAGTGGATAGCCGATATTGACTCACACCGGTCAGGGAAGATGTATGAATCTGTAAGTACAGAAAAAGAGTACTATGCAGAGATACTTTCTATGGTACAACATACCAAACCAGAGAATGCACCATTGATCATTGTTGGCCCAGGGTTCACAAAAGATCATTTCATGCAATATGGGCGAACAGCAAACCCGGAACTATTCAAACAATGTTTCAATACTGCAACAGGTAATGCAGGGATGAATGGGGTCCAAGAGGCGATGAAATCAGGTGTTGTTGACCATATCAGTAAGGAAAACAGGGTGTTGTTTGAAACACAACTTGTGGAAAAGCTCTTTGTTGAAATAAAAAAGGAAGGCCTTGCAGCATATGGTGAAAAAGAGGTTGCACAGGCATTGGAAAATGGTGCCGTTGAACATTTACTGATAGCTGATACAGTGATTCGAAGTGAACAAGGTAATCGTCTTGTGAATCTTGCCCAGTCGCATCAGAGTGCATTTACAATTATCAACACAATGCATGATGCAGGAAAAAAAATAGATGGTATCGGTGGTATCGCAGCATTACTACGATTTAAAATATAAAAAAATGAGGGTTAGATCATCCCTCGTCCATATCCAAGGTTCACGTAGAACTCGCCAACATTATGATCAAAACCATCATCACCCGTCGTTTTTGTGTCATCAGACCCTGAGTCATCTATTGGTGGTTCTGATTCCTGTAACGAACAGGTATAATAGGTGTAAGTGGCAGTTAACTCGAAATCATTGCCTTTATCCCGTATGTATTTGAGAAGTCTAAAGATCCGTTCACCTGTATCAACAGTGACGGTGAGATCAAAATCTGCTTTGTTCTTTCCAGAGGTCAACTCATCAATTGTGTCCTGTGCATCAGAGAGACTTGTCGCCTCAATTGTTCCATCCTTTGGACGTTCGTTAACGGTGAAGACAAAACTATAGTTCCCTTCTCCCTCAGATGAATCAGTTTTTATTTCTGAGCCATGTGACATCTCTGCGGTAAGGGTATCAAGACCTTTTTTCATAATGAGGCCATAGGTTACATCGTCTTCCCAGTTAAGTTTGAATTCAACATTTGTAATAATTATATTGGAACGGCCAGATACGGTGATAGATTGTTCAAGTGTTGTACCTTTCTCAACGAAGAAATCCTCGTCGATACTCTGTTCACCTGTATCTTGTGTCCAGGTATATGAATAGCTCATATATTCTGATCCTGCTTCTCCAACATTTTCTTCATTATCTGGAGCAGTATACAGTGTTATTCCAATTCCGCTAATAAGGAGAACTACAACCCCTATGATTAAAATGATCTTATCGTTTTTTTTCAGATTCATAGAAACACCAAGTTATTATTGAGGGATTTGTATTTTTCTATATTTATAAGTATAGTTCCCCCTTTATTAAAGTTTTTCATATCTTTATTATATATGTTGAAAAATGGATTCATCCTTTATAAAATTTTTTATCAATTATAAATTTATTTTTACAGACGCCTCGCATCAATCCTGTCATGATAAATAGTAGCACCCAATGTAGTGGTATTAGAACATCTAGAAGGTAAGACCAAGTTTGCTGCGTAGATCGCCTCTATGAGGATATTGATCATTTATTTGAGGTTCCATACCTGAATAATCCGCAAAAGTCTCATCATTTCTCAAGGTATATCGGGCATAATAGAATGCCTCTTCTGCAGATACCTTTCCATCTTGGAAAAGTGTGATCAAAGGAGGTTTTCCGGTCTCTCGTAAGCCTGGTCGGTATCCATCAGCAGCACCGGACTGCAATCCTTCGAACCAAAGAAGACTGAACAATGGTCCACGAGTAGTACTCGCATACCCAACACGATATTTGCTTGCACCAGATATAACAACACGGCCTGAACCACTGATACCAGAGTGAAGAAGGAAGAACGTTGGGAAATCCAAAATCGTCCTATCAGCAAATCCACCACTGAAACACGCATCAACAATGATGCAGGATTTATCAGCGCGGAGACTATACAATTGATCACCAAGCTCCTTATCAGTAATCATACCATCCCATAGAAAGATAGCACTTCGTTCCAGGATCTTTCCACCGGTTATCACATTTGTCTCATCACCCCACCCATGCCCTGCGAACCAGATAAACACTTCACTATCAGTATACTGATTTGCTTCAGAGATAACATGGTAAAGCACTGTTTCAACATTGGCCTCTGTCGCACCACCATAATTGATATCATATTGATGCGTTCGTTGTTGTAACGTCTCTATCTGAGCACCATACCCATTTTCCTCCCGGATCCAGCCATCATCAAATAAAATAAAGATGTTACTAGTCGGAAATTCATGGTTCTCAATAAAGAAAGTTGCCATTTCCTCAGCAAGATATAAAGCACCATTTCCCAGTTTCGTCTCGTTATCAGCTGGAAAGTTTGCCGCTGCAATAAATACTGCCCATTTATGCTGTTCCGTCTCTAAAGCCTCAGGATTTGACACATACACGGTTACCTCAACAGGGTCTGAATATTCCGTACCATCAAATGCTCGAACAGAGATCACATTCAAACCATCAGGGTATTGATAGGTGACCCAATCATAACTCCACTCCGTTGTTCCCTCGACCTTTTCCCATTCACTTGAGTTTATCTTGATCTCAACATACTCAATGGTATCCTTTGCATCAGGATCAACGGCGGTTCCTATGATCTTAACAATACTTGACACTACTGCATTTGTTTGAGGGTATTCTATCTGAACAAGTGGCAAGGCATTCACTGGCGTATCATCCTGTATACAACCTGAAAAGATCGGGATGACTAGAAGCATTATAAGAAAAACCACTACCGCTTGTCTTTTCATACCTTACCAATGTATAATTTCTCAGTTATTATTTAAATGGTTTTCTGAACAAGCTTTTCCCATTCTTGATTTTTTTATGAAAATGCAGATGCTGTAAAATGTTGATATCCTTTATTTTCCAGAGTTTGAAGTATATCATTTTTAAGAATTGTTATACCTTTCTCCTTTGTTACTGTGCCAATAACAGTTAAAGATGTAGGAGCAATGGTCTTTTGAAGTAAAGGGAATGCATCTTTAGAAGCAGAAAGCAATAATTCATATTCCCCACCAAAATGGAGCAGATATTCACTGAGGGATATATCATCACAATATTTCATCAGGAGAGGATCAACGGGGATTTTAGAATAATCTATTTGAAATCCAACATCGTTGAATCTTTGAAGTTCATAAAGCGAAGCTGAGAGACCATCAGAAATATCCATGCAACAATGAACCTTTCTTGACATCGCAAGCTTTTGACCCTCAAGAACACGTGGTGTTGGGTGTATAAGACCATGTATAGTTGATTTGGTTTTTTCTCCTTTTTGAATAGCAAGATAACTGGCAGCAGCGGAACCTACTGTTCCAGTCACAGCGATGATATCACCGGGTTTCGCACCTGCTCGACCCATGAACTCATTTTTATCTACAACCCCTATACTAGTCCCCGAGATTACAAGATCATTGTTTTCTTTGGTATCTCCACCTATGATCGATGTTTGATAGGTTGATGCACATTCATGAGCACCTCTCACAATATCCTGAAAATCTGAGACCATCATATCTTTTGGTAATCCATATGCTAAGAGAACACCAAGAGGAGTTCCTCCCTTTGCTGCAATATCGCTCAGATTAATCGCCGTCACAAACCATCCGATATCCTTGTAACTCATAACCGGTGAAAGATGTGTTTTCTTTGACACCATATCTGTTGAGATAAGGATAAATTGGTCTCCAAAAGGTAATATCGCACAGTCATCACCGATCATATTGTTTGATGGATCCATTTGTATGATGGATTTTACAAGTTCGATTAAGTTTCTCTCACCCTCATCTTTAAGAGTACGCACCATTGAAATATCATTCCTCCGAACCACAAAAATGGTTTTTTACCATATTCAATGCAATTCCCTATTATTAAATGTTATAAAACACATCATCAAGAAGACTTAAACACATCATTAAAGAAAACTTTATCACAGCCTTATCAATGTATCCACAAAGAAAAAACAAAAAAGGGTGGTCCTTTTGAAAAAGATGACATATGCTGAAACCGGGGTTGACATCGATAAAGAAGAACGAGCAATCAAGGAGTTGCTCAGTGAAATGAGGACAAAACGTAGTGGCATAGGCAAACCCCTCGGTGGCCATTATGCAGGATTGATAGAATTCGGTGAGTATGGTCTGGTTCTTTGTACAGATGGTGTTGGTAGTAAAGTGTTGCTGGCAAACTCTTTGCATACATGGGATACCGTTGGCATCGACTGCATCGCCATGAACGTCAATGATGCTATTTGTGTAGGTGCTGAACCTTTAGCGTTTGTGGATTACCTCGCAATAGACAACCCAGACCCAGCGATCACTAAACAAATTGGAAAAGGCCTGGAAGTTGGTGCAGCTCAATCCAACATGTCTATCATCGGGGGTGAAACAGCATCATTACCTGAACTCATCAAAGGTTTCGATCTCGCTGGAACCTGTCTAGCCTATGTGAAAAGAGACCGAATTGTGACGGGAGATACTCTCGAACCTGGTGATGTTATCATTGGTTTGGAAAGTAGCGGCGTGCATTCAAATGGGTTCACTCTTGTTAGAAAGGTCGTTGAACAATCATCATTTTCATATAATGATAAATTCCCCGGTGATGGATACCCTGGTAAGACCATCGGTGAGGTACTATTGACCCCAACGCAGATATATGTGAAGGAGATCGTCACTCTGCTCAAGGAAGTACCCGTGAAAGGATTAGCGCATATTACTGGAAGTGGTCTGAGAAATCTCCCTCGCCTGAAATCAACAGTGAAATATGTAATCACTGATCCATTTAAACCACAACCAGTTTTCTCATTCCTACAGAAAGAAGGAAACATTGAGGATTTTGAGATGTATAAAACATTCAACATGGGCATGGGTTTCTGTGTTATCGTACGAAAAGAAGATGTTGATATATCCCTTGATGTTTTAAAGAAACATTCATCTGTAAAAGTAAAGGTTGTTGGAGAGATACAAAAAGGTTCAGGTGTTGAGGTACCATCATTAGATCTTATTTATAAATAATCTACGATAGGAATATCATCGTAAGTATGCCCAGGATGATCGGTTGATGGAGAAGATATATCACTAGTGAATGCTGTCCAATATAGCGTATACTGTTCAACACAGAAGGGGAATCCCCCTTTTTTATGATAAACTTTCTTTCCTCATAAGGATACAGCATGTCGCCAATATAAACACCAATGAGTACGACACCAAACCAGGGAAGTAAAGGGAAATAATCAAGTGTGTAAAATCCAAAGGGACGTAGTCCCATCCAAAGTAACCAAGGAACGGAGATCTGTACACTGGATATAAGTATACCTCCTAAGATGATCATGCTTCCCACCACTAAAGAAATATTTGGTCTCTGTATAAAAGGATAAGCGAGAATAACAGATAGACCGATACAATGAAGCACCCCAAACATAATGAAACCCCGATGTGGATAAATATACGTAACTACAGTTATTAGTAACCCATATAATAGGATACGAACACCTTGTTTGAGGAAAGGAAGAAACTGCTTCGAAATTTCCCCGGTTCTTTTGTCCATCTTTGATTTTTTTATGGTAAGTGAAACTCCTACAAGAACCAAAAAAAGAGTACCAATAGGATACAAAAACAAAAGAAATTGGATTGAATGAATCGGAAGGAAAAAGATACCTAAAAAGGTGACATCGAAACAGATATGATACAGAATCATCATGATGATAGCGATGCCTCTGAAGAAATCTATCTCCCAATATCTCGTATCCTTTTTTGACACAATTCATAGAATACCTGCGATGTATAAGTAAGTGTTTAAAAACAAGAGTAGCGGGGAGTGGATTCGAACCACTGGTCTACGGGTTATGGGCCCGTCGGGATCTCCTGGCTACCCCACCCCGCTCTAAGAATTAATGGATAAACTCAATGAGGATTAGGGAATAGGACTTCACATACTTAAATGTACCACTTAGAGAAAAAAACCGAATTTTTCAGACACTGAACACTGCATTATTCCACGGTAACAATGGGTTCCATCAACGGATATCGATCCACCCGCTCATAATGATCTGAGACCTCATACGGCGTATCACCAATCCCATCAGATCCCGAAATATTTTGACCCTCTCCAGAGTAAATATCGATACCTGTGTAATCATCCCAGTAGTTTCCACCAAGTGGGTATCCTGAATCCCACTCATTTCCGCTTACTTGATCATCACTATTCCAATCAGTATTATTGATAAATGTATTATGAAACACGATATTTAATCGTGAACCACAGCAGAAATACATACCTTCCGAGTTATCCTTAAACACATTTCTTGTAACAGTATTATATGTCGAACCTTTTATCCGTAGTGCACAGTCATTGTTAATGAAAACATTATCCTCTGTAAATGCATAATTGGATCCTGCATAAAGATACATGCCATATTGTACATTACCATTATAGATATTATTTCTAAATATATTATAATGTGAATGAGTGGAATAGATACCTATCGAATTACCAGTAAAAATCATATCGTATACAAGGTTATGATCTGATTGAATATCAATACCCGCATCATATGCTGAAGCATAATTTTTCCCAGAATTTCGAACTGTGAACCCACTAATGTTCAGCTTACCTGTTTCCTCAACATATATAACATCACCAGTATGATTACCATCGATGATTGTTGTCTCCTTAGCCTGTCCTTTTAGAACGATGGATCTATTTATGACAAGATTTTCAATATAGACCCCTGCATACACATAGACTGTATAATTGTCAGGAGCATTATCAATTGCAGCCTGGATGGTTCCAAAATCTTTGGTGCCATCACTTTTCACCGAAATCGTATTTGCATCAAGGGGTTCTTCATCGACGTATGTAACACATCCACTGAAGAGGAGGCTAAATACCACTAAGTTGAATACGAGAAAATGTTTTAGATTGCACATATGATTCACAAGTGTTAAGCTTTTTCTAGATATTTATAAATTATCAATAAAATCTGCCGTATTTACCGTATCCAAGCTAAGAAAGATACGATGTCGCTTGCGCTCTCACCGTATCTACCATGGGCGATAACGGTGAGTAGATGTGACCCCTTCAATGGTATATCCATCTCCCATTGATACGGATACGTTGTATCAGTATAATACGAGGTATCGCCCACCAAGAACTCAACGGAGTAAACATAACCAGATGGGTTTGAAAGTGCATTTGTTTCAATAATACAGGGCCCTAAAATCAATGGGTGTTGCATGAATGGGATGGAAAAAAGCTGATTGTCAAATAAATATATGATACCATCAGACTGAGGTTTTGTCACCTCGACCGATAGTCCGATATTAGTATTTGATGGATCATGTATTGCTATCTCAGGGTCACCGAAAAGATTGGTCTCATAATACACCCATCGAATACCATTTTCATCTATCTGCCAGGCATTATCTTCCTTTGAGTAATGGTTTGCTGGTCCAATTTGCCGTATGTTCTCAGTAAATAATGCTTTGAAAAAAGAGATATCCAATGCAAGGGATGGCGAGTTGAGATTATTCTCACTACCTAATCCATATCGGGCGTTCATAATCGCTGCAAAGGCACCTGAGGCTGTTTCTACGGTGAGCCGTTCTGCAATGCAGTCGTATCCAGTTGGATTATCAAAACCTCCGGCCATACAACCATGGGAGTATAATAGGAAACAATCTGTGTTTGATAATGATTCAACATCTGAATTATGCATTTTTAGATTATAACCGTAATATGAATGCCCGTCATGGTTGATGATATGAGGCGTGGCATTGTTGATGATTTCAATCATATCTTGTTTGTTCCAATTGTAAGGAAGATCTCTGTCATACAATGTTTCGATATAATACTCTGAAGGAATGTATGGTTTCACCAGATCCTTATAGTTACCACCATACGCTGATATCCCAGGGAACCCAAGATATTCCCCAACAAAAAGTATCTTTTTCAGGAACGGTGAATCTTCCCCATTTTCGTAAGAGAGTGTTTTTCCAACAAAATATGCAACCTCTAGTTCCGAGTCGACACAGGCCCGTCCAACTGATACCTCAGAGAGAAGATCTGCTTCATCGATCATTGTTATATTATTTCTGTCCTTTGATTCCCCAAAGTGTTCATCCATATCATAATTAAAGTTACCATCAAGACAGGCATAATAAACATCTGAGGGGATGTCATCCTCTTCCTCAGCAAGGGTCAAACCAGTTGAGATCAAGGGTAGACCGCTTTCATTTGCAAAGAGCCCTCGTGCAGGTATGATGTTCTGTAAATGATCATTGGTATCACCATCGCCACCGAGTAAAACATATTGAGTGCCTAGTTCCATGTATGCATATCGTATGTAGTTTCGTATCCTTGCTTGTACGTCATCGAAGCGTTGGTAGTTCTCAGTGATAGGTTGTTGGTAGAATGGATTTGATGGATTGTTATCACCCCATGTGCCATTAACAGAGAATGATGGGTCGGCAAGTATTTCTTCGACTGTTACAATCCTTCCAGTTAACCCCTTATCGATTTTTGATTGGAGAAGATATTGGAAGTTGTCTTCAAGCCCCGAGTTCTTCAGTTGTTCATTTGTTATAATAAGATAGGTTGCTTCTTGAAGAGTACTAGTTTGCGATGTCTCATAGGTCTTTAATAGTTCTGGATTCTCGATCAGTGTGCTTACTTGCTGTCTATCAGCTTCAAGGTTTCTAACCTTGTTAAAAGTAGTGATTGGTTTTGTTTGTATGCTAATGGTGATGCTCGGATGATAAGTGAGTTGTTGCATCTCCTCGTTATAGGTGACTGGGTGAAGTGTGAGAAACAGGATACTATATCCTTTCATTACATATGTGCCCGTGATAGAATGAAGTTCTTCTGATACTGTGGTCGCTGAAGTTATCCCTATTTGTTCACTTGGTTCTTGTAATGGTATAAGCTGCGCTCCTTTTTGTGGAAGTATCGACTCATAGATTATACTTGGTTGATCTGTTTCCACTATGATGTTCTCTACAGTATACCCCTGTGGTAGGAGAAATCGCAGTGGTTTTACTGGTAAACAAGATTTACCAGCCCCTTGGGTAATCGGAAGGTCACCAATGTTGATTTGATGGACAAGTGATCCATTTTCTTCAGTTGTTTGTATCAGTGGCTCTGAGAAATGGTACGTTCTAATGATCTCATCAAGAGAAGACTCCTTTGAGGACGTTGAAGAGCCCGCCATTGTGCTTAACGAGGCGGTTATGATCAAAAAGAAAAGTGGGATTGCAAGAAGGGAATTGTATTTCATTTCAATACACCTTGTATCCTACTAATGATTATAATATATAAAATATAAATAAGTATCCAACAAAAATTGGAACAATAGACAAAAACTATGCTTGAAGTCACAATTCATCTTTTAATTTCTCAAGGAGTTTCTTTGCACTTTTATTTAATTTCTGAGGAGTTTGCACATGGACCTCCACATAGAGATCTCCAGATGACATGCCTCTCATCGAAGGCATTCCCTTCTTTTTAAGTTTTAAGATATCACCATATTGAGTACCCTCAGGTATTTTGATTGTTCCAACCTCACCATGTATGGTTTCAACATCGATCTTTCCGCCTAATGCTGCTTCAGGAAATGTTATTTCCTTTATCATGAACAGATCATCTCCACGTCGATGGAAAATCCTGTGCTGCATGACATGAACAACAACATAGAGATCACCGGTTCCTCCAGGCCCTGATTCTCCTTCACCATGCAATCGTAGCTGCGTACCAGTTTCTATCCCTTTTGGGATTGAAACATCAATGGTTTTTCTCACTCGTACTCTTCCGGACCCATTACAGGTTGGACAAGCATGCTCAATGATCTTTCCTTGTCCATTACATTTTGGGCAAACCCCCACCTGTGTGAAGATCCCGAATGCTGTTCGTCTGGATTGCTTGATTTGCCCCACCCCTTGACATGTTGGGCAGACCTTCGGTTGTGTCCCGGGTTTTGCACCGGTTCCCTTACAGGTATCACAGGTCTGTGTTCGTGGGAATTGGATCTCTTTTTTTACACCAGTAAATGCTTCCTCCAGGGTAATCTCAATATCATAACGAAGATCTGCTCCACGATACCGTCGGTTCGCCTGTGAAAAACCTCTCCCCCCAAAAAACGAACTAAAGATGTCTTCAAAATCAAAGCCCATACCACGGAAGATATCACCAAAATTTGCACCACGGAAGATATCCTCTTGACTGAATTGTTGATCTATCCCTGCATGACCATATTGATCATACATTTGCCGTTTTTGATCATCTGAAAGAACTGCGTATGCTTCAGAGATCTCCTTGAATTTCTCCTCTGCATCTTTACTTGGATTTTTATCAGGATGATATTTCAAAGCGAGTTTTCTGTATGCTTTTTTGATCTGCTGTTTATCCGCAGCTTTTTCAACTCCAAGAGTCTCATAATAATCTTTTTTTGTCATGGTGCGGCAGAGCCTAATTAATTACTACTATTTTTGTCTTGCGAACACGACACTAACACGATTATACCAATATAAGATAGAGCAACATTACACAATGTCATCCCCCATTAGTAGAATTTTCAAATAAGGGAAAAAACAAATCCATACTATACTCTTTAAAAAATATATTCATTTATCTATCTTTGGAGAAGGTAAATAGAACATGTACGAAATCAGACGTCAGGAAAAAGCTATCACCAATACCGATGGAATGAAAAAGATACTACAGCAGACAAAATATATCACTATTGCTATGTCCAATAACAATGAACCTTATTTGGTCACTCTTTCTCATGGATATGATCTAGAACGTAATATCATCTATTTTCATTGTGCTTCAGAGGGTAAAAAATTGATATTTTGAAGAAGAACAATGTTATAGGGGGTCAAGGATTAATTGACAGAGGATACGTTCATGGGAAGTGCGACCACCTCTATGTAACTGTTATGTTTCATGGCCATGCATCATGTGTGATTGATGAGTACGAAAAACGTCATGCACTTGAATTTATGATTAGACAATTGGACCGGAATCCAGAACAGGTGATGAAAAAACAGATTACAAATAGATCATTAAGAAGAGTCAATATCGGTCGAATTGACATCGATTAGGTGAGTGGAAAAATTGCAGATAATGTGATAACTTCAGTTTAAGACTCGATTTTCAATACTCCCTCTACATTTGTATTCATTAGAAGAGACGCTTTTATAAAATTGATACCATGATTATGGTGAGTATATCTCCAAGGATGAAAGTTGTTATAAACCCTGCAAGCAGAGGAATCATAAATGGTACCTTTGGTGTCACCCATATTTCTTTAATGCCTGCGTTCTCAAAATCAGCATAGACCTCGTCTTCATTGATACTAGATGGTCGATATGAGAACTTCCTCTTTCCATCCTTGATCTTTTCAAGCGGCCAAACAAATTTGTTTTTTGCATCAGCTAACGGCATTTTATACCCAAGAAATGCTTGAGGAAACGTCCGATTTCCTTTTATAAGGTTATAAACGAAAAGTGAAAGTGGGAGGATTAGGAAGAGTACAACTGAGTTTGAAAAGATCGCCCAGGAGGTTGGCATAAGTGAACTGTATAAAGGAAATTGATAAATCTCCGGGGTAAACGGCACAAGGATCGCTATTGCCATAATGGCTTTTGCATCAGCGCCACCGAAGATGACACCCAATTGAAAGAGAACATACATCAAAACAATCATAATCGGGATAAAGAGAAGATAGAACATCTGTCCAGAGATATCCTCAAGAAGATAATTTGCAACAAGAAATACTGCTCCAAGTCCACCCATGATGATCCAAAGAATGTTTGATGCTCTACGGGTCTTGATATCTGTATAGGATGCATATGCAAGAATCAAAATACCGATAATCAGTCGACTAATATCAAGTAATATTAGGTACTCACTCATCCAATCACAAAGTGTGTATCAAAACACTGCATATTAATATAATGTAGAGAACAAGAGAGGCAAGAATAAATAAATAGAAACGTTTATTAAAATCATGTTTGCTTACATATAATATATACTCGAGGATGATTGGGATGCAACAACACATCTTCTAAATTACATTACGTTGAAAATTGAGGAGAAGATGGGATATGGATTTATCTATACATAAGAAGAAGAATTTTGACACTACAGAAAAAGAAAATGATGATAACTTACACAACATCTACGACAAATTAGACGAAAAATTCGAACATATGAGGCAGACTGAACAACCGGCTACAACTGATACGGACGATAAGGTTAACCAGATCGATCACTTCCTGTTCAAAGATGAAAAACCACGGTACGAACAGAAACAAAATGAACCAGAGAACACATTTTCAAATGATTCAGATACAACAACTCAAGATGAATATACAGAGTTACCAGAGAACGAGACAAATGAACCATCACCGGCTTACCACGATGACCATGACATGCTTTTTGATGCGTTTAACCAACATGGTAAACAAGGCAACGAGACGCAGCAGACTCAAAAAAAAGGGTTCCCGCTCCCAAAGATTAAGATCAAAGTCAATAAGAAACCTGTGCAGACGAAACAACGATCAGAACAAAAAACGAATGAGCCGAAAAAATCATTTTCCCAGTTATTTAAAAAACAAAAGGAAACACAAACAGAACAGATAGCCACATATACAGATCCATCTAAACTGTTAAATCAAGAAGAAATACCAACTGAACAGGATATGCAGATGAAACAAAAAGAAAAAAAGAACTGGTTCAAAAGGAACAAGGAAACAGCAGCACCAAACCAGGGGCAAATGGTAATTCCCGAACCAGTTGAACAGACCCCCCAGATAGAGCCCAATGAAAACAAAGACCATACTTCCTCATATACTAGTGACGCTCTAAAAAAACCAGATAACAACAAACCATCTGGTGATGGTCCATTAATTGATGAAAATAGCCGCCCGTTACTAGATGATGATGTTCGAAAACTCTTAGCGATAACCGATGAACTACTGGGAAAACTCCCAGAGCATGTCATTGAGGAGTTTGCATCATCTGATGATTTCGCCCTCTATGAGAAAATTATGAGCAAATATCACATAAAGTGATGAACGATGGGATTGCTTGAACAAGCGCAAATAAAAAAGAAAGAAACTCAGAGTGCTGAGCAGGAAACAGACAATCCTTTTACTGTGAGTGATCGATCAATTGGACCAGTTGGTTCAGGCCTTCTTGCAAAAGCGACGATGAAAAAAACCCAATCTTCCGAGTATGCACCCCAAGAATCTAGTTCATCAGAGGCGCAATCAGTGATAACAACTGGATCAGGACTCCTAGCAAGAGCATCAATGAAAAAGCGAGAGACAGATAAAAAAGTACGGGATCCCTCACAACTTTTAGCATTATTTAATAAACCCCATGAGGTCATCGAGGAGAAAAAAGGATTTGGTTGGAAAGGCATTGGAACCAGACGAGTCATCAAAATCAAAGAAACCGGAGAATATCTTTACCAGGTCATAGAACCAACACTAAAGGAGTATGAGAAGGAGAAAAAAAAGGAGCTCACTCATCTATTCAAGATGCTCGCTGATATCAATGTCACCGGTAAAAGTGTCAAAGAAAGAAAACAGTATCTTCAACAGACACTTGAACAGATCATTATTGACAATGATATAAAATTCTATCCGAAAAAGGAAAAAGAAGAAGAGAAAAAATCATTCAAAGAGCTCTTCAATCTTTCCAATTTGATCCATCATACTCCGAAACAAAAACCCCCTTCAACAAAAAAACCATTTTTATTCTCATTTATCACAAAAAAGGTCGTTCCAAAAGAGAGAAAAGAAGTAAATGAGGAGCTGGAACGAGCAGCGCAAGAATCCAAAGATAATATCTTTTATCATCTTTTCCGTGAATTCCTTGGATATGGCGTCATTGACATTGCCATGATGGATGATGGCATTGAGGATATCTCCTGTGATGGACCGGATGTACCAGTATTCCTCTATCATAAAAAATATGAGGAGATTACAACCAATATCAATTTTGAGAGTTCAGATGAACTTGATTCATTTGTCGTTCGTCTTGCACAAATCTGTGGCAAGCAGATCTCAATATTTTCCCCGATTGTAGATGGAAAACTCCCAGATGGTTCACGATTACAATCAACACTAGCGAAAACAGTCACAGTTGGATCAACATTCACCATCCGTCGGTTCAGAGATAACCCATTGACACCAGTTGATCTGATCAAATCTCAATCGTTTTCAATTGATATGGCCGCTTATTTCTGGATGGCTATTGAGAACGCGTCATCCATCTTATTCTGTGGTGGAACCGCAAGTGGTAAGACAACAGCACTCAACGCGTTATCCTTGTTCATTCCCTCATCGCATAAGATCATTTCCATTGAGGATACCCGTGAGGTGAGCTTGCCCCATAAAAACTGGATCGCAGGGACCACACGACAAGGGTTCTCATCCTCCGAAGCTAATAAAACGGGTAAGGATATTGACATGTTCGATCTTATCCGTGCAGCACTTCGACAACGACCTAAGGTCATCATTGTCGGCGAGGTCAGAGGAAAAGAAGCTGATAGCTTGTTCCAAGCGATGGCGACAGGCCATACATCCTATGCAACAGTGCATGCAAGCTCTATTCACACCTTGATTCAACGGTTGGAAAACCCTCCGATATCCCTACCCCGAGCACTTCTTACCTCCCTTGATGTCATCATCTTCCAAAATGCTATTGATATTGGAAAGAAGACCGTTCGTCGTATGACCAGTGTCACTGAGGTCATAAAACTCGATCCAGATACCAACCAGCTTATCTTCATGGAACCCTTTAGATGGGTGTCAAAGACAGATGATAGGTTTGAAGGTGGTGGTGGAAGTAAGATCCTTAACACGATACGTTTACAGAATGATTGGACAGAGGAACAACTGGAAGAAGAACTTGAGAACCGAAAGTTCATCATTCAATGGATGATAGATACCGATAAAAGGGATTATCGCGAGGTTGGAAAGATCGTTGCGGAATACGAGAGCCAGCCACAGGAACTCTTGAAAAAGGCAAGGGGGGAAATGAAAACGTGAAATCGACCACATATAGTCGGTTTTGCCGAAGGCTCTTTGCTCAGATGTTCGAACGGTTCAATATCAGTGAGACCAGTAGGAACCGGCTTTTGGAGAAAGCAGATATCAGCATGGTCTACCTTGAGTATTACTCCATGGTCCTGATGAATATCATCCTTGGGTTTGCCTTTACCTTTATCTCTTCAGTACTCTTATATATGCTAATACCTCATCCTATCACTGCACTGTTAATTCTCGCGATTTCATCAATTGTCCCCGTTGGCATTGGCCTGTACTATATCTCTCTTCCCTCATCCAAGGCTAAAAGCCGAGGAAAGAATATTGACCGGTTTTTGCCGTATGCTACTAATTTTATCAACACAATGTCGGTTGCAGGCATCTCTCCTTCTGAGATATTTGAGACCCTTTCAACAGTAAAACTCTATGGTGATGTTCAAAAAGAGGCGAAAAAGATCACGACAGAGATATCCATGATGGGTGTCGATACGATCACCGCCGTCCAACATGCAATCCAAATATCACCTTCAGATAAATTCAAGGAATTTTTGCAGGGCATTCTTAGTGTGATACAATCAGGTAGTGAGCTCGGCCCATATTTCCAACGATGCGTGGAGAAATATATGGAAGCAGATCTTGTGGAACGAAAACGGAACCTTGAATCACTGGCGGTGATGGCAGAAGCGTTTGTTGTAACTGTTATCGCGTTTCCCTTGTTCCTTGTCATCATTATCTCGGTCATGGGGATGACAAGTGGTGGAATCTCCTTTGAGTTCATGTTCATTCTTGCTTTTCTTATTCTGCCTATGGCCTATGCAGGCTTCTATGTTATGATGAAATCTGGTATGGGTGAAGCAGTATGATCCCGTTTCTGAAATCCCAGAGATATAATTTCCAATATGTGTATGGTTCTAATGTACCAATGCACATATTGCTCGGGGTTTCATCAGGTGTCACTATCATTCTTATCCTTTTAGGAGTATTAGGTTTCCTTGGTGTTATTCATACTGATCCGATTGGGCTGAGCGCCTTTGATTTCATGGTCTTTGGTGTGCTCTCCGCTATTGGACCAGTTGGTTTTTTCAATTATATCAAAACAAAGAAGAAGAAACAGGTTGAGAATCAACTCCCTGATTTCTTACGGGAGATAAGCAGTGCAACTGCTTCGGGGATGACCGTGTTCGATGCAATCGATTCAGCTTCACGTGGTGATCATGGGCATCTCACTCCTGAGATAAGACGGATGTCCGCTCAGTTGTCCTGGGGAATATCCGTACAACAGGCATTGAATAATTTTGCGAAACGTATTGGGACCGATGCGGTTCAAAGAATGGTCATCACCATCAACAAAGCATTGGAGATCGGTGGGAACACTGCAGCGGTCTTTGAGGCAGCAGCAAAGGAAATCGATCAAGCGAAACGAGTGGAGATACAAAGGAAAACAGAGATGTCCATGTATAGTATCGTAATTTTCATCAGTTTCTTTGTGTTTCTTGCCGTCATTCTCATTATTGATAAAACGATTTTCACAGCCATCTTCGATCTGCAGGGTAAAATGGCGGGTCAGGCGATTGGGAATATGCGTATCGCTCAGATAGACCATGATCTGTTGAAATATACATTCTTCTCATTTGTCCTTGTACAGAGCATGGGTGGCGGGCTTCTGGGTGGTTTTATGATGGATGGACGACTGTCCTCAGGGGTCCGTTTTGGGTTTATTTTGGTCTTAGTTTCATTCTTTGTGTTCAAATTTATTTTTTAAAAATTATCATTTTGGTAAAATGACAGCGATAGTTTAAATAACGAAACCAACAGGAAATAGTATTGTGGATAGGAAGATGCCAGTGTTTACGAGAGTTTCTCTATATAATACTCATGCTGTTTCTGAGGTGGTAGGAGGAGTTTTGTTACTTGCCATCGCAGTGCTCGCATTTTCAGCGATATACTCAGTTATCTTTCCACTACCGGGTGTTGAATCAGAGCAACACGCTAAGATGATCGGGTATGTTGATTTGGACGGGACAGTGAAAATCGAACATATTGGTGGAGAACCAATCACATCTTTCCGGATCGATGTAAAAGATATCAATGGGACGGTACTCGGCTCGAATTCTTATGAGGAAAACTGGGGAATCGGTGTGTGCAAGATACCAACTTCAACGAAACTGCTAAATGAAAGTCAAAAACTCCATGTGACGGTCTACACAGTAAACTCTGAAAATGGTCAAGAACTCCTCTTTGAGGGAATCCTTCAGGGGAATGTACCAAAAAGTCAAACCTCCGGATCATCGAATAGCTCAGACCAACCTTATCTCATCTCAAGTCTTTTAACAGATTCAACAGATGAGGATCTTATCTGTTTCAATAAAACAAGTAATGGTGTCACAATAAATGCATCGTTTAGTGCAACAAGTTACATTTATAATTGGATCTTTAACTCTGAACCATTTGCATCAATGATATTACCATGTGATACAGATTCATCATCAACCGTAAAGGATTACACAGGTAATAATTATCATGGCATGGTCCATGGAGCCAGTTGGTCATCACAAGGTATCAATAGTGGGTCTTATAGTTTCGATGGCACAACATACATATCAATTCCGTATTGTTTCAAAGGTTCCACTATCAATGATGTTACTATCGAGCTTTGGGTGAAGACATCTAACACTTCAGTGACACTTCTCAGCTATAACAGCACAAGGTATGGGGAGATAACCATCTCCAATGGCCTTGTGAAATGGACAACGACATCGAATGGGAACACTCGCGATATCATTGGTTCAACGGATATATCAGATAATCAATGGCACCATGTCACTGTGACATACACTTCAGACAGCGGTACAGCAGCCATCTTTGTTGATGGCATCATTGAAGAATCTGAAAGCGTCCATGCTGCATCTGACACCCTTGGATCCGGTTCTATCACAAGTGGTTATCTTGGAAAAGGATTCAATACCCAATCCACGGAATATGTAACAATTTTTACCGATACTTTTGAGACAGACAAAGGATGGTCCGTTCAGAATAGCCCATATCTTTCAGAGGGAGAATGGGAACGTGGGACACCAGTTGACGATGAACGAGGGGACCCACCATCTGATGCAGATGGATCAGGAAAATGTTATATCACTGAGAATGAAAGAGAGAAGGATATCGATGGGAGTTATAATAATGCTGGGATAACCTGGTTGATTTCTCCGAGTTTTGATCTTTCCTCATATCTTGAGGCCTCGTTCAGCTGTGAAGTATGGTATACGAATGATTATGGGTACTCACCAGATAATGATTATTTCTATATAGATGTTTCAAATGATGGAGGTTCAACCTGGACACGTGTTCAAACAATTGGTCCAACAACACCCGAACCAAAACAATGGTATGAACACACGTTCCAAATAGAGGAGTACATTGCCTTAACGGATAATGTAAAAATCCGATTCGAAGCCTCTGATGCAGGTTCTGGATCTGTTGTAGAAGCAGGTGTCGACGCAATAGAATTAACAGGGTTACCCACAGGTGGATCGGATAATCTCACTGGTATGATCGATGATGTCAGGATATATGAACGGCTTCTATCAGAGGAACAGATCTATCAGGACTATCTATGTATGAAAGATGGTGAAAGTGACATTAGTGTCATAGTTGCTGAGGAAACAACGGTTGGTGACACCTGGTATTGTGTCCTGACACCAAATGATCAATGTCAAGATGCTTCTTCAATATCATCAAATCAATTAGAGATCACCCTATATGGAGGTGGATAAATGAGAAACAATATTGGATGGAAAAAAATTGAGGCAGCTGCTCTCCTTACAATGCTCCTTTTTTCAAGCTGCATTATACTCAAACACGACACTGTAAAAGCAGATGGTTACACTGGAGAAGATCTTGCTCTTGCCATCCTTGCAAACCAGTCCACATTGATCAGCTGCAGCTATAGTGACACAGATAACTATGGGAACCGTCAAAGCACTGTTCTTTCCTCTATGGGAATTATGTCACCGACTCATGGCTCAACATTTGCCTTATTTAGCACTGGTGTTGCTGGAGCAAATCCTACAACATCATATGAAAATAACCCTGGTGATGAGAGAGGAAGTTGGTTCTCTGGAGGACAATATGGGTACCCCCGTGATGAAGTGACTCTTACGATGACATTACAGGTTCCAGAGTTCATGCATTATTTATATTATGATGTACAGTTCTTCAGCACGGAATATCCTGAGTATGTTGGATCAGCATATAATGACAAATTATCTGTTAAGGTGAACTCACCTTCAATGGGTCTTTCTGAATATATCTTTGATATCAACAGTGGTTATTTCGTTCTTGATTCAGATGGGTTAGCAGGAACAGGTTTTAATGTGTACGCCCAAAGTGGATATCCTGGTGGCGTTGACTGGATCGATACGATTACAAGACATCCTGGAGCAGATGCTGGTGCATCCGATCTTATCCCTATTGGAGGTCAAACTCATCCCGTCTCACCTGGTGAACAGATAACGGTCACCATCGATCTTAAGGATGTTGGCGATAACCAATTTGATAGTGCAGCATTTATCGATAACCTTATGTTCACTGGTTACGCTAGGGCCAATATTGTAGCTCGTAAAACAGTTCAGGATCTCAACGGAGGCGATGTTGAACGTAATGACCTCCTGAAATATACGGTAACAATCAGTAACACTGGTTCAGCAGTTCAACATAATAATATTGGTCATGAATTCGAAGATATCATACCAGAGAATGCTACATATGTCAGTGGTTCAGCAACAGCAACTTCAGGAACAGTGCAATATCTTTCAAATGAGAATAAGATCGTATGGGATGGTCAAATCTCTGCTGAAAGTAGTATCTCTTTATCGTTTCAGGTACAAGTAAATGATTCCGCGGATAATGGTGTTATCATCAGCAACCAGGGATTTGTTAATTGGGATACTGATGAGGATTATGTTAATGATGAGGTAGAACTAACAGATGATCCTCACACAGATGATGGAATCGATCTTGATGGTGATGGTGAAACTGATGATGATGATCCAACGGAGCTTACAGTGGTCGCGTTCACACCGCCAACATCGGTCTCAGAGGATTTTACTGATGATTCGATTGGTGAGGCCGCCACAGAAAATTACATGGATAGAGAATGGTTCAATACCTCCTTTGAGGCAGGGGAGACCAACTTCGGGGTAGCAGGCAGCTATTATAATGCAACACCTCAATCATTCAAAACCAAGATAAGAGCAGCGGGAAGCCCACAATATTGGTATTATGATACTGCAGGTCTTGAAAGTGCATTATCTTTCTGGCAGATCAGTTTCAAATGTGGCAATGCAAGTGAGTACTCAACGATGTACATGGATTTCACAAATAGCAATGATGCAGTGATTGCTAAACTTAAATTCGTCTATGAGCAACAAGGCACACATCCCCCATTGGATTGGCTGTTGAAACTGTATTACTGGAGCGAATCATCCTACAGTTGGGTACAATTATCCACAGACACCCAAGGATACCTCTATAACTATTGGTATTCATTGAGATTAGAACTCTTGGATCAATACCATATCAGATACAGTTTGTATAGGAAGGGAACCGGTCTTGTGGATACGAAACAAGATGAAAGTCTTGCAACCCTTGTAACAGAGTATTCACCTGGATCTGATTTCTCGAATCTTGCATACATCAAATGGAGCAACACAGAGAACCCGATCGTATGCCCAATGTTTTTTTGGGATGACCAGATACTAGGTTTATCATAAAGATATAAATAATTAAGAGGTGGAAAGAGACCATGGCCAGAGTATTTGATAAGAACATGCTTATCATGACAACTGCAGTGATGGTAGGAGTTGTGGTAATCACCTACTTTGTAGGCGATATCGTCCATCAGTCACAACTTACACAATTAAATACCGAACATGTCAGTGAGATAGAGACGATTGAAGAGAGAAACATCAATTTCACCAGTAGTTTTCTTGAATCCTCTGTTCTTCTTGATTCAGCACGTGAGGATCGAGCATTTGGTAACTATCATTTCGATCTTGCACATCTGTTCTATATCAGTGCTCTCTCTGAGGATAACGAGACCGTTTTCGAGGATTATCAATATCGATGTATATCGAATTGCTCCTCTGCGATGCCGATGTATGAAACGGCTCATGAGAACTTTAAAATGGCTTCATCCTTCTATGATACAACAAAGAAATTCACAGATTATGAGAACTATATCGTTCTACTTTCCATGTATGTCAATCTATCAGATTCCGGTGCTCGGTTGACTCTCTTACGATATAACGCAAGTATGTATCTAATGATGCTTGCGGAGAACATTACTTTTGTGAATGGATCAGCAATCTTAGAGAATGTAACGGCTCTTGAGGATCTCTTCAACAGTACCATGATGATGTATGCTGGTGAAATGGGCAATTATGAGGAAATCCAAAAAGAGATAGATGAATACGATATAGAAGGATTCAGCGCTATCCGAGAACCCGTATAAACAAAGAAGAGAGCATTAACAAACAAAATGACATCTTTTCTTCTCCTTCTTTTTTCTATTAACAAACGATCTCCAATAATAACCAAAAGACACAGAAACAGCCACTAGTCTTATAACCAAATACAATATTACAGGGAAAAAGTTAAAGAAGGGAGCTTATTTTACCCCTTTGTAAATTAATTTAGACAAATGCCCTGGTAGTGTAGTGGCCTATCATCCAAGCCTGTCGAGCTTGGGACCCGGATTCGAATTCCGGCCGGGGCGTTTTTTTTTGTTTTTTGTCAGTTTCTCACGATAACTATTTATAAGAATTTCAGGTAAAGTATTTACTATTGGATGGTGCAGATGAATTTGAGTTCAACAAAATCATACATTAAACTAGTTTTACTTAGTTTGATACTACTTTTCATAATTTATTTTATTGCTGGCCCTGTATTAGCAGACACAATTTATGTGGATGATGGCGGTGGAGGAGATTTCACATCAATACAAGAAGCGATTGATACAGCAAATGAAAGTGATACGATATCAGTAAGTAGCGGAACATATAATGAAGCTATACTCATCAATAAATCCATTACTTTAAATGGTGAAGGAAATAGTAATACAGTTATAATATCATCAGGAACAAACACAGTAAAAATCGAATCCAGTAATGTGACAATATCTGGTTTTAAAATAAAAAACTCGAATGGAAGTAGTTTTGCATGCATTCAATTGTATCATGTGACCGATTGCCAAATCAATGATGTCATCGTTCAATACGGAGGAAATACAATTTATTTAATTGATTCAAATAATAACAATATCTGTAACAACAACATCAAAGATGGAAATATTGGCATCTATCTCTCAAACTCTTCCAACAACATAATTTCAGATAATATTATCCAAAATAATGATGTTAATGGAATTTTTCTTAATTACGTCTCTTCTGCTAATAGGATATACAAAAATGATTTTTCATATAATAACCAAAAGAATGCCAGAGATTTGAATAATGAATCCCCAAATCTTTGGAGTTATAATAACGAAGGAAATTATTGGGATGATTATTGTGATCTTGGAGGATATGATTATAATAATGATGGCAAGGGTGATACCCCATATATAATTGATGTAAATAGCCAAGATAGTTACCCTCTAGGAGATTTTTGCAGCTCTAAACCAATTGCATACATAGAATACATTAGTCCAAATCCTGGAGTCAAGGGACAAACAATTACATTTAAAGGTCATGTAACTACTGGTGGAGAAATAATTGATTGGCTATGGACGTCATCTATTAACGGGGATTTTGGTAGTGCTTCAGAGATTACTACATCGTCACTATCTGTTGGCACCCACAACATTAGATTTAAGGTTTATGATGGAACAGAGTGGTCTGATTATGATACTGAGACGTTAGTAATTACGGACCCTTCATCTGAAGTGAATCAACCTCCAGAGGCGACTATTGTTACTATTGACCCGATTTCAAGTACTGAGGGGGAATCAATTTATTTTCATGGGTATGGTGTTGACACTGATGGAACTGTAACAGGGTATAGTTGGAGGTCTAGTAAAGATGGTATTATCAGTTCTTCTCCAACGTTCACAAGTAGTGATATTTCAGCTGGCGCCCATACTATTTATTTCAAGGTCAAGGATAATGACGGTGATTGGTCCATAGAGGCATCTAGACAGATTACTATTATGGAAAATCAGACCGCCGTAGCAACGCCGATTGCAGTTATCGAGTGTCCAGTATCTGGTGTGATCAATCATTCTCTTCGTTTTGATGCTTCAAAGAGTTATGTTCCAGATGATCCTGATGCGGTTCTCTCATTTTCCTGGGATTTTGGTGATGGGAAGTATGGTACAGGTGAGATAATCACTCATTCATTTCAGAGTAGCGGTAATTATACAGTTACTCTTAGAGTTCAGGATAATTTGCATCATTCATCATCAAAGACCGCGTCTCTATCCATTACCAATGTTTCAACAGATACAGACCCGATTGATAATTCCACAGATCAAAATGAGGATATTGAGGTGACACCGGGTTTTGGATTTGCAGCCCTGATTTGTGGTATTAGTGTGTTTTTATTTATTAATATAAGGCGAAAAAGATAGATCATTCTAGGTTAAAGGATCTGTTTTTTTTATCTGTCTTTAACCTGAATTATTGATTTTTATTGTTTGTTTAATATTTTTATTTATATGCTAGAATAAAAAAGTTTATATACTACAAAAACAAAAATATATATAATGTATGGGGTAAACTCGAGGGGGGCAAACATACGGGGGATCACCAATGAATATTATCACTTTAAAAGAAATGACTAATGCTTTAGAGAACAAACTAGGTCTAAACAAGCAGAAAGCACAAAAAATCGCAGAATTCATCATGGATTCTTTTGGATACGAAACAAGGATCATAGACAATATCCTCAAACCTGATGAACGTCAAATCTTTTACATGCTAGAAGCAGAAGGTCTGATGACAACGGAAAGAGAACAGAACCGGCTCTATGATGGAAGAGAATGGCTGACCCATTATTGGGAACTACGAAAGACCGCAATCCTTTATCACGCACATCATAAACCAATAGAACAACCCACAAAGATAGTTCAACCATCGATCAAAAAGGAACCGCAATCAGTCTATAGTTCAGTAACAGAAGACATGTGGACGATGAGAAAGATAATAGACCATAAGATCATCGGTCATTTTTGAGAAAAATATTTCAATCAAAGGTAGACCACATCACCTGTTTTTTAATACTTATTTAGATCCTAACACGATATCATTGAAAAGGGAGAAGGTATCAAAAAGATCCTGCTTATCATATCCTTTGAGATAGACATCAAAGAACGCAAGCTCTATCACCCGTGTAATATTCACAAGTCTTTTTGCATCAATCGTTCCAAACCCCAAAAGCTTTTGAGGAATACCCGGTAACAGATGGGACAATAACACCCCCACATCCGTATATCCATAATGTGTCGAACCTAAAATCCCCACCATATAAGCATCCGTTGAAACCTTTTCATACAACCCAAGGGTACTTGTTTCATTGATACGAGCCTCAGCAAGCATCATCAGAATCGGTTTGGAGATATTACCGGGGAGGAACTCATCATAGACCACCCCATCAAGGGTGAACCCTGCTTTGAACCGTTCATCCTCAAAACAACACACAGCTGTTGCAGCCCCACCAAAACTATGCCCATACATCCCAAGCCTAGTAAGATCGAAACATCCAGACAACATCGCATCATATTCATTGAGAGCACTGATCTCGTTTAGAACAAAATAGACATCATCGACGACCGTACGAAGTGACCTGGTGAAGAACCCTGAAAGATTTTCAAATGGGACAGGGGCAAGCTCCATGGTCCGTCCATCTGAAAAAACCGTGATCCCTGCCACATATGGATGATTGATGGAAACAACGATATAACCATTGCTCACCATATCTTCAATAAACGAGGTATATATCTCTTCGACCCCATCATACCCATGGGAAAAGATAAGCACTGGGTAGGGTGCATCATCTTTTGCTATTTGTACCCCCTCATAACAATGAGGAGAAACATAGGTATATGCCAAGTTAGGGATAGTGATCAAAGGAATCGGGGATTGTTGCTTAAGCCATTGGAAGGTTATCGGATCCATATAGTCCATGCGTTTCTGAAAATCTTTTTCAACTGTTGGATACCAGATATGAGCAATCAGTTCACGGTGATCTGATGGATCTTCTGAGAACCATTCGTCACGGGACTCATCGATAAGATCTAGGGTTTTCACACCAACCGCATATGCACCGGTTAAAGGTGGTAGAAATGATGATTCGAAGATTCCTTCACATGAGAGGGAACCTCCACCAAGTATTGTTACATCAAGAGTAAAATTCACCAGACCATACTGTACTGCACCAACAAATCGTTGAACGCCTTGTGAATCATATTGAATGGAACCAACGACCCATTGTTTATAGAAGAAACCAGTCATCAGCCCAAGATGTTGCCCTGTTTGAGAAAGGAGATTACCTTGAAATTTGCCTTGAAGATTGGATCTGCCAAGGTCCAGAAACCCTGAAAACGATCCCTGTGTTGTATCATTTGTCCAAATACCAGAAAATGAGCCATCATACCAGGTATCTTCAACGATCAATTTCTGTGACCCAATACTATCGAGGGGGGTACTTGTTTTTGCATTCACGAGAAACGGTGAACAACAGAGAGAAAGAAGTAAAATAAGAGATACTAGCTCCGAAAGGAGAATCTTTCTATTATGATACTTTGAAAGACCACGCATCAATTGATTAAATATGGTTATATTTATTTAATACTTTGTAATGAATGCAAAACCATTTGATCAAGAAATTGCCCACCTTGCAAGATTCTTAGAAGGATATCCAAAAGTAACACAGGCCATTTGAACGTAGTCACAAATGAAAGACCAAACGCGGTGAGGAGTATCTCAAATATGCTGCCAAAATAGGTTATCCAAATAGCAATAGGAATAGTGATGAACAATGATAGGAAAAAGGTAAGTATGAAACCAGTTGTATATATCCGTAGTATCATTTTTATCATGCTAAAAAGAGGAGCAGCATCCAGAGTATCTTGGAAAAATGAGATTTTTTGAAACGTGTTCACTGATGACGTCTTTTGTTCTTGAATGCTACTTGCATGGGAATCAACAGCAGAGATACACGGAGCCATGAGAAGAACAAAAGAAGATACTGCTACGATGAGATACATGATCACTTTCAAATTCATCCCCCATATTAAAACGATATCAGATACATACGACATTAAAATATATGCATAATTATATTATTATTTCTCTAACGGTTTATTTTTGCTACCGCAGCGTATACCTCTAGCATGATAATATCATCACATTTTTACTATATAGGAATACTGAACGGAAGATCAAGCAACCATTGGATGATATCCCAAAGCCATTCGAACTGCATCAGGAAATACACAACACTATGTGGACAACGTACAGAAACATAGGAATTTCCCATATTGCCCGCATGATCAAAGGCTCGAACCTCAAGATCATATTGTTGTAAGAGCTCAGCAGTAAACGTCCATGAGTATGTTGAGCCACCAGGAAGTTCAGCAGCTTTTCCCCCATTGAACCATATCTCAATACGTTCCACACCAGATCCACTGCTTGAATCATAAACAGTTCCCTCAACAACGGTTACACCCGGTGTGATACGACCCCATTGTGGTGAATCGATGGTGACAGAGGGATCTGTGGCATCCATTTTGATATTATCTATGATCTGATGTGGGTCCTCCTCATTTCCTGCAGCATCCACACTATAAAACTCAATTTTATGGTCCCCGCCATCGGAGGATATCCGTGGTTTGTTATTGGCATCATATGTCCGAACGCTCCCGCCATCGATATAATAATAGGTGACAAGGTCCTCTTCAGGTGAAACATTATCATGGGCCTCAAAGGTAAAGGTCACAGCGGTCGTATACCAATCATCAGCCCCATTTGGGGTAGCAGGATTCATCTCATAGGTCGTCCATGGAGG
This sequence comes from uncultured Thermoplasmatales archaeon, assembly GCA_964410735.1. Taxonomy (GTDB): domain Archaea; phylum Thermoplasmatota; class E2; order DHVEG-1; family DHVEG-1; genus EX4572-165. The sequence goes on from CAYPIF010000025.1 coordinate 54,076, forward strand.
ATCATAATCCGATCCGACCCAGCTGACGCTCCACCAGTCTAGAACAGGTGTATCCACAGGAAGATCACGACTGAACGTTGCTCGTAATCGTATTGGTTGATCAGGAAGACTTGAAATATCCCGTCCAGGGTTGATATCAGAAAGAATGACCTGGGCCCCTTGCTCATTGAGGATATCAAAGCTAATGGTACCAATAGGCGTTGAATAATCAGCATCGAACGCAGCCCATTCCAAAAAACCTTCACCGGCCTCAATCACCCTTGATACAACAACAGTACTTGTTATCATCTGATGCTCCACACCGATCGTATAGTCGACATCCGGGGAACCGGTTGACCGATAGACCTGCCAGACACTACCAAAGGCATCGGGGTATTCACTTGCCTGATCCCGTTCATCCTCCCAGGTTGCAAAGATCCGGCCGTTTCCCACAGCAAGATTATTCCAGTCGACGCTCACTGATGACCCATCAGAAAGTTTATGTGACTCTGTCTGCACCTCACCATCTGAGGAAACTAATATGCCCCAGAGGTCAGATCCACCATCAAAGGAGACAAAGAACATGGTATCTAGATAAGGAACTGCATCTGTTCGAATATATTGAGAACCTGCTTGGAGTATGAAATCATCTTCCACAACCACACCATGTTTATCAACGATCTTTCCCCAGACATTCCCATGATATCGTCCAGCGCTTAGATCAGCATCATTCCATGCAAAGAGAAATCGTTCTGTTTGAGGACAATAACTAACAACAGGGAAGATATGATCTATGGAGGTATCACCAATTGCAACAGATATAACAGAGCCAAGAGCCGCACCATTACTATCAAATCGTTGTGCATTTAAACTGAACGGACCAGACTCAGGATCAAATCCATCCTCATAAACGACCATGAAATTACCATTGTTATCACTACATACCCATGGTTCATCCTGACAGTTCGGGCCGCTTGCCACTTGAAAATCAGAGGTGACTGGGTTACCTGATGCATCAAAGATTCGTCCATAGACATCATAGTTACTGGTGCTTCCTCTCGCATCCTCCCAGACAACAAAGAACCGGTTTGTAGCACTATCATAGCTGACACAGGGATCACATTGAAGACTTGCTGCTGCGACAACGGTGAATCGTTTGGTGACAACGCCTGACGTTGAAATAAGAGCTCCTTTAATATCTGCTTCAAATCTCATAGGAACATTGTTCGCAGGGTTTTCCTCCCAGACAACAAATAACACATTATTACCATAGGCAATAGACGGATTCTGCGCATGTATTGTTGAACCTGAGAGCGAAATATTGATATCTGCATCACCTGATGGTTGAGGATCACCACCCTCGTAATTGTAGGATCTCCCATGGATAACACAAGGAAGGGTTCGCTCCATACCAAGTAAGAGGTCCTCTGGGCCTATTCGTTCTTCCCATGCCACAAGGAAGCGGTTGTTGCCAAATGCTACATCGGGATCCCATGCACCTTCCAGGTAATTCTTATAGGATATCATGATATCCGGGCTGGTTCGGTCATCCCAGGTGAATATCATATCAAAGTTGCTTTCATCAGCTGCCTCAGTGTCACCATAGAAAAGGTAAAAAACAGTATCTCCAGGGGGAACGCTTGGGATCCTGACAAGGACATTGGCAGATTCACCTGGATCTACTTCACCAATCCAATAATAAAGTTCGTTTCCCTCAGCGTCCGTGAAACGGAGATCATCAAAATCAGATTGCATATCTGAATCATAATAGATGGCCATATCAAGGACATATTCAGTAAATGTTTGTGATCCATCATTGGTGATGGTAATCTCCTTCATCCGTGTCCATGAATCCTTATACCATGCTTCATAGGTATCCTTCATGGAGACGGTACCTTCGATGGTATTAAGAACATAATTTGATGATTTCGTGGTATCGATACCACTTGCATCAAGGAAATCATCCTCCCAGGTGAAAAGAGTCCCACCTGAGGAAACACCTAGTAGCATGCCCCCTTGCATGGATACAAGTAAGAGGAGAACTGCAATCATTAATCCTTTTATTATATTTCTACTATTATTCATTTTTATTTCACCTCATACCATTCATAGTTCCATAATAACCATACATCCCACTCACCGGGAAACGGGTTATCACCAAGGACCCATATTCGAGGAATAATTCCATTCTCTGTATCCCACATTACTGTTCGTTTAATGTCAAGAAAATCAGTTCCAGTAACATTTAAACCATATTGATGAACACCGTTTTGATTTGCACCATACCCAATCTCAAAATGTAACTCTTCACCAATCGGCTCACGGGTATACACCATAAAATATCCTGTTTGGCCCCATTCCCATTCGATCTTTAGATAGCTTTCGTCATTCAATGAGACGAAACCATTGAGTTTGAATTGTTCGTTCTCAATATCAGCAAAGGTGACCTCAACAGGTTTGTTAAGACTAAGTTCAAAGGATCCTGCCTCTCCAACTGTCCAGGTAGCAGCGATATCAAAATCTGCCCCTTGATAGGAGAGGGAGACCACAAGATCTATTAGTTCGGTGATGCCACCAGAGAATGCAAGATTCTCCACATGATCACCATCATAATTGAATGAGATCAAAAGATCATCAGTTGCGATAGCACCGACCCCTAAGGATAATACCTCTGTAGATGTGTCTATATCTACGACAGTAAGGGTCACCCCAAATAATCGGTCACCACCAGTATCAAGACCAACGGAAACAAACGTGTTATTTTGAGAGGGAAGGTCAAAGGATGCAAGACCATATCCATCATAGAGTTCAAGTACCCCAGTTATCTGCCATTTGTTGAAGCGAAGGGGTACAGTAAGGGTTGTGGTAGCACCAGAATATTTAGATGCTTGGACATACCCATTGAGTGATGGAACATCCAGTCCTGCATCAACTCGGAGTTTTTGAGGAAAATGATCTATTTGCATGAATGGTTCCTCTGAATCAAACAACGATATGGATGCTTGGGCGATATCACTTGACATATCCAAATCAATCAGTCCTTCGGCAGAGAGAGAAAGAAGGCGGATGGCAAGGCCCCAGGTAGCCTTTATTCGTTGAGGAAGCTGAGTCAAGGACATTGCAACAAGATTTCCCTCCTGTACATCATCAACCATGTACGTTACATCATAGGTTGTATCACTTTCATAGAGAAACGATCGTTCACCAAGAATAGTAAGGTCAAATGTCATATATGATGGCAACGGATCGATCATAAATCTTTGAACGATATTTGAGAGGGAACCTCCAACAGCCGAAAAAGAAATAGTTGTTGCCCGTCCACCGCTATTTCCAAAATCATAACTAATTTTTCCCTTTCCAGGAATGGTCGTTATCTGCAGTTCAGCAGCGGGTTCAAAACCGATTGAGAACGATCGGAAGAATGCCTCTGATAATGAGCCATCAACGGTTAGAAATGATGCATTATATACTAATGAGTAATCTCGTTCCAATTCATAGGGTGTTACCTTGAATCTGAAGACACGAGGATCACAAATGCTGTTGCGACCGAAAAAAAACCGTGTCTCAACATGATGAGGTCCTTCATCGTTCTCAGGGGATGTAAAACCAAATCGTAATGAAAAATATGGTTCCGATGTGGTGATTTGACCAAAATTCTCCGCCCTAGAGCGTGGTGAAATCATTTCTAATTGACTGATGATCCGATTAAGTGAATCGTATAACCTCTCGAAGCCAGGCGTATCAAAAAACCTCAATGAGTGCTGAAAAACATCTAGAAGAGGATTATCAACGGATTTACCTTTTATTTTTAATAACGAAAATGGGAAACGAACCTCAAGAAACATTGAATACTCATAAGTGGTATCAGCTGTGGTCTCCATCGTATAATGTGTTTGTACGACATCGACAAAAGTTGCTTCATCAATCAAATAAATCTGAGTTCGTACAAATTGAAGACCTATTCTTGTATCATTATTCTCTTGCAGACTGATCTGATAATATCGCCAGCCGCCACCATCAAGCATCAGTTTAAAGGTCGTCATATCAATATCAAGCTTTACCTCATCACTTGAGCCATCATAGATAGAATAAAACCAAACACCAAAATCATCAACGGTCAGTGATTGATACAGGTTGATATTGGTTGAATCGTCAAGTATAATTTCACAAACCCCCGATTCATTAGAGAAAACTGATCCATCATTTTCAGATGTTGAAGTACCAATTGAAAAAGAGCAACTAGTTATTGGCATGGTCAAACATAGCATGATTAGAACAACCATAATTTTTATAACCCTTCGCATTTATAATTCACCTCTTCAATATAATATTTTCTTTTTCCGCCTTTATATACATTTTCATTACTTTAAAAATTACTGTATTAATTTTCAAAGAAATGAAAAGGAGGGCAGAAATGCAATGGTATTTTTGGAGGAAATATTTTTTGTGTTAAAAATTAGCCCCATTAAAATTAAAAAAAATTGCTTACACCCAGATCTTTAAAAAAAATTCAAAAAATAATTATATATAAAAGAATCATGAAATATACCATAAAACAAGACAAACCACCCATGATAATAAGGGAAAAACACATCAAAAATTAAATGCTCAAATATATGAAAATCATTAAACCAAAAAAAAATTCAAAGTGAAGATTAGGATGGTTTGACAGCGTACCGAGAGCTTTTAGGTTTCAAGCAGTGAAGTTTACCGCGGAAGAATTCCGAAGAACTCAACCGAAGCTCTCCACCTAGCCCAAAAGTTCCAGCCCCGTGAGGGGTAATGCTCCCATGGGCTCGCGCACCATAGTACGAAAGATTACGCAGGTAGGCTTAACTGCCGGGTTCGGGATGAGACCGGGTGTATCCCCACCGCTTTGACCGTCAAACCATCTTAAAGAACTTCAACTTATGCAATGACATCACATGCAACCTGTTTAACGATTGAGTCAGAAAACGAGCTTTTAGTAGCTACGGGCTGAACATGTCGCCCGAAAGCTTCATGCGTACACCCTAGCTCTATCAAACGGGTCTTATACCCGGGCTCTATGATGCCTCTTTTTAAGGTGGGCTTCATGCTTAGATGCTTTCAGCATTTATCCCTTACAGCGTGGCTGCCCAGCGCTGCCCTGTCGGACAACTGGTAAACTAGTGGCTGCAGACCCCTGTTCCTCTCGTACTAAGGGGTCTTTCCCCTCAGGCATCAAACACTTCTAGAAGTTAGCAACAAACCTGTCTCACGACGGTCTAAACCCATCTCACGATCCGCTTTAATAGGCGAACAACCTCACCCTTGGCAGCTGCTGCAC
>CAYPIF010000026.1:0-9589 GCA_964410735.1 uncultured Thermoplasmatales archaeon
GTCAAAAACCTTGCAGACGGATTCACTGCCATGCTCAAAGGACTCCGAGAGACCATCAGCGCCGTAAAAATGAACACACAACAAGTCGCAAGCAGCGCAGAAGAACTCAGCAGCAGTGCGGAAGAGGTCAACGCAAGCATGGAAGAAGTCAGTAGCACCATCCAACAAGTCGCTAGCGGCAGTCAAAACACCGCCAAAGACAGTGAGAACATGATCAACCAAGTCAAACAAGCAAGTGACAGCAGCAACCAAGGACAACAAGCCGCACAAGACGTCTCACAAAAAATGCAACTCATCAAAAACACCACACAAGAAGGCGCAGAACGAATAGGATCACTCGGAGAGAAAAGCAAAGAGATCGGAAACATCGTTGACACAATCAACCAGATCAGTGAACAAACCAACCTCCTCGCTTTAAACGCTGCAATCGAAGCAGCACGAGCTGGAGAAGCAGGGCGAGGATTCGCCGTCGTCGCAGACGAAGTACGAAAACTTGCTGAGGAGAGCGGACAAGCAACACAACAAATAAGCAATCTCATCAAAGGCATACAATCCGAAATAGACAGTGCCGTAACAAGCATGAATGAGAATACTAAACAAGTCGAAGAAGGAAGCCTCGGAGTAGAACAAGCCATGCAAGCATTCCAAACACTCCCACAGGTCATATCTGCTGTGAGTCAAAGCGCAGAAGAAGTCGGAAGCGTCGCACAAGAGAATGCTAGCGGTGCGGAAGAAGTCAGTGCAAGTATCGAACAAGTCACCAGCAGCATGCAACAGGTCAGCAGCGCCAGTCAACAAATGTCCGATATCGCAGGAGAACTACAAAGCATCGTCGACCGGTTCAAAATAAACGAAGGAACCTACGATACAACAAACGAAAAACAAGCTTACAAACAAAGCCCCGCAGCACAAATAAAACATACAGAATCCCATCAATACCATCAACCACCAAAAACAACACCAACAAAGAAAGTAGGACATTTCCTCAAAAAGAAACCACAACCAACAACGAACAATGAACCAGTGTCGGAGGAATCCGACACTACCGAAACCAAGTAAATAAGGAGGAGAAACAACATGCCAGTTGAATCAGAAAAACAATATTCAAAAGATGCTAGCTCCTCCGAAGACAGGCAACTCGTCATCTTCAAGATAGCCGGAGAGGAATTTGGAGTCGACATAAACGAGGTCAAAGAGATCATACGGTGGGAAGAGGTCACCCGGATCCCGAACACAGAAAGCTACATAAAAGGGGTCATCAACCTCCGAGGAAGTATCGTCGTCGTCAATGATCTCGCAATGAAACTCGGGCTGCCCAGCAAAACCGTCGATGATGACACAAGAATACTCGTCGTCGAAGTAGGAGGGAACACCGTTGGCATGGTCGTCGACAGCGCAACCGAAGTCCTACGCCTTGAAGGGAAAAAGGTACAAGATGCACCAGATATGATCACAAGCGGCATCGATAACAACTACATCGAAGGCGTCGGCATGATAGGTAAAAAAAGACTTCTGACCCTTCTTGATCTTACCAAGGTCATGGGATCAGATGATTACAAGAGGCTGCAACAATCAATTATGTAATCTTTAATACTTCGATTAAATCATTGACCCAAGTCGTTCAAATCTCAAAGGTTTTTTTATATTCCTTTTAATAATCCAAGGTTCTTATTTTTAAAAAAAACCGTAACACTAAAACATGTTAACCTCCTTATTAGATATGGAAAATTAGTGGATTTGGTTTGAATGGTAGATACATACAAGGTTCATTGTGAAGAATGTAATGCTGAATTTACTGTTCAGTATGGAAGTAGAAACAAGAATGTGGTTTACGAGACCTATTCTTGTCCAAAATGTCATAATCTTTTTTCCCTATCGAATATTCGGCATGATTTCTCTTGTCCGAACTGCGGTAACGCTCATCTACAACGATATAACATGAATAAGGATGAGAACAAACAATTCTACACCCGCATGTATCAAAAGGGGCTTTTAGCTAAGGACCGGTATTCAGATCTAATTGAATTTTGGGATACCGTTAAAAGTGATGAGTGCCCAAAATGCGGCAAGCATTCCCTTGAGTGGAAAAAAGTTAGGACAATGTATTAATCCTAACAAACTAAAAAAATATTTTTACTTCCCTAGAGAAAAAAACAATTTTAGTGAGTGTGATAGGGTATTTTTAATGAGAAAGTGGTTTGTTGATCGTTGCTTGTCACCGTGACATCAGCATGATATTTCTCAGAGATATCATTGATAATACGCAATCCATTACCATGATGTTTTCCTTTTGTTGAGAATAGTTTTTTTGACTGAATGTTTTGTAAGATGTCAGCAGATATTTTTTTTCCAGTGTTCACGATATCCACCTGGACATATTCTTTCATGTAATCAAAAAATAGTTTAATATCACCAGTCCCACTATATTCCATTATTGCATCGACCGCATTGGAAATGATATTGTAAAAGAGCAATTGCATTTCATACCCACAGAGCACAAGTTCCACTGGTTCACCTCTTTGAGAAAAGCTAAGTCGAATTGGTTCATTGTTACGTTTACCAATGAGATCCCCATAGAGTGTTTGAGGATGACGTTTGAGAAGTTCTGTGATAGCCGATTCGATTATTTTTTCGAGATAGAATGGTTCTTCATATCCTGGGTTCTTGATTATTGATTCGATGCGTGCAATGTTCTCGTAGACGCCAGTGAGCATTTGTTGCATCTCCTGTTTCTTCTCGTTATCAAGCTGAATAGTTGCTATCGAATGTTCTATTGCACCAACATCCTGTTTCACTCGTGCAAGATGTTTGTACATATCATCTGATTCTGAGAATTTTTGGAATTCATCAATGGTCTTTTGGATCATATCTGCAAGAGCCGGATTATGTTGATAAGAAAAATATGTCCAAAGAAGATTCAGCCCACCAATGGAGCTATGTCCATGCGCCTTGATGTACCATTGTATCTTCTCTTGAATATTCCCAGATAAGAGAGGATTATTCATGTTTCCACAGATGATTTATGTTTCTTCAAAACATCATCGACGATGGTGAGAAGATTGCCTATCTCTGGTTTGCTTATCTGTGCATCGGCGCCTAATAGATCACCCTTCCGCCTTATCTCCTCATAGATGAGTGAGGAGAATAGGATAACTGGAACCGTCTTTAATTCTTGATCCTCTTTTATCTTACGTAACAGTGAATGACCATCCATCTGAGGCATTTCTATATCTGTCACGACCATTTGTATGATTGATTCAAGAGGTGCGTTTGATTCTTCTGCCTGTGCTTTCCAATCATTGAGATATTGCCAGGCAAGTTTACCGTTATTTACAGAGACCACATCAAAACCTCCACCCCTAAGAATACCTGACAAAAGATCTCTCACAATACTTGAGTCTTCAGCAAGTAACACCTTTGGTGGTGGGTTTCCACCGTCAAGATGATCGATGATCTTTTTATCCGCTCGAATACTGAGGCTGAGTTCAGGGTTTATATCAGCAACAATCTTTTCAAAATCGATCATTAACATGAGTTTTTTCTCATCATAACCAAGGGATACAATACCGGTGATACAATTTGTTTTCACATCGGTCTGAGCCTGCTTTGTTGGTGGCAATACCTTTTCCCAGGACATCCTATGGATGGTCTCTATCTTATGAACAAGGAATCCAAAATTATCCTGATTGAACTCAGTGACAATAACAAAAGAGTTCTCGGTTTCCGTTGCAGAGCTTTCATTCAACCATCCACCTAGATCAATGATAGGTATGATCTTATCCCGCAACTTGAACACACCAAGAACATTTTGATGCGAGGTGGGAATCGACATATATGACGGGGTTTTAATGATCTCCCGTATCTTTGCAACATTTATCCCAAATGACTGATATCGTTGTTCGTTTTTAAGGAAAATCCCAAATTCAGCGATCTCCACCTCATTTGTTCCCATCTCAAGCAAAATATCCTGGTGATCTTGTTTGTTTTCCATCCCAACCATCTCCTCAAATATTTATTGGTTATATATCATTTTCTAAAAAAAATGATTCTCCCATTTAATGACAAACTCTGGAACAGGCATGATAATGAATTATGAAAAAAGTGTATTGCTAGCGCCATCGGCGTGCTTTCATTCGCACAACAGGATCATTAGACATTGATGCTATCTTTCCAGCAAGTTGTTCGAATCCTTCAAGAGTATTGATGTTGAATGTACCCATCGGAAGACCTCGTTTATTGGTTAACCTGATCTCTCCTGAGAACTCAGATGTGTCACCGGTTGACGGTGCATGCAAACGTGTGGTCAGCTCTGTTGAAGCATCCATTTGCGGTATCATACTTGTGTGTTCTTTAAGTTGTGCATCCAGTAAATTTGAAACAAAAGACGATCGATCACCAGTTGTGTTCTCCTTGTCCAATTTATCAACGATCTCAGCTGGTAATTCAACTAATATGGTTTTCTTATGCATATCTTGACTTAATCTGAACTACATATATTAATTTTTATTATTAATCAAAGTTCAATAGGTTAAATACTTGATTTTTAAAAATAAAAAAAAGAAGGAACTGGTGTATTTACCAGTTTGTTTGTTGTCCTTTTGGCATTACGACAAACTCTGCGTAATCATCCCCAGTTTCAATACCCTTTGTTTGTTTACATTCAAATCTGTCAAAACCATTAGGGTATTCTCCACCATAAGCAAGGTCCATGAATGCTGCAGAGACACCTGCAATCATATATGCTGAGAGCTTTGGTGATTTGCCGTATTTCACAACATCCGATTCATAATAATCATACGCGCGAACTACCATTCTTTTACCGGGATCAAGCTCAACGACCTCAGATTTTGCCCAACCCCATGCTGTAAACACCGCGTATGCTCCATGGAGAATATCCTCTGGTTGGTCCTTTATCATGGGGCCAACAACGGATTTGAACTCATCGGATGTGATGATTCCATAACCTGTATGATATCCGCATTCCCTTGCAGCATTGTAAAGGAGCCATTCAGCCTCTTGTTTCAGTTCCGGCTTCACCTTTGTACTGATACGTTCGTTGAATTGGTTCCAGAAATCAGTTGGAAGTTGATTCACAAGAACATTATAACCTGGTATAAGTCCTTCCTCGTTTCCTCTCACTTCAATTTTTGAAAGTTCATTAATTACCTTTTCTCGATCAATATTTCCATGCATTAGTATCACTCCCAATCAAGCCATATACGAATTTCTCCTTTTTGATCGCCTTTGACAATTGATTTGGTCTCCTCTGTTTGATAGGCTCTTGGTGGTTGATTGTTGAACAGGCTCATTGCTGCTTGGACATAACCGCGACCGATATAATTGACTGGTTTGTTCCGTTTTGACCATTTCTTTATCCATCCTTCATCGATGTGTGAATGAAGAACATCAACGGTTGCTGAGTATTTTCCCACATGGTTGAATTTTATCTGCCCAAGTCCAGCGACAGAATAGTATTGCTCAGCGATGGATATCTTTTCCCAAAGGTCTGTGACATTATGTTTCTTGTAATAATGATCAAGCACTTTGAAGATCGTATCTTCCATAGTTGTGATGAGTACATCTGTTCCGTTAAGGAATTCCGCATCCTCTGCCATCTGTGTCATAAGTGTCATGTAATGATGACAGTGGAGGACCGTTTGGAAATCGTTGAGTGTATGTCTGCATGATTCCCTATCGAACTTATGGTCGAAATAAAAATCCTTCTTTTCAAACTGCATTGTTTCCATACTTCTTTCTCTCCTAAAAATTTTTTTTTATAGTTCTGCAATGACCGCTCTTGCTTTTGCAAGGACATCAGGATCATCTGGCACCACAGCTGCTTTTGTGCTTGGTACCGCTGTTTTCATCGCAAGTCGTGTTTTTCCAGTGATTCCAGCCTTCGCTTCTGCTTGTCTATAGAGTTCAACAAGTTGTTGCCCCATCTTTCTCTCATTCTCCTTTTTTCAGTCTATAGGTAGCAATCGAATTAATTATTGTAAGAACCTACATTCATCCCATTGTAGTGTTCTTGTACTTCACTACCCTCTTACTTTTTCGAAACATACATTTGTTATAAATATCTTTCTAAAATGTTCAGATTATCTGCAAATGTTCATTATTTTTCGATAGTCTCCAGTATCTCTTGTTCCTTTTCTTTGACCTCTTTAATATTTCTGTTGTTATCAAAATACTCCAGGAGATAGTGAAAAAAATCCATTGTTTTTTCCATATTGTTCCTTCTGAATATTACTTTAATCTTATTTTCATTAAGCAGACCTTTGATGGTAAAGAAATATTTTTTGTCAAAGGAATAGAATGGTTGATCAAGAGTATCTAAATAGGTCATAGTTCCAAATTGTTTCAAATAGGCGATCCAGTCTTCAGTCAGTGTTTTATCAACGGTGTATTCCTTGATGAAATTTCCATCAAAGCAGTCCTCTGAGAATATCTCCTCAATAACATTCATACATTTTTCACTCCTTTATTAAACAGTATTTGTTGCAATAATCGTCTTTGTTATTTTTTCAATTGCATTAATGAATGTGTCACATTCCGCCATACTGTTGAAATAGGATAAGCTCACTCGGATACATCCCCTGCCATTATCAATACGCTTATGCACAAGCGGTGCACAATGAAGCCCAGTTCTTGTCATAATGTTGAATTCTTTTTGTAAAATAAAGCCCACATCATCGTTGTCCATCCCTTCAATATTGAATGATACTATCGGCAGGTCTGGTTGTTTTGTATAGAGAATGATGTTTTCCATTCGGGAGAGTTCTTTGATAATATGATATATCATCGAATGGGTTTTTTCATTCATTGATCTGATTCCTTGCGCCTCAATGAAATCCAATCCGGCGTATAAAGATACAATTCCTGGATAATTTAGTGTTCCAAACTCAAATTTTAAAGGCATTTCCGTAGGATGATACGGGTATTGTGAATATACGCCTGTTCCACCTTGTTTAAAGGATTCTACTTTTTCAGGATATTTGATATATAATCCTCCAATCCCTTGATAGCCATACAGTGACTTATGACCCGTAAATGCAATAGCGTCAACAGCTGTTTTATTAAGATCGATTTCAAGATGCCCTGCGGTTTGAGCCGCATCTACAACAAAAAAGATGTTTTGCTCGGAAAGATACTGACCAATCGATTCAATATCTTGGGTTGTGCCCAGTACATTACTTCCATGGTTCATGACAACAAGTTTCGTTGTATCTCTCACTTCACACCTAATCGTATCTAATGAAACATAACCGGCATCATCAAATGGTATAATCGTTAGATCGATTGCCCCTTGTTTCTGCAATGTATTTAAAGGTCTAAGGACAGAATTATGTTCCAATTCAGTCGTTATCGCATGAATCTCCCGACCATATGATTGGATATAACCATGGATAAGAAGATTCAGTGAATCCGTTGCATTTGAAGTAAAGATAAAATTATTCGGTGTTTCTATATGGAAAAAATCGGATAATTTTTTTCGGGTCATTTTTGGATAATCATTAAGATTTTCATCCGTTGCCCGACCATGCTCATGATACGGTTGTTGAAATGATGATGAGACCATATCATGGACTATGTTTGGTTTTGGCCAAGATGTTGCTGCATTGTTAAAATAGATTAACGGAGCATTCATGTAAACAACCCAATAGTTTTCTAAGGGCACTGAATCATTTTATGTTTTCTTTATAATATTGAAACGAGTTTTCGTTTGATTTTGGTAAGTATCAATGAAACTGACTGATCTTTGTCTTCATTGCCGAGAGTAAAATATTCCGTTGTTCAAGTTCCCTCCGCATCATATTGATCTCTGCTTGTTTTTCATCTAATTTTTTCCGTGTTTCCCGTAGTTCGGTTCGTAGTGCACTCGAATTGTTCCAGTTTGTATCCGCCATCCATGATGCATCCAAGGTTAATTGTCTGTTCTCATTATCTTTTAATGAAAGCATGATGTTTTTTCGCTCAAGTTCTGACCGGAGGAGGCTGATCTCTTCTTTTTTCTCCATTGCCTCATTTCGCACAGCTCGTAGTTGTTCGGATTGCCTCATGTAACTTGGTTGATTTACAAAGAGATCTGTTTGTATTTGTGAATTTTCAGTTTGCTTTTGTAACGAATTTGAAAAGGTCCTGATGGTTTGAAGTATCTCATTTGTGTTCATTGGACTAAGGCCTTGTTTCTTATCAAATGCTTCAGTGAGATCACCACCAACATATCTAATGGCATCAAATATTCCTTTGATATAGCTTGCATCAACATCAGAATCTGGTTGAAATGTTGTTTGGTTTTCAACTTGAGAATTCATATCTTTTACGTTCATTTTTAGCATCCCATTCACCTCGGAAGGTATATTTTTGCTAATACTTATGACCTATAAAAAATTATCTTAAAAAAAAATATTTTGGTTGATAGTTTTGAAATCTGAAATAAATAGTGGAAAAAATATTTATCAAACGGTTTGTTTGATAAAGCGCTGAATTTGCTGTTTATTTGATGATTCGATGGTATCTAATTGAGTATTTATGCCACCATTGGGTCAAATTTAGTATATGTTGAATCTTGTATCTGAGCTGGTTTTTTTGTTACTACCGATAGGAATTGTTGTTCGATGAGTTTTACCTGTTCAGGAGTTAGATTCTTTTTTTCTAGAACACATTCACCATTCTTAGTATATACTTGTATGGTTCCCTTTTCGATGTTTGAAACAACTTTTAGGTTCGATCCGCCTGCTTGTTTCCATGTCCAGGTCCGCTTCTTTTCGCTTGTCATGACTGTCACCATTAATTTATATCTTAAAAAAAATTTAATTTTCATCTTATATAAGCGTTGTTTAACAAAAGTAATCATATGCCTTGATCCAATTCTTGGATAGCTATTTTCATCTCATCTGCAAAAATAAATTTAGACTAAAGTGCGAAATTCAGGTTAAGAAAAAGCAAAAAATACTATTTATGCAAGGTTAATGGAAACACCCCTCGACTCTTAATCTATGAAAATACATACAATTTTCATCTAGCAAATTTAATTATTGTTTCCCTTATGGCCTCAGGAGTTAGAACATAATCAACATCACCTGTTTCAACCGCTGCCTTCGGCATGCCATATACGATACAAGATTCTTCATCCTCAGATACGGTAATCCCTTGTATCTCCTTTTTAATATGACTTAAACCCTCAGCACCATCACGACCCATACCCGTTAATATCACACCAATTACCGTTTGATGATGCGCTTTTTGTAACGATTTCATAGCGACATCTATTGCTGGTCGACAAAAATTTACCTTCTCCCCAGTAACAAGCTTAAATATTGTGTTATTTTCCTTAAGAGTAAGATGTAAATCACTTGGTGCAATATAGATCGTACCATTTGTCAGAGTTTCTCCATCCACCGCGAGTTTCACATTCATCTCAGTCAAATGATCCAATGTTGATTGAAATGATTGATTGATGAATTTTGGCATATGCTGTACTATCACGATTGGTAGATCTAACCTAGGGAGATTATTTAAAACTCTTCTTAAAATCCGTGGTCCGCCCGTTGATGATCCGATTATCACCAATTTTTCTTTCGTTTTT
>CAYPIF010000027.1:0-96221 GCA_964410735.1 uncultured Thermoplasmatales archaeon
AAGTATAACTCAGTCGAAATTATGTGATTTTCCTAAAAATCGTGGTATATGTTGTCCTGTTTGTGGTGAAAAGATGGAGTTTGCGATGTATTGGAAGACTGGTCCGCCATCAAAAAGTGTGTTTGGGGAGAACATTGATGATTGGTGCAATGTTTCTGTTAGTGTTGATGCAGTTTAGGCGTTGTTCATTTGCCCCGAAGGGGCTTTCTTGAATAACAAATTATTTTGGTACTTTCAAATCTATTTTTTTCTGATTCCTTCTACGAAAACCTTTAAATATGTTTGAGTTAATATATTACTTTAAGACTATAAAGTCTCAATTGGGGGCAAACAGTTATCTATATTTGTACCCACTCTGTCTTTTCATTATTTGGAAAGGCAACTGTAGATTATATTAGAAAAAAGGGGCGAAACATATGACGAATAAAAGGCAATTAAGTATATGGGCGATGTCAATGCTGATAGTTGGCTTGATGGTATCAAGCTCTATTGTAATTTCAGCTGGAGAAACAGAAAATAAAATATCAACAATAAGATATGAGCAATTTAATGGCGAAATGCAAACTTTTGAATTAAATCAAGCACCAAAGACATTTCAACCACATAGATTAGCAAAACCGCTTGGTGATCCATATTTTGCTTATGAGGGTAATCAATATCATCCTGCTTTTGGATTAAGTCCAAATGGACAAATGATGGGAGCATACCGTGATGATGAAACAGATAATATCGTTTGGACATATACAAATGAAGATGGTATCTATTATGATTTACCTGGATATGATGATTATCCCTCAATAAAGTTATGGGATGGAACAAGATTCTTTGGAACCCTTGTACCAGATCCATTTGATTCAATGGGTGCTGCAATATATATATTTGAAACTGCTGATCCAACAAACTTTGATACATACAGTTTACTTGGTTGGGACTGGTCATCTAATGGATGGAGCGACATATTAGACATTGAAATTGCATGTGATAATGGTAAAGAGTCATGGGAATGGGGTGCCGTTAGCCTTATAGCTTCAACCACCTATGGCGATGGTGTTGAAAATGGTCCATTCATATCCTATCAAACATCTGAAGATGGTTATGCAACAATTAGCTGGTATTATCTGAATGACTGTCTTCATACAGATATAGATATCGATCATGTATCGAAAAAGGTTTATTCCGTTGCTGATTACCTAGATGAAGACACGGGACTATATGGTTTATTCATTAGATTAGATCACTTCAACAACTGGGATCTAGACGGCTCAGCTGCAGCATATACTAGTGGTGGAAACCTAAACAATCCTGCAGTAGCTACAAATGATGGGAAGCTCGTTATTGTAGCTGAAACTGATGAATCTGGGAACAAAGATATTGTATGTCTAAACGGCGGAAACCTTGAAACGCTTTCCACATCCATTGTTGTTGCAGATGCAGGTGATGAAATGTACCCTGATATTCGTCATGTGGAAGGAGATACATACATCTGTACATTTGTTAAAGATGGGTCATTATATGCAGTAAAAAGTGAAGATGCAGGAGCAACATGGGCAAGCCCAGTTAATGTTGGGGATAATGTTTACAGTGAGTATAAAACAGCTGATATTGCAGACTATGCATCTTCTGCTATGTATACTGTAGACAATGGTGAAGATCTTGATGTTTACATTACTGATGTTGGTGGTGGAGCAGATGTACCAGTAATTGAAATTACGGAAATATCCGGTGGATTTGGTATAAATGCTGTAATAACTAACTCGGGAACTGCAGCTGCTGAAAACGTTGAATGGAGCATCACCTGTGATGGCGGTGTCTTTATTGGTGCAGAGTCCTCAGGTGTTATCCCAACATTAGCACCTGGTGAAACAGCCACTATTAAATCCGGTTTTGTCCTTGGTCTAGGTAAATCTGATATCGAGGTGAAAGCGGATTCTGCATCAGAACAAGCACAAGGAACGGTTATTCTCTTCTTTGTCCTTGGAATATAAGGTAGGATTACTACCTTTCTTTATTTTTTTTTATGGGTAAGTATTTTTTGTTTATATCGTAATAATACATTTTATTGCATTTTGTCCTTATTTATTATGTTTCACAAGAGCAAAATATATATCTTATAATATTATATATTATTATTATCAAAGAGAACTTAGTATCCATTTGAACTAGGTTTTATCTGCCCGGAGGAATGTTCATGACGGTAAAAATTCCTTTACGTATTAATAGGTATCTTGTTTCAATTCTTCTTTTGATCTCTATTCTTACAACAACAATGGATGTATCATACTCGACTTCGATTAATAATTTTTTAAAAAATGGAATTAAAGAAGATAACCCTGATTCCGTTATGTCAAAGTTTCTTGATGATTCTCTTGATCAATTTCAAATAACATGGAACGGTGCAGTATCTGTTGCTACTCCTGATGCTTTGGCTCAATCTTTCAAACCATCGGTAAATATGTTGACACGTGTTCAAATATTAACTCATAAAAGCATGGTTCCATCCGGGGATGTAAAACTTTCCATTCGAAAGGATATTAACGGCTCTGATCTTACTTCAATAACGCTAACCTCAGAATTGATACCCACAACGAGAACGTGGGTGGAATTTGATTTTGAAAACATCTCTTTAATCCCAAATGATATATATTATATTGTTTGGACTCCCTTGGATATCAACATGTCATATCTTTGGTGGGGATATGATAACAATAATTTTGATAGCTACCCAAAGGGTGAAGCATGGTTATGTTCTGATGGCGTTTGGACAACGGAGGGGTTCGTGTTTAAAGATTGGTGCTTCAAAACATATGGGTATCATGCAAGCCTGCCGCCATCAACACCAACTAAGCCGATAGGGCCAACGGAAGGTTTATCATGGCATGTATTTCATTATGAAACCAATTCAATGGATCCTGATGGTGATGATATTCGTTATGGTTGGGATTGGGATGGTGATGATGTGGTTGATGAATGGTCAGAGTATTACCCTTGTAATGAAACTGTTAATATGTCTCATAGCTGGGATGCTGCGGGAACTTTTTATGTGAAGGTCAAAGCAGAGGATATGTATCGTACCCAAAGTCCGTTCTCGGATTCACTAACGGTTAATATCACAAATGATCCACCTATGATACCAATAAAACCCAATGGGGCATCATATACACTTACAGGTTTAAATAACACATTTAGTACACGATCCCTTGATCCAGAGGCTGATGATATTCGTTATGGTTGGGATTGGGATGGTGATGATGTGGTTGATGAATGGTCAGAGTATTACCCTAGTAATGTTACTGTTAATATGTCTCATAGTTGGGATGCTGCGGGAACTTTTTATGTGAAGGTAAAAGCAGAGGATATGCATGGTGCTCAATCAGGTTTCTCAAATAAAAACCGGGTCATCGTTATTAATATGGATAATGATCCCCCTGATAAACCTCAGGCACCTCAGGGGCCATCTATGGGATTGGTTGGGATATCCTATTCGTATAGTTCATCAACAAATGATCCTAATGGTGATTGGGTGTATTACCAATTTGACTGGGATGATGGAACACGAAGCGACTGGGTTGGATCATATACTTCTGGTCAGATGGTCACAATGTCTCACATCTGGGATACAAAAGGGTCGTTTCAAGTTAAGGTAAAAGCGAAAGATTCACAAGGTTTGGAAAGTGTTTGGTCGGATCCCTTGCCGATTACTATGCCAAAATCAAAAATAACGCTCATGCTCTTTCAACAACTCTATAAAACATTCCCAGATGATTGGATGCTGAGAATACAATAAGATTCAAAATTCAAATTTTTTTATATTATGTAGACGAATTTTGATTCGGACCAATTACTCAATTGTCCAAAGTTGTCTTTTGCAATAACTTTTAATTGATGAATGCCCTTTTCAGCCCATAGGTTTCTTGAATAAACGAGCCTATATGATGAATATGGTCCAAACCAATCACTATACTCATTACCATCCCATTTGAATTTATAGGATACCATAATGTCATCAAAACCCTTTGTTCTCGTGAAAAATATGTTTGTCTTGTTTTGAATTCCGATGATACAACCTATTGGTTTAATTGGTTTAGTTGGTGGGTTATCCGTGAAAATCACATCTATTGTTGTTGTATCATTGTAAAAAACAGGTTCTGTGATTGCATGAATTCTCCTGGAAGTGTTAATATCGGTGAATATAAGATCGTATTGATGAGGACTGGTCAATGGTTGCTTTGGATAAAGACTTACGATGTATGAACCATTTTGATCTGTGTTAAAACGTATATACAAGCTAGATTGTAATGAATCCGGGTCGCATTGTTTTATGGTGACCTTTGGCAAAATCATATCTTGTTCGGATTCAGTTTCTTTTGTAACTACTCCTGATATGATGATCCCATTATACACCCTCGTTCTGTTAATGTTATTTGACATATTTCCTTCAGGAATTATTTGTTTTGGGTTGATATGAGCGGTGATTTGTTTTGGTTTTTCTGATACATTGATTTGAATGCAACCTCCTATTGTTTCACCAGTATACCATGTGTATGGGTCTATGAAAGAAGTTTGGTTTACATAGGCATACTCTGTTGTTTGATTATCTATAAAAAATGAGATATTGAGCGTGATTGGTTGAATTGGGTTATGATATGATGCCCCTGTGTTGTTCACAAGATACCTAATGTAAAGGGTCCCATTATTAAGCGCTGCCCACCATGATTCAAATAATATGCATTCGAGATCAGTTTGTATCTCCGCTTGGCTACCTGATCGGTACATCAAAGTATTTGTTTGACATTGTAATGGTGGAAGCGATACTGAATTGATTAATAAAAATGGAATAAGTATCGATAATGATAATATAGTTAATTTTCTTAGGGTGTCTAATCCTAAGATTTTTCTGATAGATTCTTTATTATTAACTATTTGTCCCTCCGAGAAAGTAGTATCACGAATCATCAGTAATTATCTTACACGAATTATTTAATAAATCTTTTGTATCATTTTTGTTTATTCCTACTAAAAATAACAGATTTAAAAAATCACAATTCATTTTACTGATTATTTTTTTGGTTGTATACGTTTTCCAATGAGTTTATTGAATTAGTCAATTTCATTTAATCAAAAAGCAAGAGTGCTCTTGTTATAATTTACGAAAGAATCATTTATATAAATAAAAAAAAGAAAAAAAGAAAAAGAGATTACGGGCTGATTGGTATTGGTTCAGTCCATTCTGGGCTATATACCGTTATCGTTGGATCTCCATAGATCATCTGTTCATTTGAGACCTGCAATGAGGATGTACCGTAGATTGTTGTTGGATCCATCGTTGTATAATCGCGTTGATGGAGCCACAGATATTTTGAGAATGCTTCTCCAATACTACTTCCATAGACCATCATATCATGAATCCACCAATCATCAAGCAGATCTTCCTGTGGGCAGAGACCAGTGTTACCATTTCCGAAATAGACTGCGGCTCCATGTTCTAGGTAAATATCAGGAGCATCATCTGATGCAGTGGTACATGACATCCAGATATCCACTATTGAATGCAGGTTATCAAAGAGTTGGTCCACCCATTTGAAGTGAACAAGGTTATACAGATTTGGTTCCTTAGCATTGTACCAGGTGAAACCACCGGACCGAACATTCTTTGTCGGAGTATCATCATACATGTAGCCACGCCAAGCATCTGGGAATTCATGATCTTTCAGCCACTCAACACGTGGTTCAACATACGGGAACTGTTCATTGATATTTCTCCATTGAGCTGAGATCCCAGAACCACCTGTTCCATGTCCTGAATAATAGCTTACGCATGCTCCTTCATTATACCGGGCAAGAAGGTTGTCCCATAGACAATGGCCTTCGTAGAAACGACCATGAGATGACATGGAAGCTTTCATCTCTCTAGATGAGTAAATCGCGTTATACGATTTTCCATCGTTAGTTGTCCAAGAGCTAAATGGATCTGGGAAGTTCATCATTTGTGATGTGGATACATCTCTTCCTGGGTTTGCATATATAATTGCTGGATAAAGTACATTTCGAACGATGACCGCACTAGACATCGCTACGGGTTCTGATGGAATGTGACCAGCATAGGAATTGTTACCCATCATCGCTCGAACCGCAAGATCACGGATATCATAATCACGAGGTGCGACGAACATGTATACTTCCTGACCTGGTAGATCAAGACCATATGAATCGATCATATCGTGGAAACCTGCATAGATAGCCGACATGGATACAAGTTCAAGATCGCCACCAAAATGGGGCAATTCTTGACCATGTGTAAGGTAATAAATAGCGACTTGTAACCAATTAGCTGGACTTGGTAGTTCAGAAGGATGATCCATTTGTGGAAGGTGATTCATAGTTCTAGAACCGTGATAATAATCACCGCTAGTCCATTCTCTCCAAGCAGTAGTAGCATCCAACACATTGTACGCTTCCTTTGCATCGGCAACATTTAACACAGGACCAACATGATA
Organism: uncultured Thermoplasmatales archaeon; assembly: GCA_964410735.1. Taxonomy (GTDB): domain Archaea; phylum Thermoplasmatota; class E2; order DHVEG-1; family DHVEG-1; genus EX4572-165. Next base: position 6,495 of record CAYPIF010000027.1, read on the forward strand.
TGCAGCGATCATAGCTGATGGTGCGAAATAACCATCACCCGTTCCAACAGAGGTGATTGTGATGAAATTTTCAGATAAACTACTTGCCTTGATCGCATCAACAACCTCTTGCATGGTGCTATATTCTGTAACCGTTCCAGGTACAGATGCACTGCTCACTTCACCAATGTTCACAAATATTATGTTGCTAACGCCAAGGGATGCTATCGCATTTGCGGTCTCTGTAGGTACAGCATCTTTTGTTACATATAATAATGGTGCATGATTTAAGGATGCAAGCACAGCACCATTTGCTGCAGACATCTCAGCATTAACCCTATCGTTACCATATTTACGAGCATTTATCGTGATATGATAGGACCCTGTGAATTCGCCGTATCCTGTCTCATGATCCAAATATGGTACAACAACAACTGTCCAATCACCTGGTTCTACGTTATGAACCGCGACAGACCGTTCGGTTTCCTTTGAGAAAATTGGTCGGCGGTAATCTTCAAAGTTATGCTGCCAATGTCCTCCGTTCCAATAATGGAGTGGTTGAACTTCGCCACCGTTCCATTCAGGAAGATTTGGTTTGCGAATATTACCTTCAGGATCAATGACAAAAGCCATTAGAAGAGATGGTTCATCTGTTTCAATGGTTACTTCTATACTTTGATCTGCATCGTCAACTGGAATTGAATATCTATTCCCGGGATAGGTGATAATTTCCAGTTCTTCCAGACCGTTTTCAGTATCCATTTGTGGAACCCAGATACCAGGTTTTATGATTGGGAACCAAACATCCTTATCCGGTCCATTTACATCATAAGGTGATGGCCAGTTATCGAGTTGAACCACTTCATAACGTGGTGTAATAATACTTGCGTCACCCGAGAAATCATCTCCTTTTGCCCACATTTGCAGGGCTCCAGTATCTGCGCCGATATACATGAACTTTGCAGATGCAGTACCAAGTGTTGTTAGATCACCAGGGCGATACGTTTTAATCTCAGGGGTTGAGGTTAATGTAACGGTTTCATCGACTATTGATACTATGTCATCCTCAAAGTCACTGCCATCACAGACGACAACAGCGGTGTCTGAGGATTCCCAATTATTTGATGCGATCTCTGCAGCTGCTTTGATCGGATCACTTGGTACAATGTATTCCTCAGCAGTTATTCCATGTCTGTCAAGGTAGGTGTTCCAATCGTCAAGGAGATATTGGGTTGTATCATCAACTGTTCCAAACCAGTGTGTAATCGTGTCAACGCCTTGATATACAATTGGTGAGACATAGCGTTGGCCGTCTTTGATATAGTTTGCTGCTGGTACTGCTGCAACATAGGAATATTCATCCATATTTGAATCAGGATCGTCATTAATGATAAATGTCTGCGCAACAGGAATTATGTTTTTCTGAGGGATAGGTCCAGGAGGTTCTGCCACAGTTCCGCCGATACTAAGTTCTAAAGTATATGGTCCTGATCCATAAAGATCATAATTATCTGGCCATTTACTTGCATCCCAACCGGGAAACATGTCTAATTGAATGGTCCATGTTCCTGATTCATCTGCGGGGTATTCCAATGTATCTTCCATATAATATTGTGCATCATATACTTTTACGCCTGATGGATTATACAAATGGATATCGTAATCACTTTTTTCTAAATTCTCAAGATGAACAACAATTCCATCTCCAGCATTTGCTTGGAAACTATACCAATCCTCTTGATCAGAATAATCCATATATCCTGTATATTCGCCAGGTGCTATTGGTGTGGCACTGTTTATATTGTTGCCCGCATCACTACCAGTGCCTGCGTCATTTTGTCCGTTAACTGCAATATTAAATGTATATTCACCAACTCCTGTTTCGGTGCTTACGCTAAAGAAGTAATCATCCGTTTTTTCTGCAGTGAAGCTTTGGCCGAGTGATTCACCATTTTTATCGACAAATTCACATAAGAAGCCACCAGTTACGGATGATTGAAAGCTTTGTCCTTCGCATGCTACAAATCTATACCAATCCATGGTATCTCGATTTTCCGCATCAAGATATCCAGTTCTTCCGTTTCCAGGACTCGTTTCATCGACTGGCTCTCCAATATAAACCGTTAACGATCTTCGTATGTCATTACCCGCATCGAAGTTGTATCCAATATCCCTATATGGTGGAGCCTCTGTTAAGTAAAGTAAACTCTCCTCTGTTTGCTCGTAGATGGTATCACCGGCGATTGGTGTTTCTAAAGTGTCTGTAGGTAGATTTTTGATATGTGGATCATTGAGATCCGAATCGTTATAATTTGAATTCGTTGTATCTGCTGAAATTGGTAAGGATAATGCACTTGCCATAAGAATCAGCGTTAAAAAGGCTGCCCCAATTTTTGCTATTTTAGCTTTTATCATATATTATATTACCCCCTTTTTATTATAGATAATAGGTTTAGGTTATATATATATTTAATTATTGCTTGAGGGCAAATAAATATCGGTTTTTTCCATTGACCTGTGAACTAAGGGAGGATGTTCCTGTTTTTAGATACAAAAGATGATTCCTTATTTGTTCGATAGTTTTAGTCCTACACGAAAAATTTAATATATGAAGATAATAATAATCATACTAGTGGGACAAATGATAAAAAGAAAAATTATTATCTTTCTAATTATAGGCTTAGTTGTGTTCTCATCATCAACTGTTTTTTCTAAACAAAATTCTACTGAAACAAAGTCGATCGTTTTTCAGTATGATCATCCTCTATTATATAACAATGACGTATCAACGATAGTTGCAGATATGCAAACCGATTCTCAATTGATCCGATCTGGATACTATCAAATCCCCAATGAGGTTCAAGATATTCTTCTTCCTAAGGGTGCAAAAATCGAATCCATTGAATGTATGTTCGGTGAGATCCATAGGCTTAAAATAGATGCATCTTTACCTGTTACTCCTCAAGCACGACCGTTAAATATGATTGTTCAACAAGAAACACCAATGGAACTGGTGGATCCAAAGACGATAGATGAATGGTTTACTTACTCGGTTGGCACGGGTATTGTTGAAGATATTAATCAGTTAATTGTTCGTTTGGAAATATTTCCAGCACGATATCAGCCTGAATCTGATACAATACTCTGGGTTGATTCGATAGAGATTGACATAACGTATGATACTCCAACAAGTCCCAGTGAGCCATCAGCTTATGATGACCTCTATAGTTTACTGGTTATTGGTCCAGAGGAGTTTTCAACAAACTTAGTACCTTTAGTTGATCATAAGAATGCACGAGAGGTTCCAACAATATTTGTATCTTTAAGTGATATTTATTCAGGTCAATATTTTTCGGTTCAAGGCAGAGACGATGCTGAGAAGATAAAATATTTCATCAAAAATGCCCTTGATGAATGGGGTATTAATAACGTCATGCTTGTCGGTGGATCCGCATTGATTCCAACCAGAGATACCCATATTAAGGTATCAAATAGTGATATGGAGATATTTGTGAGCGATTTATACTATGCAGATATATATAACAAGTCCGATGGTTTTTCTAGTTGGGATACGAACGATAATAATATTTTTGCTGAATTTAATTGGGATGGTGAAAACGATGAAATGGATCTTTATCCTGATGTATATCTTGGGAGACTTGCATGTGTCGACCAGACTGAGGTTGATACTGTTGTGAATAAGATTATTGCATATGAAACCAGTGAGCCATTTCTTCAGGATTGGTTTTCGAAGATTATTGTTGTTGGTGGTGATTCATTTATCAGTGAAGAGTATGATCCAGAACAAACACCGGAAGGTGAATACGTCAATCAAGAGATCATAAATATTTTAGGAGCGTATAAGCCTGTTACATTGTGGGCCAGTACTGGTGTTCTTAGCGGGACGGTTCCAACAGGTGCTACTAGTATATCTGACACAATCAACCAGGGTGCAGGGTTTATTGATTTCTCAGGACATGGAAATACGAATGTGTATGCAACTCATCCAATAGGAAATTCAAACATCTGGATTCCAACACCGCTTGGCGGATATTTCAATTCAAATATCAAAGAATTATCAAATCATGATAAACTCCCTATCGTTGTGACCGGCGCATGCAGTGTAGGTAAATTCAATAAGGATGATGATTGTTTTTCATGGTCCTTTGTTGCAAGTCCAAATGGAGGGGGTATAGGTTCATTTGGATCTACCGGTCTTGGATATGCTTACATTGGTGAATCAGTGACTACTGGACTTGTTGAAAAAATGGCCATTGATATGTTTAGAGCGTATGATTCTAATGTAAATACATTAGGCGAAATGTGGTCATATGGCATATATGCTAACATTCGGAGTAGAATGGATGCAGGCCAACATAAAACAGTGCTTGAATGGCAGCATTTCGGGGATCCAACATTAACTATTGCTGCAGAGACATCAGCACCGTCAAAACCAGTGATAACGGGTCCGTCTACAGGTAAAGCTGGTAGAGAGTATACCTATGAGGCTGTATGTACTGATCCAGATGGTGATGATGTATATTATCTCTTTGATTGGGGTGATGGAACATATTCGGATATTGTGGGTCCTTATTCATCAGGAGAGACCATTAGTTTGCAAAACATATGGGATCAAAACGGTGAATATGAAGTACGAGTAGCAGCTAGAGATAGTAATGGTCGAAGTAGTGATTGGTCTAATCCATTGCCAGTTTCCATGCCAAATAGACATAGTATGTCCTATCAGTTTTTTGAGCGTTTATTTCAAAGAGATGGTTTTGCAATACAACTTTTTGAAGATTTCTTTGAAGAATATCTGATAAATATGGGTGTCTAACTAGAAAATGAACGGTGACTAATTGATATGAGGAAACATTTATATAAGAATGAAACTTATATTATAAATAGTATAAGCTATACATGTAACCTATAGGGGGACGAAAAAGATGAAAAAAATATTGACACTATTTTTGATAGGTGTTCTTTTCATTAGTGGACTTGGCGTAAGTGCACTTCAGAAAGATGAGGGCTCTATCAATACAATGGCAGAGAGAACAACTATTTTTGTTTCAGATCCTGTTATTGTAGACGCTGAAGAATACGTAAGAATCAATGTGGACCAAGCTACATCATATACTCATGAGGCAGGAAAACCTATGCTGCCCGTGTTCACAACGGTGTATACTGTTCCACTTGGATCGAAGATCAACTCAATAGATGTTTCATTTGATGTTGAGCAATCTGTCCTTGCAAAGAAGGTAAAACCTGCAACTGCTCCTGTTCCATTGACTGATTTGCTTCCAGTGGATATTGAAGCAGCAACATCTGTTTTTGATGAGGCTACGTACATGAGCGATTCGTTATATCCATCACAATCATATGTTGTACGAAAAGGTGCAGGTGTACAGAATGGTGAGCATGTGATGTTTGTGACAATTGATTGTTACAGTCAATATTCACCTGCAACTGATACGGTCTATATGCCTGATGAGATTGATATCAATATGATGTATGAGCAACCTAGTGCTCCAATGTTTGCAATGGATGAATATGACATGCTTATCATTACAACTAATGAATTTGAGGGTATGCTCCAGCCACTTGTGACTCATAAGAACGCAATGGGTGTAAAAACCATCATTGATACGGTTGAGAACATATATCCAGCATATTCTGGTCGTGATGATGCAGAAGATATTAAATTGCGTATAAAAGATGCAGTTGAAGAATGGGGTATTGAATATGTGCTTATTGCAGGAGGGCGCGATGGTCAAACTCTTAACTGGCATGTTCCATCTAGGACCACAAATAATGATGATGGTTGGGAAGCAGGTTACGAAAGTGATTTGTATTTCGCTGATATTTATAAAATAAATGAAGAGAATGAGACTGTCTTTGAGGATTGGGATAGCGATGGTGATGGTGTGTTTGCTGAATTTGGTTTCCGTGGGGATAAAATGGATTATTATCCAGATATTACAATTGGGAGACTTCCATTCCGCTCAAGTAATGAGATTGAAGCAGTTGTTCAAAAGATTATTACCTACGAAACAACCGCCGATGATTCATGGTTTAAGAAAGGTATAGTTATCTCTGGTGATACATTCCCTCCAAGTCGCGGAGGCGATCCAGGTTGGTGGGAAGGTGAAATGGAAACAGGCCATACTGTTGATATGTTGGAAAGTATTGGGTTCACCATGAACAAACTCTGGCTTTCGATTCCGGGATCATGGGAAGGGCCTCAAGATTTTATAGATGCGGTAAATGAGGGTGCTGGTTTCATTCATTTTGCTGGACATAGCAACCCTGCATCATGGGGTAATCATCCACCCGATGATGAAGATCATGTATTTGTTGATGGGTATCGGATATGGGATAACCCCAAGTTCACAAATGAAGGCGAATACCCAATGGTTATTCTCGGTGGTTGTCATAGTGCTCAGTTCAATGTAACTCTCTCTCATATCATTACCGGAATAAAACAATATGGTATTATGGGTTATTTCTTTACGTCACCATTCCGTTTTTACTATTACGAATGGGTGCCACATGATTTATCATCATGGTTTGTTCTGAATCAAGATGCAGGGGCTATTGGATGTACGGGCAACACAGGTCTTGGATATGGATATGTCAACGAAGGCGCTGATCAAGGTCTTGGCGGTTGGATAGAACCCCGTTTCTTTGATGCATATGTCAATCAGAGTATAGATATAGCTGGGCGATGTCATGATCAAGCGATTATTGATTATATCAATATCATTGGTAATGTGAACAGTGACCAAATTGATAGAAAGACCATAGAAGAGTGGGTCCTTCTTGGAGATCCATCAATTAAACTGGGTGGATATTAAACACCCTCTCTTTTCCCTTTTTTTTATATATTTTTTTTTTGTGAATATTTTCCTATGTTGTTTCAACTGTAGAAAGACAGGATGAAATGTGATTGTTGCCCAAATAGCTTTATGACTTTTTTAAAATCATACAGTGAGTACTCAATTTTTTGAGATAACGGTTATTCCTGTATGGGTAATAACGGGCAACTATGGTAAAAGTTTATGAGGCAACATTTTTTGATGGGTGTGCCTATGCGATTTAGAAAATTCCTTGCAGGTATCGGTATTGTTCTTTTTATTTATTTATTGTCAACACTGGATTTTGCCACAATGAAGGATATTTTCATCTCAATTGATAGTAAATATCTTATCCCTTGTTTATTCATGGTTGTCCCTGTTGCTCTCTTAAGTAATTATCAGTGGCAAGTCCTTTTGAGACATCATAAGATGAAGATCGGTTTTTTTAGGTCTTTGAAAAATATATTTATTGGATATTTTTATGGTTTCATAACACCTGGTGGGATAGGTGGATATACCCGTATTCTCTATCTTCATGATCAAACAAAGATACCATTGAAAAAATGTGTTTCAAATATCGTGTTGCATAACACTGTTGATTATATCTCCCTTCTCTTAATTGGTTTTATTGGCGGCCTATTATTAACCCTGCGCTTTCCTCAATTGTATACTTTTGAGGTACTTATCTTGGTTCTTATTTGTATTGTCCTTCTGCTTTTGTATGTGTTCATTGTTAAAAAGGAAAAACTTAAGCATGCTTTCAATCTCCTTCTCAGGTCATCGTTTTTCAATCCATATCGTAATCGATTAGGTGGTACTATCGAGGAGTTCTATGAGGATCTTCCGTTGCTATATGACCTTTTCTTTCCGTTTGTACTCTCAGTTGCTGGATGGGTGTTACGGTTTTTTGAATTTTATCTTATTGCTCAGCTTTTTTCGGTTTCGGTGCCATTGGTCTATTTTATTGCGATCTTCTCTGTCTCCGATGTTGTTGCTTCGATACCAATAACGATCTATGGTTTAGGGACACGTGAGCTTGCGTTGATAAGTCTGTTCTCATTATTCCGTGTGCCAGCTGAGAATGTTATAGGTCTTTCGTTGTTTCTTTTTGTGATATCTTGGATTCTACCCAGTGTCTTTGGTGCCTTTGTCACGGTATTGGAGGGAAAGAATACATCTTGCTAAGCAATGGAGTGTATTTTTGGAATGGATGTAGGAATAGTTTTTAACATTCCGTTGTTTACCTCTAGTGGTGGTTGGTACTGTTGAAACTTGACGAAAAAATCGTTTCATCGTTTACAGAATACATGAAACGATTTTCAGGAATGTATCGTTCTCTATCAGAGCTTCTCTCAAATCAATTTTCTCAAAAGAATGATCTGGTCATTGTTGATGTAGGCTGTGGTCCAGGGCTGTTATTGAACGAGTTGAACCATGATTTTCAAGGGTCAACTATCATGGGTATTGATGTTTCTCTTGAAATGTTACAAGGTGCTCTTAAAGATAGAAATGGATCTAAGAATTCTCAGATTGTGCTTGCACTGGCATCATCAGAAGCATTTCCGTTAAAAAACCATAGTGTTGATGCGATTGTTTCAAGATATAGTCTTCCCTACTGGTTTCAACCTTCTGTTGCATTTGCTGAATTTAATCGTTCGTTGAAACCGGGTGGTGTTTTACTTTTGGAAGCGTTGAATGCTGATTTCCCTCGTTGGAAACTAACATTCATTAAATACAAGATGATATTTAGAAGAGCATCTGATGAAGTCATCACGTACCATATAGACGCGTACAAGTCAGCATATTCCCTTAGCGAGATACGATCGTTTCTTAACAAAGCACATTTCACTATCCAAAAGGTTATTGGATCCACCTCTGAATGGAAATTTATCATCATTGCGACTAAAAAAAATGTTACATGATTGCTTTGGTATAATTCTTTTATACAAAAAAAATGTTTTATGATATGTCTTAAAATCGTTCACATACATTTATTATTGAGTAAAAAATTCTAGGTGCCCATGAATAAGAAAGATTCAGATCGTGCTAAAAAACCAGGTTTTATTGTTGGATACAGTATTCTTGTTCTCATTCTCTTCATAGTTTTATCCATTGGCTTTCTCCCTTTTGTTCTTTTAGCTCGTGTCGTTTTTTTCTATTTCGATCCATCTGTGATATGGATGTGGTTGGCTCTCCCCTTTGTTCTATATATTTTCCTTGCGGTCATTCTTTTTTCAGAGATACTCATATCAGGGTTTATCATAAAAACAGCTCATATCTCTTACAAGCCAGGAGTATACGAATATTCATTTAAGGATAGAAACTCGTTCAAATGGATCCTTGTTTGCTCACTATATACGCCGTTTCGCAAGATCCTTGAGATTGTTCCTGTTGGCGGTCTCAAAAACCTGTATTTCAGATTACTTGGGATGAAAATTGGTGAGAACACCTTAGTTGGTGGAGTCATAAAGGATCCTTGTGTGACAACATTTGGAAAGAATACCACAATGGGAGAATATGCGATAATTTATGGTCATATCCAAGATTATTCCAAAGGGACATTAACAGTGAAACCAGTTACTATTGGTGATAATTGTGTTATTGGTGCTGGCGCAATCCTAATGCCGGGTGCCACTGTCGAAGATGATGTGAACATCGCAGCTGGTTCCGTTGTCACTTCAAATCAAGTCCTAAAAAAAGGAAAGACCTATGCAGGCATCCCAGCAAAAGAGATCGTTATTAAAAAAATGGAATCGAAAATATAGCAATTTTGTACTTTTTATCAAAAATGAGTGCAAACCTTTTTATTTTTTTAGTACATTATATTATATAATTAGGGGGCCCCCAAATGAAAAAGATAATTGGACTATTATTGGTACTAGCTTTCTGTGTGCAAGGTTTTAGTGTCCTTGCGTTACAGAATGAAAAAGATACAATACAGATGCAGGAGACTATCTCATTAGGAATTCCACAGATCATCGAAAGAGAGGATACCTATGTTTTTGTTGATCATGAACTTGCAACATCGTATACTATGGAACCCGGTAATCCGTTACTACCTAGGATAACAAAGGTATACCAGATACCACTCAATGCAGAGCTTTCTTCGGTTGATGTCATCTATTCTTCGGTTCATTCACTGTCTATTCCATCTCAGGTGAAACCATCACCAAAACCGGTCATTGACGGATCATTTGAGGATCCTTTTGTTAAGCCTAATGATGTTGTTTACGGGCAGCCAGATGCTTATCCTGGTACAACCTATACTGTCCGTGAGGTTGCTGGACTTGATGGACAGACTCATGTTCGATATGTGGCAGTAACATGTTTTCCTGTGCAATACTATCCATCTGAGAATATGATAACTTATGCAGAAGATATGATGATATCATTAAACTATATTGATCCTAAAGAAACAGTTACGTATCCTGATGAATATGATTTAATGGTAATTGCTCCAGAGGAGTTTGGCTCATCTTTACAATCATTTATCGACCATAAGAATGAGAACGGAGTTTCAACATATCTAGAAACGCTTGAAACAATATATACAACATTCACTGAGGGAAGAAATCCTCGTGAGCAAATAAAATATGCGATAAAAGATGCCATTGAGACAAAAGGTATCACCTATGTCCTTCTTGTTGGTGGTCATGTAGGTCAAACTCATGAATGGTATACACCGGTCCAATACGGGCAATCATTGAGTGAAGAGGCATATTTAAGTGATTTATATTATGCTGATGTTTATCGTGTTGAGAATAACCAAACGGTCTTTGAGGACTGGGATAGTGATGGTGATGGTAATATCGCTGAGTTCAAAATGTTCGAAAAGGATATTATTGATGGTGCTCCAGATGTTTATGTAGGTCGTCTAGCTGTTCGTTCTCTAGATGAGCTTAATACTGTTCTTTCAAAAATAATTCAATATGAAGCTAAGAAAGCGGATGAATCCTGGTTTAAAAAGATGTTGCTCATTGGTGGTGATACCTATCCAGAATCATCAGGTGGCGTATGTGAGGCTGAGATTGATACGAATCTCTCAGCAAGTTTTATGACCGGTTTTACCTTTGAACGTCTCTGGGCATCGCTTGGAACGTTAACCGGTCAACCTGATGTTGAGGATGCATTCAATGAGGGTGCTGGTTTTGTCCATATGGCGGGTCATGCGAATCCTGCAAGTCTTGTCACCTTTCCACCGGGGGATGCTAAGAAGGAACAAAAGATAATCATCATGGCAATGTATAATTTCTATTCGTTTCCAAATGTCAACCCAAGCTTAACAAATAAAGATATGTTGCCTGTTGTAATTGTGGGTGGTTGCCATAATAGTCAATTCAATGTTACCCTAGCAAATATAGTTGATGGTATAAAGGAATATGGTATTATGGGATATTTCTTTAGCACACCTTATAAGTTCTTTTATATGGAATGGGTGCCAAAATGTTGGAGCTGGTGGTTAGTGAGCAACCCTGATGGTGGTTCGATAGCGACCCTTGGAAACACGGGTCTTGGTATGGGGATCCAGGATGAAGGATATGTCACGGGTCTTGATGGTTGGTTGTTCCCACGGTTCTTTTATCATTATGGACAAATGGGAGAGCAGAACATTGGAATGGCTCAAGGATCAGCAATTACTGATTATGTCCTTGAATTTGATATCAATGCAGATGGTAATGATAGGCAGATGGTACAGCAATGGGCTTTACTTGGTGACCCAAGTTTACTACCTGGTGGTTATAGTTAGAAACCATCTCCTTCTCTTTTTTATTATTTAATTTAAATTTTTATACAAAAATTTAAAAAGGCTGTATCGCTATAATAATATGGGGTTGTAGAGTACCTAGAAGGGTAATTTTTCATCTCATCCTCACCACCTTCGTCTTTCTCGGTCTTTACAATCCCCTAACTTTCAGCTTTCAATGTGGCATTTTCTAACTATATAAAAGGTTTTGCTTGAGAATGATGTATGTTTGGTAACATACGATAGAACCACAGTATCCTATTATCATTATTCTTTTAAAAAAAGGTTTGAGGCTGAAAAAGGAATCTATCGAAAAAGTAGGCATGGTTTAAATCATCAGTTTTAAAAGTAATTTGTCTTTATCATAGTTAGGTGTGGATAAGAGTGATGAATATTGATACTATGGTGATTTAGTACATATGTTTGGGAGGTAGGAGCTGATGGTTAAGGAGGATATTGAGGAATTAAAACGATTTGGGCAGGGGATTAATGGTTCCCCAGAAAAATTGAAATCAAATACGCAATCTTCATTAGAGACGTCCCGTCATCTTCATTTTAAAGAGCATGCGTATCGATTGATGCAAAGAATACCATCTAGTATTACATTGTGTTTTAAACCATTTAAGAAAATAAAACAGAGAGTGTTCTCAAAAACCCGACTAGAATCAATTAAATTTAGAGTTCTTAACAAGGGCTATGTAAAAGTACAGTTAAGAAATCCTTCACCCGAATATTTCACTAGGCTCATCGAAACAAAAAAACAGATCGGGGATACTACCATCATCATCAGGAAACGTGTACACTTCCAGGTACCATCCGATTATAATCAAAAGCTTTCCAATGATTCCACTGAACCCTCACTATATTATTATCATCAGCGTCTGAATAACCATCAGGTGATCTTGAAAAACCATCAAGATTTCGAATCTCTTTTTGACTTGCCTATGGTATCAGATAAAACGAAGTATTCCTTTAAAGATAGAGTTCGATTATTTTTCCTTAGGTTTTGAAAAAGATCTTTTTCTTCTTGCGATATCATAGAGGTCTTGATATATCTCAGGTCGTATATCACGTATCACTGGTCTATTAGCACGAGCTGTTTTCAATAGATTCATGTCAAGATCACAGGTGACAATCGATTCCTCGAAATAGGGTGCTTTTACCAGTTGTTTTCCAAGGGGGTCATATGCTTGTGAGCCACCCCAGAAGACAAGATCTTCTTGGGTTCCAACGATATTTGTATAAATGAAGAACGTCGTGTTCTCAATAGCCCTTGCAGGAAGCAATGTCTCAAAGTATTGTCTTGTGACAGATGGTGACGCGGAGATACATATGATGATATCAGCACCTTGTAAAGAATACGCTTTTGCTATCTCTGGAAAATAAATGTCATAACATATGAGGATCCCGATCTTACCAAATGATGTTTTAAAAACAGGGAGTCGCTGACCTTCATCAAAAAATATTTTTTCCTCAAAAGGGCCAAACGTCGGGAGGAACCATTTTTCATATGAGTCAACTGTTCCATCAGGATGGATGAGGATAGCAGCATTATGGATTATTCCCTTGATCTGGGAATCAGATAAGGGCATTCCAAAAAGTATGTATTTTTTCTGTTTTTTCGCAATTTCTTTTATCTTTTTTATCGATGGACCATCGATTGGTTCGGCAAGGTCACGTAATTCATCTTTACAGCGGTATCCCGTAAGTGTTATTTCTCCAAATACATACATGTCAGCGTCATTGTTAAGCACGTATTCTTCAATTGTCTTGATATTGCTTGTTTTATCCGCAATCTTTGGACGCATTGAGATTAACGCAAGTTTCATGATATTACCTTGTTTTGATGCAATATCGTATTTATTAATAGATTTTTCCCGGCTGATGTTGATTAGAGCTTGTCTGCTACGATATGTGTAAAGATTATGTCCTTTACTTTGTCAAGATTCGAATCAAGATAGATTGCACCGATGAGTGATTCAAATGCGTTTGCGATATTCGTTGGATTATCTTTTCCGCCTTGCTGTTCCTCCCCTTTGCCAACGCGAAGATATTTCCCAATTCCTAGTTTTTTCCCTTGTTCTGCAAGCCATTTATTGTTTACAATAAATGCTCTTCGCCTTGTTAGTTCCCCCTCTGCAAAGTAGGAATTAGTTGTATAAAGCTTGTCTGCAATGATAAAATTGAGGATACTATCTCCTAGAAACTCGAGACGTTCGTTATATTCGATTGGTTCCATTGCCTCAAATGCATATGTTTTATGGGTAAGTGCTGTTTGAAGTAATGATTTGTTTTTAAAGGTGTAACCAAGTTTTTTTTCAAGTGTTTTTAATTGTGATGGCCTCATGTGATCACATTTTCATCATTTCTTTCTTCCAAAGGATAAGTATTCAATGATTTTTTTTGCGGTTGGTTCATCATCAAACGATGCGATAAAATCCCCTGCAGTATTGAACGGGCGGTTTAAAAGAATATGTGCTGCTCGCTTCTTTCCAATAAACGGTATTGCTTCGAGAACAGGTCTTGGAACTGTATTGATCGGGAGGGGATATTGTAATCCAGTAATTGAACGGAAACCGTAAGCTATAACCTTTATTGAATGTGACATACCAATCTCAAGGTGACCAGGTATACCTATGAGTAGCGGATAGCTTCCCATTTGCCTGCCAAAAGTTAGATTTCCCTCGTGTTTTTCTGCAATGACATCAGTTAGGATTGTCCCTTGTGGTATTAATTGTTTTAATAATGGTTGCTCTACCTCTTGTTGAACCTTTCGTTTAAAGCGGTGGAACTCTTTATGATGTTTTTTTACAAGTAAATTACTTGTTTGCTCCATTCTTGTTCCCTTTAATGGTATGACTTGTCGTATGTTTATCCGCCGTAAGAGAAGGTGATCGTTAAGTATTTTTTTAAGAAATTGATAGTTCAATTCAAATGTCTTTTTAGTTTCTCCTTTAAGCCCACAGAGAAAATTAAGACCGGGTAGGAGTTCAGGCATACCATTTTTTCCTTTTTTTGAACCCACCTTGTTTAACAATGTTATTGCTTTGTAGACATCATCTGCTGATGCCTTCAAATTGTTTTCCTCTATAACAATAGGATCTACACTTTCCACGCCCATCGCTGCGACATCACCAGAGGTATGATAGGCTACAATGGTTTCAGCGATCTGTTCACATTCATCAGGATATGTTGCGAGAACACCAGGGTTTGCATTATCAATATGGATTGTTTTTAGATCTGGTGCAACAGTGTGGATACCTGAAAAGAGTTTCTCAATTTCAGATGGATTTGGTTGGGGTACTGCTTTTGTTTTTGCATCATGCGCTTTATATGAGAAAATACAGGGTTGGTCACCGATCCGGATATGCTGGAGGCCTGCTTTGTATAATGTTTTGATCTCAGAGTGAATGTCTTTTTGTTCTCTAAAATCAGGTGGGCCTTTGGATGGCTCACTGCAAAAGGAACATCCGCCAATGATGCTACGTGGGCATCCTCGA
This sequence comes from uncultured Thermoplasmatales archaeon, assembly GCA_964410735.1. Taxonomy (GTDB): domain Archaea; phylum Thermoplasmatota; class E2; order DHVEG-1; family DHVEG-1; genus EX4572-165. The sequence continues at coordinate 21,572 of CAYPIF010000027.1, forward strand.
TATGTTTCAATCTCTGCTATCAATCTATTGGGGAAATAAGGATGTTGTTTGATGATCTTTGCTCCATTTATTGCATAGGCGCTTATGTCTTTAGCATGCTTTCTTTTTCTGTTTAGGTCTACTTCTTCTATGGCCCCTTTTTCTAGGATATCAGAGATGACCAATTCTGGGTCTCCAGTAATGAAAGCATCAAATGTATCTGTGTTGGGATCGATATGTTTTGTTTTTTTCCCGCCGCCTAATCCAAATCCATATCTTGCTGCTGGACCACACAGGAGTTTCAATGGGTTTTTAATAGATGTTAGGAATCTTGACAGCTCACCGGGGCTTGCAGGATAACCAGAAAGGTATCGGCCAGGTACTGCCATCCCCGCGATAACAATTAAAAAGTCAGTGGTGTCAATATTAGTAAGGATTGAATGATCGTGCCGTATCTGATCAATTGTATAATACTGTAGTTTTGCTGCTTGTTCAAAACTCCAGATTGCGCCAGCGATATATCGAGGGTACGGGCTGATATATGGTGGGACTCCTAGGCATGTGGGTTCATCAACGTAACCATCAAGTATGACTGCTGAAACCATTCTTTGTCGAGCCCAAGATTTTCAATACAGGTTTATAAAGGTTTGTCCGTCTTTTATGATTGCGAGGTCCACTATCAATTACCTGCGAATAAAAATTGATAACACCTGTACAATAAAACCTTAATAAGCAAAGCTCCAAAATATTCAGTTGAGGAATGAAGTGCATGGTGATGAGCAAAATAAAGTTAAGTTCATTGATCCAATTTTTTAAAAGGAAGCGGAATATTATCGTTCTGTTTATAATACTCCTTATCATATTGTCTAGTGTTACAGTTTTTCTTTTTTTGAATGATACCGAGGAACGCGTTGTTATGGGTACCATTTATATTGACTCGCTACCCGCTCCCGCAGGAGTTGGTGTGAAGCTTGTTTTTCCAGATGGTGATGCACATGATCCTTCTGGAACGGATGAGATGGGTCAGTATCGTATTGATGTTACTAATTTTAGTGGTGAGACTGGTAGCTTTTTCATCTCTTTTAATGGTACAACCTATATGCCTAAGAATGAAAGTGGTGAGTATTTTGATTATATTGTTAGCAATGGTTCATATGTGATTTCAATCGATTTATTCATTACTATTCCAAATGAAGAGGTTGATGATACTACCTCAGATGATCCAAGTGATACGGATAGCAGTGACGATACAACAGATGACAACACTAATGATAATTCAACAGATGATACCACAGATGATACATCTGATGATGGTGATGATAGCAATACCGATGACGGTACTGATGATGGTACTAGCGATGATACAACAGGGGATGATAATGATGATACATCTGAGGATGATAGCGATGATGATACCAGTGATGACGATGATGAGATGATCTCTAGCCTGTCATTAAACACATATGTCTGGGATAATGAAACTACCACATGGGCTGATGAGATCGGTACCGAAAACGGTGATATTGTCTCATATAAGATTCTGGTTGAATACACGGGAAATGACCATATTACTGATATCATAATATCAGATCAAACATCCATTGGTTTGGATTTTATTGGAGATGCTACGGTAAATGGAAGCATACAAAATCCAGATGTTAATTCAACAACCCATACAATTCAATGGAACCTTTCAAACATTACAATGAATGATTCTCTTATTATCCTTTTTAATTGCAAGGTCAATGGAGAAGGAAGTCTTTTTAGTGATGTGAAAGTTAACGCCACTGAGAATACCACTAAGACCTTTAATCTAACAAAATCTGTTACTGTAAACATCTATGGGGCTATTACCCTAGAAAAACAGGTTTGGGATATTAAAACACTTAATTGGGTTAAGGAATGTTCGACAGATATTGGAAACACAGCTCGATTTAAGATATCAATTCTTTATGAAGGCTCGTTTACTGTGGATAATATTGTAGTTACAGATTTATTGTCAGATGGATTGAATTACATTGGAAATGCAACCGTTAATGGAACAATTTTTGGTCCTATTGTGAATACTACAGATCATACTCTACAATGGGATTTAGGGGGCCTTGTCCCTCAAGAGCTTATTATAATTGAGTATGATACAAATGTCACTATTAATGCCACATTTATAAATAAGGTTAAATTACTTGGAGAAGAGACCATAGGTACATTGTTTAATGAAACAGATTCTGCGGTTGTGACTGGTGAAGCACCAAAACATCTTACCTGTGTTAAACAAGTAAAACATAATGATGGGAACTGGGTAAAGATGGTGGATGCTACTGTAGGAGGCAATACCACATTTAAGATAACACTTTTCAATAATGGAAATCGCTCGCTCTATAATCTTAACATTCTCGACAAACTCCCAACTTCCTTATCGTATGTGACAAACAGCTCAATGATTCTATATAACAATCAGACGTTTTATGAAGAACCTACGGTAGATGCCTCTCGTACTCAACTCCTTTGGTATAATATTAACTCTGTGACGCATGATTATCTCAACCCTGCTGAGAACTTATCAATTGTTTTTAACACAACGATAACTGGCGCAGGCTTTATTAGAAATCATGTTAACGTGACATCAACAATCTGTAATGGATGTGATCCTCTTGATGTATCAGATACAGCCTTTGTCAATGCTACAATGCCAATACAAGAGCTTACTGTCGATGCTGGTGGACCATATAGCAAAAAACCTGGTGATGCATTCAACCTTACAGCAAGTGCATCAGGTGGAATACCTCCCTATCATTATGTATGGGATCTCAATAACGATGGTTTTTTTGATGATGGAAATAAAAGTGATCCTGGAATACAATTTGATACTGAAGGGAATTACACGGTCCGTGTAAAGGTAATCGACAGTGAAAATACCACTGCTATGGATACAGCGTACATTATTATTGCTATACCCCCATTAACGGTTGATGCGGGTGGACCGTATACACAGTTTGCCGGCAACGTTATTATGTTCAACGGGTCTGCGACAGGTGGTATCATTGGTTATAGCTGGTTTTGGGATTTCGGTGATGGGAACACATCCACTCAGCAAAATCCTATGCATACATATATAGCGACAGGAATATACACAGCATTTTTGACAGTAACCGATTCTATGAACAACTCTCAGAACGACACTGCATTAATAACTATAAATGAAAGAGATGCCACGCCCCCGGTGATAGATGTTGATGATCCTATCAGTGCATTGTATATAAATGGAAGAGCGGTATTCCCATTTTTTGTTCCATTAATCTTTGGAGAAATTGAGATAAACATCACTGCTGTAGATGAAGAAACATCCGTTGAAAAAATTGAACTTCACATCAATGAAGAGCTCATTGGAACCTGGAATGATTCCTCGATACAATGGACCTGGTCGGAGCGAACATTTGGTCGTTTCCGTTTCTATATCGTTGCCTATGATGAAGCCGGTAATTGGAATGACCTGGAATTTATTGTGTGGAAGTTTTTTTAAAAGAATCTCATTCACCAACAAGTTGTAGTATGATACTTCTGTTTCGGGGTCGTGTATCAAGTTCGATAAAAACGATCTGCTGCCAGGTACCATGGATGAGTTGTTTGTTCTGAAAAGGAATACTAATACCTGGTCCCATGATACTTGCTTTTACATGGGATCTTCCGTTATCATCATGCCATGTTTGATGATGGGCATACTCAATGGATCTTGGAGCGATTTTTTCTAAAGCATCAGGCAGATCTTTCTGCAATCCTGGTTCGTATTCGATCGTTGTTATTGTGCCTGTGGAACCGGGTACAAATGCACAGGCTATTCCGTTTTCCATTTTTGATTCATCTATAGTCTCTTGGATTTCATCTGTGATGTCCACAATATGGTTTTCACCTTTCGATTTGAGAGATATCTCTTTATGATATACTGTCATTTGTTCATCATCCTTATCATTTAAGCAAGATCCTCGTTCCAGATGCATCTCTTTTTGAGACACCAAAATCTTTGAGCTTGCCAAGGGTTTCCCTTTTAAAAATGGGGCCTTCGACACAGACTCGTATACCTTCCCCGACACAACATTGTCCGCAGATCCCAATGCCACATTTCATATAGCGCTCCAATGATGCTTGCATTGGTATCGTACCACTTTTGTCGTATAATGATTTCATCATGAGTTCAGGTCCACAGGTGTAGATGGAATCAATATCCTCTGAGTGTATAATATCTATTGCAATATCCGATGCGAATCCTTTTTTGCCTATGCTTCCATCATCTGTTGCCAGGATGACATTTGCACCGGTTTTTTGTATTCGTTCAGCAAAGAACATCTCATCTTTTGTCTTAGTGCCGAGTACACAGGTTACTTTTTTCTTTTGTTTTCGAACAAATTCAACTGCTGGTGCGATCATCGCTATACCTGTTCCTCCGCCAACAAAAAGAAGATGTTTGCCTGTGTATTCAAACCCATGGCCATAGGGTCCTCGTATCCCAATTGGTTCGCCCTCTTTTATTTCGAACAATGCATTGGTTGCATCACCAACCCTGCGAAATGTGATACCTTTTTTGGTTTTATCTATGTATGAAACGCTCATTGGTATCTCATCGATACCGGGGATCCATATCATAAAGAATTGACCGGGCATTGTTTCTGCATCATATGGAAAAATAAATGATTTGATATCATTTGTTTCCTTTACACTAGTGAGTATTTTGCATATGTTTGGCGTGTCCATCAATGTGCAACCCCACGTAATTCTTCGATGGATGAATACTGATGTTTTTTCATCCATTCCCCCATTTCATCACATATCGTTTTGAACACATCAATCCCTCGTGAGTAAACACCTGTTCCTATTTGTACTGCTGAAGCACCTGCCATGATATATTCTATTGCGTCGTTTCCATCTGTTACACCACCCACACCAATTATTGGTACGGATGTATGCTCATAGATGTCAAAGACACTTCGTATCCCAATTGGTTTGATTGCTCGCCCAGAGTATCCTCCGATCTTATTTGCTAGGATCGGTTTAGCGATGTCAATATTGATGGCCATGGCTTTCACTGTGTTTATGGCGACAAGTCCGTCTGCGTTTCCTTTTTCTGCTGCTTTTGCTATCTGAACGATATCGTTTACGTTAGATGAAAGTTTTACAAAAACAGGGATTAAAACACTTTTTTTGACAGATGCAGTAATTTTTTCTACAAGATTCGGGTCTTGCCCTATTTCAAGTCCAAACCCTTTTGCATGTGGACAGCTCACGTTTAATTCCAATGCATCAACGCCAGCATGCTGCATGTCTTTTGCAAGTTGTTTGAATTCTTCGATGGTTGAACCAAAAATACTTCCTATAACTGTGGCATGGTCCCTTTTTATTTCTTTTATCTCCTTTTGATATTCGCTGATACCTGGGTTGGGAAGTCCCATCGCGTTGAGGATGCCACAGCCAAGTTCGACAAAGGATGGATTTGCGTGTCCGGTTCTTGATGTCAATCCAATTGATTTTGTGACTACTGCTGCAGCTCCAGAACGAAGTACTCTTTTCATGCTACCCGCGTCTTCATCCATGATACCAGATGCAAGGATCGTTGGGTTTTCTAAATGTAATGTTTTAATGGTGGTTGAAAGGTCAACCACGATATCACCTGAAAAATGGTAATGGATAACATTATATAAAGCCATATAACATGTATTTATTGGATGGTAGCGTAAACTACATATGAACCCTGTTCATTGCGTATCATCAATGAGTACATATTTGGTCACCCGTTGGTTTGGAACTTTTCTCTATGATGATTCAAAAAGGATAGGTGAGAAGGTATCTTCAAAAGATCAATCGAAAATGACGAAGCGTATTGTTTCTTTGATGGACCAAGACATCCTTGATGAAGAACGAAGTTTCTTAAAGAAAAAGAATATCGTTGTCTCGGAGAAACGGTTGTTATCTCTTGGATCGTTCGAGCCTGATGATCCTTTTTTCAGATCTGTTGATGTGCCTTTGGAATCAGTCGGTATGGCAGAGCGGGATCTTCGTGATTCTATGATTACTATCACGGAGGAACGTGTTACAGCTGCTTTGCAACTTCCTGATTTTCAGATTATTCAAATGGTCAACGCGGTGGATGATCTGTTACAGACCGCAAATCTTTTATCTGAACGACTGGCAAGTTGGAATGTTTTTCCAACCGATGATGACATTCTTAATCCATTCAATGAGCTATTACAATCAGTGAAACAGGAGATCTCTCGTTTGGAATCAGAGATACAAAAACAAATACTGGTACTCGCTCCGAATATCTGCTCCGTAATCGGTCCGATCCTTTCTGCTCGTATGCTCTCATGTGCAGGGTCCCTTGATAAACTTGCGAAGTTACCCTCATCATCCATTCAACTTCTTGGTGCTGAAAAAGCCCTGTTCCGTTTTAAAAAGGAAGGTGGACGTCCGCCTAAGCATGGCGTGATTTTCCAGCATGGACTTATTAACATGGCACCAAAACGATTTCGAGGAAGGTACGCACGGGTTCTTTCCGCTCGGATATCACTTGCAGCAAAGGCCGATGCGTTTACAAAGAGAGATATTTCTAGGGAATTAGCATCTGATCTTGAGGCTGCTGTGGTGGAAATAAAAAAATCGGCAAATGTATAAATGGTAAATGTTGTATGGTTTTTTCTCTGATTACGTTCAAATGAGCAGGTGAAGAACAGATGAGTGATATTCGAACAGTATTTCGGGATGTTGGTGCGGTCTCCATTATGATAGGTATCGTATCGCTTGTTACTCTTGTTGTTCCCTTGTATTTTCAGGAATATGGTTCGTTTACATCGTATAATGGATTAATAGCAATCCTTGTGACCTCAGCAGTTTTCTTTCTCTGTGGTTTCCCTTTGTATTATATTTTCAGACGGGCGGAACCAGCTAATTTTAAGAGTGCTATGGTCACTGCGGCTCTTGGTTGGTTTCTTGTATCTCTTATTGGGAGTATCCCTTTTTGGTTGATGCCGTATAACATTCAATCATTTGCCACGATGGATTTTCTATCTGGTTTCTTTGAGTCGATGTCGGGTTGGACGGGTACTGGTCTTACCATGGTGGATAATGAGGCGCTTTTACCGTATACATTGCAGTTCTGGCGGACGTTCATACAATGGATCGGTGGGGTAGGGGTTATTGTTTTGACCCTCTCGATTCTTGCTCGTCCTGGGACTGGTTCCTATGTTTTATATAAGGGTGAAGCTCGAGACCAGAAGACTCATCCCTCTGTTGTTTCTACGGTTCGCACCATCTGGTGGATTTTTCTTTTATATACAGTGATCGGTGTTGTTCTTCTGATGATTGTTGGTGTTGCCTTTCCCACTAGTGAAATGGATGCATGGGAGTCGTTGAACCATGCAATGACTGCTATTGCAACTGGTGGTTTCTCTGTTACGGATGATAGTATTGCAGGGTTTGGTGGTATCAGTCAGTTCATCATTGTTGTTCTCATGGTTCTTGGTGCTATTGCATTTGCTTCTCATTACGATCTCTTAAAAGGACGGTTTAAAAAATTCCTTTCTGATCCTCAGTTTAGATCATTAATTCTTATCATAATAGCTGGGGTGATTATTCTTACTATTATCAATATTAACGAGGTTCTGAATCCGTCTTTGATAAGCGAAGCATTTCCTCCTGCTGCATTTCAGTTTATCTCAGCGTTGACATGTACAGGGTTCCAATCTGTCCCTACGCTTGTGACATGGTCTGAGCCAGCAAAACTGTTGCTTGCTTTTGCTATGATTGTTGGTGGTGCTGCTGGGTCAACGGCGGGTGGCATTAAATTATTCCGTGCAATTCTTTTGTATAAGGGTGTTGGTTGGAGGATAAAAAAAGCAATTTCAACCCCTCGGAGGGTCTTTGTTCATAAGCTGGGGGATAAACCATTATCAACAGAGAATGCGATGGATCTTATCAATGAAGCAGCGATCATCTCATTCATGTGGGTGATCATTTTAGGTGCTTCAGTCTTGTTCCTCTCCACATTATACCCAAATAATACTCTTGGAACAATTATTTTTGAGGTTTGTTCCGCACAGGGTAATGTTGGTCTTTCAGCAGGGATAACAAGTTATGAGATGGTTGATATGGCAAAAGGAATGTTGATTTTGAATATGTGGGTTGGTCGACTTGAGATCATACCTGTTATTGTCCTGATACGATCTCTTTTTGGTGTTAGACGGAATCTTGTTTAAAAAAGGAAAGAGTTATTGTTTCATTCTTGCTCTTTGATAAGTTGGAATTGTTTATCCTGGAATTTTTTGATAAAGGTTTCTATTTGACGGATCGCTGTTAAGAGCTTGTATATCTCTTCATCTTCAGGAGATGGTGGAATAGTGGATTGAGGATGTGCTTCTTTCTTTTTGTGGAACTCTGTTTTTGTGTATTCATCATTAAGGATCTCTTTCGCTTGTTTCAATGTTTTAATCTTTTCATTGATATCTACTAATGAATTTCCCATCGTTACTTCCTCTGTCATATGATCTAAGCACCAGTATTGGCATAAGAAAAGACATTCAAATACTTTTATGTTGCATCAGGGAGAATGAGCTCTTGAAGACCATTCTCTTCGCATAATCGCCTTTTCAATAATGCATCTGAACTAAGAAGTACGATTTCATTGGTCACCTCAACCTTTGCTTTGAGGAGATGTCCACCAAGAACCATTTTTTGCTCATTACCAAGGGTGACATGAAGATGGGGAATGTACTTGTCTTCTTGTTTGATGATTGTTCCAGATATATGCAGGAGTTCATGTGCCTCTTTGAATGATTGGGGAGTATAATTTCCCTTTTCTTTGTAATATCCGAGAGTAATGTCTTTTAATTGTCCGACAGCAGAGAGAACCACTGCTGTTCGGACCTGATGTTTTTCACATGCATCAAGGATGTTTTCAATGATGTCTTCATTCGGAAATAATCGAATAAAAATGATGTTATCTTTCTGTGTTGTTTTCATGATGCCATGAAATCATATGAATACATATAAACCCATGGACCATTAACTATTTTATGATGGTAGAGGAATATCTTGAGCAGGTGCGAAAACGCGTGATGGAATGCAAGCGATGTGATCTGTATAAAACAAGGAATAACCCGGTTTTTGGTGAAGGATCAAAAACGGCTACGATCATGTTTATTGGGGAGGCACCGGGGTTCAATGAGGATAGACAGGGTCGTCCATTTGTGGGCAGAGCCGGAAAGATTCTTGATGAGCTCCTTGCATCGGTCCATTTGAAACGTGAGGATATCTATATTGCAAATATACTCAAATGTAGGCCACCTGATAATCGTAACCCTGAAAGACATGAGATAGAGTCATGCAGTGAATATCTGGATGCGCAGATCGAAGCTATTTCGCCAAAGGTTCTTGTTCCCTTAGGTAATTTTGCTTTTCAATTTCTTTGTCAGAAATATGGTCTTACATCTGAGAAGATAAGTGCGGTTCATGGAAAGATGTTTAATATAACAACATTGTTTGGAACGATCCGCATCGTGCCAATGTTCCATCCTGCGGTTGCCACATATAATCTAACAAAAAAAACGATTTTGCTTGAAGATATGAAAACCTTGCTTCGGTTCTTGTAGGTGTAATCCTATTTGAAAACAGAATTTGTTTTTTAAAGAAAATCATTTAAGATGTTAACCTTGTTTCATTGATGTATGCGTAATATAAATGATATTCGCAAGGCACCTATTGTTGATTTCCTTTCATCATTGAAACTCCCTTATGATGTGATTTCACTTGGCCAAGGGATACCTTTTTTTCGACCGCCGTCAGAGGCCGTGGAACAGGTTGTACAAAATGCTGGCAATGATACTGGTTATCGTTATTCAGAGGATGCTGGATTTCTCTCTGCTAGAAAAGTTATATCTGAAAAACTTGTTAAGGAAAATAATATGATTACTGATCCATCAAAGAATATCATCATCACATCTGGCGCGAATCAGGCTTTTTTGAATGCATTGATAGCGATCTCTGATGTTGGAGATGAGATCATCTTTTTCACACCGACTTATTTCAACTATATCATGGCTACAGAAATGGTTGGTCGAACGCCAGTTCTTGTTGCCACAGATGCTATGTACCAACCAGATATGTTTCTTCTAAAAAAAGCAGTAACTAAAAGAACAAAGGCGGTTGTTACCATCTCACCAAATAATCCTACTGGTGCTGTGTACTCTCATTCACTGTTGAAACAGATCAATGATTTGTGTGCTAGCTCTGGTTTGTATCATATCTCTGATGAGGTCTATGAATATTTTACCTTTGACGGTGCGGTGCATGTAAGCCCAGCTCAATTTGACAGAAAGTTGACTCATACGGTGTCCCTTTTCTCTTGTTCAAAGGCTTTTGCATTATCGGGGTATCGTGTTGGTTTCATGGTCATACCTGACTTGCTGTATGATAATGTTCTTAAGGTACAGGACACGATTGGTATCTGTGCACCCTCACTTTCTCAGTTGGCATCTCAGGTCTCTTGGTCAATTGGAGGAAGTTATGTTCATAGATCTTATGATGAGTTGAACCAGATGAGGCAATATTGTATCCATAAGTTATCGGGTATGCAGTCTGTTAAGTTTATCAAAACGAAGGGGGCGTATTATTTTTTCGTGAAATTGGATACTTCTCTTTCATCATATGATGTTGCTGTACGTCTTGCTGAGGAGTTTGGTGTGATTGTATTGCCTGGTGAGCTTTTCGATGTTTCTTATCCATCATTAAGGATATCATATGGTAATTGTCCTTTTGAGGACCTAAAAAAGGCTTTGGATAGGTTGCAGAACGGTCTTGATAAAGTTATAAGTTAAACCTTACGTGGAAAAGAAATCGTTTGATCATTGCTGCATTTTTTGTTCGATGAAGTGTAAGAGTGCATCTTTTGAGAATGGTTTTTTTAGATAATTTGCTGGATCATCAGAACCACTTTTTAGGTTCTCGCCAGGTTTTAATGAAAAATATGCTGGTATGTCTGTTTCTGGGCATTTGGTATTTACTAAAACAAGTTGCACATTTGGGTTATCATCAAGGGTTGTTACACCGTGTCTTGAGTTGGTTACATGGATAAAATCTATGTTCTCGTCTCTTACATATTGCTGCATATTTGAGTATGTTGCAGGGTCATCATCGACAATCATGATTGTTTTCATTTCCCATCTCTCAAACATGAATGGAGTTGAATAATATTTAATGATTTGTATGGCAAGAGGGGAAGGAGGGAAAAGGGGCTAGAAGGGTGCAAGAAGAGGTGAATGAAAAGCATTCCAGCCCCTGTATGGCAGTGTATCCTTAAATTCAATTGTTGTTTTTATTCGCATTACTATTTAAACATGTATTGGATGATTCGCTGTTTTGTATGTTTGTCATTTTGATACTCTTCCTGATTTTGAAGAAAAAATAGTATGATATATTATTGTTACATAAATGTACTTTTAAATGATATATAGGGATAATATAAATTATTTATTCATGTAAGTATAGCTATTTTTGTATTAGATGCATATGTACTTATATATTCATTTACACTAAATAGTTAAATATAACAAATATATTTTATGAAGATTAAAAAAGAAAATAGGAAGGATGGTGAAAAATGGAAGAATTACTTAAAAAGATTGGAAGCTGGTTGTTTCTCATAGGTATACTTGTTGCCGTTATTGTAGGGATCGTCTACGCGGCAAACGAGACGTGGCTTAGTGGTTATTCGACAACAATATCAGCACTCCTTGCAGTGTTGGGATTCATTGTTGGTATACTTTCATTCTTTGCTCTTGGAAACATTACACGAGATCGGGTACCAACCTTTTTGATCGCTGCATTAATGTTGGTAGGTATTGGTGCAACTAGTAGCTGGTTTGATAACCTTGAGGTCGTTGGTCCCTATTTCAGCTGGATAGCAGGTATGCTTGCTGTGTTCGTAGCTCCAGCTGCTGGTTTGCTAGCAATTCGAGCAATATGGGATGCAGGAAAAACCGAAGAGATTGAGAAGGTTCTGCCAAAGATCCCGAAATAAAAAAACATTTTTCTCTTTTTTCTTTTTTATTTATATTATTATTATTTTTTTAAAGACTATCATTGAGACGTTGTAACACCCATTTATAAAGCCCAATAATGGTCATCGTAAAAAGTCCGGCAATGAATCCAATTACTATCATCGAGAGATCAATCATTGTTATTTGCTCCTGTTGTAATCAGGGGTTTAGACTCTGATTTTTTTGTTTGTTGACTTGTTTGTATCCCCATTGAAATGTGCCTTATATACGACAGAATAATTATATTTATATTTCGTAATATATAAATCCTTCTGGTCAAAAATCCAGTTTTTGAATTTTTCCTCAACCCTTACATCGAAAAACATATAATGGCATAGCCCATTCAGTGGTATTGGTGACCGGGATGCAGAAAACATTATTTGATTTCATGGAAGAAGAATTGCAACAGAAAATGTAGAACCATATCGACCTTTTTATATCGAAGGGGATTCGGTAATAGTTTTACAATTTGGGTGTTTTATTTACCCATAATCGCCATATGGCAACGGCAAGGACAATGATAAAGATTGTAAAGCACACAACTGCTGCATATAGGAACAATGGATCCTGGTAGAGCAGATGTGTATTCTCATTACCTTGGCCAAGGAGATCGATACCTCTTTCGCCACCAAAGGTTTTTGTTGTATTATTCAGCATAGCTGGTATCGATTCATTTGTATCAAGAGAGTTTGTTACAAGCATGCCATCTTCAGTTGAAAAGGTGTTGAATGCTGTCTGCACCGTTCCCTTTGCATAAAGAAACATTTGAATCACAGCTGCGGCTAATGTCACAAATGCAGCGGAGAACATAACAACTATCTTTGTATTTTCAGGGTGGAGAAGACTCTCACCCTTCCAGGATAATTTGTAATACACCCATTTATGACCTTCTCTATCCTTTCTTTTCACAAGATCCGCTTCGAGAAGTTTGTTCAGATGTTCATGGAGGGTGGCCTTGTTTAGGTTAGTAGCACGACTGATCTCTGTAAGGCTCATTTTCCTTCCATCCAATGTTCGTAGTATCTCTAATCGTGTATCAGATGCAAGTGCTTTGAATGCTTCACGGTCCAATGTTACCTTGGTCATGTTCCCTACCTTGATTATATACTATCTCATTTAATAACGATTCCTTTTTTGTTTGGAAAAAACCGAATAGTTGATTTCTCATAAAAAAATGAGAGATTCTGAGAATTTAAGAATTTTGTTTTATATTCCTCTGCTTAATAATAAATCTTTGAGACGTAATCATTAAAACAATGATTAACATACATGAGGCTGGTATGACAAAAGAGATTCTAACACAAATGTTGAAAACCTGTGGTGCCATCCAATTTGGCCGATTTGTATTGACCTCTGGCGCGGTTAGTCAGTACTATATAGATATTAAAAAGGCGAGTACGGATCCAACAACTCTGAAACAGATCGCAACTGAAATGGCCCCCATCGCAAAAGGATATGATATACTCGCAGGAATGGAGTTAGGGGCTGTACCATTGGTCGTTGCTCTTTCACTTGAAACAAATATCCCTTATGTTATTATCAGAAAGGAAAAAAGAGAGCATGGTACTGGCAAACAGATAGAAGGTGCACCTATTGATGATAAAAAGGTGTTAATTATTGAAGATGTGACAACAAGTGGGGGATCTGTTCTAAAAACGATACAGGTTCTCAGAGAGAATCATGGTATCGTTGATAAGGTCATCTGTGTTGTGGACCGTGAAAGTGGTGCAAAGGAGAAAATAGAGACATTGGATGTTTCTTTTACTCCCTTACTTTCAGTTTCCGACATATTAAAGAAGTAAAACAGGATGATGCACCAGAGTGAAGATATGAGATGTATCTGGAGGAATGGTAGGTGAATGTTTTAATTGTTGGTGGTGGCGCTCGGGAGCATGCTCTTTGTGACGCTGTACATCGATCGAAGAATACAACTATGTTTAGCGTTATGCATAATGAGAACCCTGGGATCGCATCGGTTGCGAAGGATGTGTTACTTGAGAAGGAGACAAATATACAGCCAATCGTTGACTATGCGGTAGAGAATGATATTGAACTGAGTTTGATCGGCCCTGAAGCCCCCCTTCAAGAAGGATTGACTGATGAGCTTTTAAGAAATGGCATTTCAACATGTGCTCCCACAAAGAATGCTGCAAGGATTGAAACAGATAAAGAGTGGATGAGACGTCTTCTAAAGAAATATGATATTGCGGGGCAGGTCCGATGTGAAACATTTACTACTGTGGAGAAAGCCACAAGGTATATGGTCGATCTTAATTACGAGGTTGCTTTAAAACCAATTGGTCTAACTGGTGGAAAAGGCGTAAAGGTGTATGGTGATCATTTCAAAAATGGGGAAGAGGGACAGCAATATATAAAGGAGATATTCAAGAATAAGATCGGTGGGCAGTCAAAGGTCTTGATTGAGGAAAAGCTTGTTGGAGAGGAATTTACATTACAGGCTCTCTCTGATGGCCGTTCTATTCTTCCATTACCTGCCGTTCAGGATCATAAGCGCCTTGAGCCTGGTGATAAAGGACCAAACACTGGTGGGATGGGTTCCTATTCAAGTAAAAATGGTCTTCTTCCATTCATTTCAAAAAGCGATTATGAAGAGGCAGCATCAATACTTCAAGATATCATCGAGGCATTGGAACAAGAATCATGTCCGTATGTTGGCCCTATTTATGGTCAGTTCATACTTACTGCGGAAGGTTCCAAGATCATAGAGATCAACGCACGGTTCGGGGATCCAGAGGCGATGAACGTTCTCCCATTGATCCAATCAGATTATGTGGATATATGTTCTGCGATGATAAAAGGTTCTGTAAGTGAGAAGAAGCTGAAGGTGCTCCAAAAAGCAACGGTCTGCAAATATGTTGTTCCTGAAGGGTATGGATATAAAAGCATGGTAAATGAACCAATCTATGTTGATACAGAACATATCACGGAATCCGGTGCTCAGTTGTTTTACGCATCGGTGAACAAGAAAGATGAGTATGTGACCACCACATCATCCAGGTCATTGGCTGTTGTCGGTATTGCATCATCGATATCTGAAGCAGAACAGGTAACTGAACGTGCATTGACTGGTGTGAAAGGTGATCATATATACATTCGACATGATATTGGGACTGATGATCTGGTGAAACGACGTGTAGACCATATGAAAGAACTACGTGGTATGTAACTATGAAGCAAGAGATATTTCTGTATATGATAGGTACTGCAGGCTCAGGGAAATCAACCTTGTCCCATACTTTTAAGGAATGGACGGAAGTTGAAGGACTTGATGCGATACTTGTCAATCTTGATCCGGGTGCAGAAAATCTACCATATACTCCTGATGTTGACATTCGAGATTGGATCTCCTTGAAAGAGGTCATGGAGACTCATGGACTTGGCCCGAATGGTGCACAAATAGCGTGTGCTGATATGCTTGCTTTAAACACAGATGATGTAAAAGAGAGCATCAGCTCGTTCAAATCTGATTTTGTAGTTGTTGATACCCCCGGTCAGCTTGAATTATTTGTGTTCCGTGAATCCGGTCGTTTTATCATTGAGACCTTACAACCTAATCGATCCGTCATTGCGTATCTTATTGATCATGTCCTTGCAAAAAACCCATCAGCCTTTGTATCACATTTGTTATTATCGTTATCTACTCATTTCCGGATGGGTGTTCCTCAATTGAACATTTTAAGTAAGGCGGATATGCTCACTGATGAGGAGTTAGAGCAGGTCGTTGAATGGTCAAAAAATACTGATTTACTTGAGCAAGCATTGATGCAGCAGCAACAGTCATTATATACTCAGATAAATGAGAATATCCTGCGTTTGCTTTTTGATTTCCCGATTTTCGAATCGATCATCCCAGTATCTGAAAAAGAATTCTTAGGCGTTGAGGATCTTTATGCAATGGTACAGTTCTTGTTTGAAGGGGGAGAAGACGTTCGTCCTGACTAGCTTTTTTTAAGTATTTATGATGGTGATGGTCTTTTTTGTTAACAAAGGAGTATCTGGATTTGGTGTTAAAACAAGAAGAGTACCTCTTGTAGATATTATGCTTTCCTTTAGGATGGAGGGTGCTTTAAAAGAGACATCTGAACCGATTCTTATCTGAGGTGGCCTCAATGGCACTAGAAATATACTCAAGATAAATGATGGTGTCGGTGTGTGTATCTGAACTGAGAACTCTGTGAGCTCTGAAGTGGCCTCTGGGTATATAATGTTCATATCTGTTTGATTCGTTTCTTGTTCTAAACTTATAAAAAAATAATCACTTGTTATCATTGCCCCTGCGGTAACCTGTAACTTTAAGAGATATGTGCCTGAGGCGTATTTTGAAACATCTATAGTGCCTAGGTGGCCTTGTAATCCATCTGATAAAGTGGTTTGTATCTGATCCCATTCTGTGTTCTGATCGATTGGACGTATAAGATATTGATAGGAGGTAACACTAGTTCCTTGAACGGTACCATTGATTATTAATTCATTTGAATTTGTGGTGTTAATGGTATGTATCCAAGCAACAGGTGGTGTTTCAGTTATCTCTACATAGGACTCTGTATCAAGATAACCATATCCTTGTGTTACTAAATCGTATCCAAAAGAAGTTGTTTGTTTTCGTAGTGCCATAATAACCTCTAACGGTGTCCATTCAGGATGTTGTTCAAGAATTCTTGCACAGTACCCGGCAACATAGGGTGTTGCCATACTTGTGCCACTTAAGATCTTGTATGTTCCACTAGGCCAAGTACTGTTGATCTGTACGCCTGGAGCAAGTACATCAGGTTTCACACGGTCGTATGAGTAACTTCCCCTTGAGCTGAACGATGCGATAGTATGGTCCTCTGTTGCTGCACCAACTGCTATCACATATTCACCGATACCTGGTGAACTTATCGAGGCTTCCTCAGGGCCACTGTTCCCAGCTGCTGCTACGACAACGATACCTGATTTAACTGCGTTATTGGCAGCTTGGCTCAAAAGATCTTCACTTGAACCTTCGGTGTCTCCTGCGCTAATAGAGATAATATCGACCTTATCTGAGGGATCGCCATCTTGGTTTGGGTCAAGGGCGTATTCAAAGGCTTGAAGAAATGATGATATCGATCCAACTCCTTGTTCATCCATGACCTTATAACTGTAGAATTTTGCATCTGGGGCAATACCCCCGTTCCATTCGTTTGTATCTATTGCCCGTCCAATGGCTATCCCTGCAACATGCGTTCCATGACCATGGTCATCAAAAGGATTGTAATCATCATTGACAAAATCATATCCGCCTAGATAATTATCTTTTAAGGCTGGATGTGTATAATCAACACCGGTGTCAAAGATAGCGATAGTGACATTTTTTCCTGTGATATCTTGATAAACTGCTGATGTATATACTTCATTTTCTAAGGGATCGCCTTGGGGCTCTGTTGATTGAATATTGACTCTGTTCTCATCCTCTATGATCTTTCTTATTCCAGGTATCTGTTGCAAACTGGCAATTGTTGAGGGATGTGATGTTTCAATGATGCATCCATTTAGAAACCATGTTAACATGGAGTTTATCCTAAATGTGGTATCAGAGACTGTTGATGTAACTATCCTTTGTATGATCTCATTGTGAAAATCAGTGATATTGGTGAAAAAATCCTTTAAATGGTCTGCCATCTGTGTCTGCAGAAACACATCATCTTTCTCAGTTCTATACTGTGCATCTGTAATCATCTCAATCAAAGATGGTCTGTAAAAAAGAATGATATAACGTTGTGGGCTACCGGTCTGATGATTTTCTATAGCATTTACAACCGTTATCTCTGAGAATAATATGATAAAAGTGAGAGAAAGACCTAATACAATTTTTCGATTTTTCCGTATAGGTCTAAAGAAAATGGGCCTGTTGTGCAAAGAGGTCATTATCATTATTTCTTGCTATTTCTTCTTATTAATCTTGTGTAACGATTCTTTCCTTTTGTTTTGAACTTGAAAGTAAAGTCACCCGTGAATCCTCTTTTTCGTTTGTAAGAGTATATCCGATTTCATTTCCCAGTGCTTTACTAAAGGTCTTAATCGATTCATGAGAGGGCATATTCGATAAGGTGAAATGTTTTCGAGCGGAACCAACAAGAACAAATCCTTTTGGTTCAACGAAATCGGGAGATCCAATACTATCTAATTGAGCATATTGTGATATATCATCTGGTCCCATATTCCATCCTTCGATCAAAGTATGTCTAATCACCGTTCGCGTATCTAAACTAGGGAGGAGTTTAAGGGTCTCCATTATCCGTTCCCATCCATCGGGTATAAGGGGGTTACAGATTTTTTTGTATGCTTGTTTATTTGGAGCAACAATGGAAACATAGAGTTGAGTAGGCAAAGGATCAAGATTTTTGAGAACATCCGGGTTTGTCCCATTCGTGACCAGAAATGTGGTCATGTTCTTCTTATGGCAAGCAGCAAAAAATTCACCAAGATGTGGATACAATGTCGGCTCACCAGATAAAGAACAAGCAACCATATTAGGGTCTTGGGCTTCCTCCCATTTCTTTAGGTCACAACGGGGGTCACCTTTGAAACCTGTTAGTAAACGTCTCTGTGCATTTATGGACTCTTCAAGAATGAATTCAGGGCCATCTGCTTTGTTGATTTCTTTCTCGGTGAAACCCTGATATCTCCAGCAAAAAAGACAGGTGTGGGTGCATTGGTTCACCGCAGGGGTCATTTGAAGACACCGATGGGATTGTATACCATAGAACTCTTGTTTATAACAATGTCTTTTATGAAGTAGACTTTGTTTGGTCCAATGACAGAGTTTAACTGCTGAATGATCTCCAACGATTCCATATCGTTGTTTCTCCAATCTTTTACGAAGTTTATCGTTCATACTCGTACACCTGTGTGTTGCAATAGAATGGTGAAGTATACTTTAGTTTTAAAAGTAACCCTCGAACATTTTAAATACAATGTAAATATAAATTGCTTAATAATAAATTATTTATACCTTTCAGGAGTATACATGATACAAAGATTTGGCCATAAATAATAATGATTTGAGGTTGTTTTTATGAATCACAGATATACAGTAAAAAAGGTTCTTTTTACATTCGCAGTTCTCTTTTCAATGATTATTGCATCGGTGGTCCCCTCAGCAATAGCAGACCTTGATGCAATTCAGCATCCAGGATTCGATAAAGGTGTTTCTTGGAAACCATTTATTCCAATGAAGAAAACAACCTTTGTGGGGTATGATACAGAAACACTCATAGATGATTATGCGTATCTTGCATCAATCCCCGCATCTGTATTTTATGATAGGGACACGGATAAACTTTTTACAAGCCCTTTACTCTTTTACCAGGATGAACAGCTATCTGATGAAATAAAAGATCGATCATTGAACGGATGGCAAGGTATCGATTATTTTATGGAAGATTGGATGTCCTATTCAAAAGGAAGCCTTGATCAACTTTCTTTGATCAATGTACAACCTGCCCAGCTTGAAACTGATTGGGATGCGGAGGAAATTGTACAGATAAATGGTGATGATCCCTATACCCTTGCAAGTAATATCGCACTTCAAAACTGGGAGTATGCGGATGAAGCAGTCGTTGCGGTCATTCAAGATGAATTTGAAAAACCTGATAATATGACCACTGGAACTTTGACTGGGTCCATTTCACCCGGTGATGGTTTGAGGACCGAGCATTTTGAGGTACCTCAAACAAATGAGGTTTATCCAATCTACAATGATTTCACTGTGCCTGAAGGTTATAAGTTCTTGAAGGTGCGATCATGGTATCCTTGTTTCTATTTCGAAGCAGGTGTACCAGGTTTTGAAGGTATAATCAATATGTCCATCCCTGCAGGTGATCGAGATATCCAGGTCTACTGTGAAGAAGATGGTCAATGGATGATGGCTGCTATCACCAGTGAATGGAATGCACAAAGTGGGATGGATGTTGATAAGACGTCTGTCTATGTTTATAAAAGCGGCCGGTGGAGTGTTGCGCTGACTGATGTTCCAACTAAATCAGATGATTTCTATCCAACATCATATACTCCGGGAACTGATATGGAGCCGACAGATCTAGATGTAGAAAAACACCGTAGTTTTTTAACCTTGAACTGGGGTCGGTATGGCAGTATGTTTGAGGTTTTGAAGAATATGAAGGATGTAATGTATCAGGTTGATGTGGAGATGTACCCTGGTGTAGAGATACAAATACCTGAAACCCCACCATATGGCTGTCGAAATTTTCAGGCAACCCTTACGTGGGATAACCAAGATGTAGATCTAGGTTTTTCACTGATCGGGCCGTCTGGCGAAGAGGTATTATCTACCCGTGAACCCGGTGTCTCCAGCACCATTGACGCGTCTATCTATGATGAAGGTATTCCCTTACCACCAGGTACGGAAACAGATCTTCAGGTGAACCAACTTGGACAGTGTCTTGATGGTGAGCATTATTCTCTCTGCGTTTTTACTATGAATGAGATCAATGACCCTGTTGATTTCAGTTTAGAATACTCATGGGAACAAAATTTTTCTGATGAGGAAGGTGCTTCAATAGCATCAGCGACGGAAGCAGCAATACTTGCTTCAGAGAAAAATGAACCTCTTCTCTATATTTCGTCTGACACGATACCTTCAGTGACCATGGATGCCCTTTACAAAATGGGTGTTAACAAGATCATAATCATTGATATCGATAATCATCTCTTGGCAACTGCTAGAGATGAATTAAAAAAGGATTTCTCGGTTTCAGGTCACTTTGTTACCTATGATCAGATCTATGAGGCCATTCGAGATATATCTGATAGTAATGATATCATTTTCTCAACAATTGATCCCTGGACCTCATGGTATGTTGCGGAATTACAACCAGATGAAGAGCTTCAAGGTGCTCGGTCCTTTGGTCCTGCAGCGTTTATTGCTGCTCATCATGGATCCCCTGTTTTACTTGTTGATAATCATCCTGAACTGTCCAGTGCTGTTGTATGGCATACGGAGCTTTGGAGACGTCATCCAGATGGCCATTCGAAATTACCTACGGTTAGTGAAATGTATCTTACTGGTTCCCGAGTCATTAACTTTTTGAAACAAAAAGGATTTGATGAAGAAGGGGAGGAAACAATCATGACCGTGGCAGGGCAATTTGATATTGGTTTCCCCTGGGACCGGGTATTTGTTGGAAAAGGGAACCCTGGTCGATTCTTTGGTTCCCCTGTTGATCTAGCGGTTTGGATGTCAAAGGATATCTTTTACCCTATGATCGTTTTTGAAAACCCTGCGTTGTCTAATCCTTCTGGTGTATCCGTTATCAATGGTAGTAGCAGTACCCGTCGCTTTCCCTGGAGGAGCTCTTTAGGTTTGAAGATAACTAAACCATCTGAAGAAGTAACAATGAAATATCCTGTTTTAGACACACTTGTTTGTTATGATATAAAATTCAATAGTCGTGCAAGTGATTACTGGGGTTTCGTGTATAAATGTGCTGATGGAACGATACCTGGTGTTTCTCCATCGCTTGAACCTATCGATGAGGGCGTGATGCTTGCAGTAAATGGGCAGCCTGGTGGGTTCATTCCAGATCTCAGTGGTGCTGAGGTACAGCCGTTCTATCTTGAGCGGGGTGGATATAGCCCGGTCTTTTCAACAAATTTTGATGCGAATATGTATAACCTTAACCAGGGTGTATTATTGTGGATGGTCAATACCCATGGTGCACCTCTTGATGGTGGTATGTTCATGTTCTGGGATGTGAACTGGGAGAATCCTACACATCTTGGATATCCACCGATACCATTGGCAGCATATAATAAGGAGACTAACCCATGGCGTGGCTATGAATGGTTGATGGGTTCAACAGAGGAACCTGACACTATGACCATGGAGGTACATGGTGTGCTCCCGGCTCTTCTTGGGAATCCTGATTCTAATGGTGTTCGATTCATGAAGACCGGTGTGGATTGGGCTCTTGCAAAAAGACCTATCCGTGATATTCTGGGTACTATCGCAAGTCTACCACTTCTAAATATCGTGTTTCCTGAATGGTTCCAGAACACTCAGGATTATTATGATGGTATCATTATCACTGTTTTGCTTGGACGGTTTGGTACCTCTTGGTATAATGGTACGCAGGTAGATGATGCATTAGGCAATATCCATTCAGCAGGTATCAGTAGCGTTGCTTGTCTGCCTGCAGGAAAATATCTTCAACTCACTCTGATGCGGCATGGTTCTCCCTTCCAGATCATGGATCCTTGGGCAACATCTTGGTATTCAGATGTCTGGCAGAATGCGGTACCACGGGGAATAGCACTTGGCCAGACCATTGGGGAGATTTATGCTGAAGGGATAAAGAAGGTTGGTATTCAATATGTCAGTGATACAAAGCCGAATTGGTGGTGGGATCTCGCTGAAAATGTCTGTTTGTATGGTGATCCTGATCTACGGGTCTGGGTTCCTGATACGACCTATAGTTCCAATAACCATTGGTCTGCTGAGGATATACAATCCCTTCGATATGATCCGTCAAAGGGATTATCCCTTGATGGGCATACACCATTTGGTGCAACTGATTACCCACATGAAAAAGGGCCCTCAACGATATTGACACAATATGGTATTGTTATCATAGCGATCGTTCTGATCATTGTATTGCTTATAGCAGCGATGTTCATAAACAGAGTAAAGGAACGCTAAGGTAATAGATACTTTTTCCTTTTTTTCTTCTTTACGTACTAAAGGTTGGAATGCTGTATCTTTTGCATACACTTTCGATTTTATTGTTTGCAATATCTAGATATTCTTTGAGTGGATAATATCGATTGTGATATAATTTCTCATATTTTTTAATAAGATTTGAATCTACCTCGTTGAGTAAGGATAGCATGATGTCTTTTTGGTCTCCTTTTAGTTCCAAGTGTTTATATATAATATGGTCGACCTGTGAGTTGTATGCTTTTTCAATGAGGTCTTCAACATTCTTTTCTGTGATATATGGGAGAATGGGTATGAGGGCCATGCCTACATTTATGTTATTATTTTTTAGTTCTCGGATTGTTTGAAATCGTTTTTCAGGGGATGGAACATTTTTTTCAAATATGTTTGAGATATGCTCATCCGTGGTAATGATAGTGAATGTGACCAGTACATCCTTCAAAGATCTTAAGATATCAAGGTCCCTGAGGA
The DNA here is from genome assembly GCA_964410735.1 of uncultured Thermoplasmatales archaeon. Classification (GTDB taxonomy): domain Archaea; phylum Thermoplasmatota; class E2; order DHVEG-1; family DHVEG-1; genus EX4572-165. The sequence goes on from CAYPIF010000027.1 coordinate 44,819, forward strand.
TAAATGGTGATTTTGTTAAGATGTGTACCGGTAGGTTATACTCATTGATGATCTGCAGTATCTCCCGAGTAAGCTGCGTTCTTTCTTCTATTGGTTGGTACGGATCATGGACTGAACCAATGATGATACGTCCTTTTACGATATCCTGTAGTTCCTTTTTGAGGAGTTCAACAGCGTTTGTCTTAATGAAAACGGTCTTTTCATATGATGAATCGCAATAGCTACATCCAAATTCACAGTTCTGATATGGATCAAGGGTATATTCTCCGCCAAATAACTTATCAGTGAACGTGATTTTCTTTAATAAACTCTGAACGTGAATATGTTTGTAGTCCATAGTTACATTTCCTCTAAGGCATCAATACCTAATAGATCCAATCCATTTTTGAGAACTTGTTTTGTTGCTGCGACCAGCCCAAGACGGGCATTCTTTTTCTCTTCATCTTGCTCAATGATCACGGGACAGTCCCGGTAGAATTGGTTGAACAATGACGCGGTCTCAAACACATAAGCGGCAATAAGATGCGGTCTGAAATCAGATGTTGCATCATTGATGGCGATGGGGAATTGAGCCAGTTTTTTGACCAATTGTATCTCTGAGGGATGCTCTAATGAACCATATTGTTGTTTTACATAGTCGTTTTTTTTGGCTGTAACCTTTTTAAGGATACCCGAAGCGCGAGCATGAGCATATTGGATGAACGGTGCAGCATTTCCTTCAAAGTTCAATGCATCCGCCCATGTAAACACCATATCTTTCTCTGGTTGGACCTTAATAATGTTATATCGAATGGCGCCTGATCCGATTACTTGAGCAATGGATCTCATCTCGGATTCAGAGAACTCAGACCCACGTCGTTTCTTCACTTCTTCATAGGCCCGTTCAACACATTCATCGATGAGGTCATCGAGATAAACGACCCGGCCTCTCCGAGTGGACATCTTACCTTCAGGGAGAGATACAAATGAGTAAAACACTGGTTGAGGCATTGTTGTTAACTTGAGGAGTTTCAATCCTATTTCAACCTGTTTTGACTCAAGTTTATGATCTTCACCTAATATATTTATGAGAAGATCTGCTTGGGTGGCTTTCCATGCATGATACGCAATGTCTCTAGTAGCATAAAGCGAGGTACCATCACTTCGAGTAATGAAGAATTTTGTGTTCCTTCCGTGTATGTCAAATGGTTCAAGGTCAAGGTAAAAAGCATTATCCTCTTCATGGCAATATGGTGTTTTTTTCAATTGGGTTATGACATTTTCCACGGATTTATCTTGAACAAAGGTTGATTCAGGGATATACCGGTCAATGGTGATATTGATAATTGAAAGGCTTTTGTTCATGCCTTTTAACACGGGTTCATACGCCTGTTTGATGTATGCTATTGTTTCTTTATCACCATGTTCACTTTTTTTAACGATTGAATTGATATCTTGTTCTACAGATTCATCCTTGGTCATCAGTTCATTTGCTTTTTGATAGTAGCCAACAGCTTGATGATCAGGTTTAGAGACGTTTGATTTTGGCACATCATTCTCTTTTAAATTTATGAGGCCCCAGCTGAGTATTGCCACCTGTTTTCCAAGGTCGTCTAGATAGAATTGTGATTCACAGTTGTAGCCTGCTGCTTTGAACATCCGAACGATGGTATCCCCTATGATCGGGTTTCGTGCTCTGCCAACATGTAATGGCCCATTTGGATTTGCTGATGTATGCTCAACAATGACCTTTTTATTTTTTTTATCAAGCTGTCCATAACCTTCCTTTTTTGATAGGATCAATGGTACGGTTTCTTCAATTATCTGACGTTCATCAATGGTAAAGTTGATGTAACCTCCTTGAACATTAATGGATTTAATCGAGGGGTCCTTTGTGAGTGTATCAGCGATTAACTTTGCTGTCTCATTAGGGGATTTTTTACTAAGTTTACAAAAGGAAAAACAGGGAAATGAGAAATCCCCCAATGTGGGGTCTGGTGGTATTTCGATTTTAATGTCGGTTGGAAATGATAATGTTTCAAGAGCTGATTGTATGTTCTTAAGGATTGTATCCTGGATCTTGAAATAGATATAATTCATATGGTGGTGAAATATCGATTTCCTTAAATCATTTTGGTCCGTTCAGTAAGTAGGTAATTATTTCCATCAAAATTTATTTAATATACTTGTTTTTACCGTTGTTTACTTTGAAAATGGTTTTTTCTAGTAAAAAGAGTTATAAACACCATGTCTATTTCCCATTTCCTGTTTAATAAAAATTATATAAGGTTGTGAACAATGGCACGAAAACCAGGCAGCATGTACCGCTATGTGAGAGGTCAACTGTCAACGCGGAAAGAATATATGGGTGGTATTCCCGCCTCTCGAATCACACAGTTTGTACTAGGTAACAAAAGAGGAACTTTTCCAGTTAAACTTTCCTTGATTGCTAATGAGCAATGTCAGGTACGTCATACTTCTTTGGAATCTGCTCGTATTGCAGTGAACAGATATATGGAGAAGAAGGTTGGCGTAACGAATTATAAGATACGGATTAGGGTATATCCTCATGTGGTTTTACGAGAAAATAAACAGGCAACAGGTGCTGGTGCAGATCGTGTTTCACAAGGGATGCGTGCATCATTTGGGAAGATCGTAAGTACCGCTGCTCATGTGAGACCAAATCAAACCATCATTGAGGTTGAAACATCTCCTCAATTTATCAAACAAGCAAAGGAATCACTTCGCAAAGCAGGCATGAAGATACCTTCCCCTTGTCGTGTACTTATCAATGAATGATTGGTCACACAATAAGTTCCTTTTATCTTTTTTACAATTTTTTTAGTATTTCCCTTGTTTTTACCTTGTTTAAAAGAGATACTATTTAGAAGTATTTAATGAGCCAGGGAAATATTACGATGAATAGGATTATAAGGGATATGGTGAAAGTGATGTTTTTAACGACACGCTCCCTTTGTTCTTCCGTGATGTTCTTTTTTATCTTTTGAACAAGTGAACGCAAGCCATCTGAGAAAAGGAATCCTCCATCCAGTGGTATCATTGGTAGAACGTTGAATAATGCGACCACAAGGTTTAGCCAAAAGATCCAGTAGAGCATATTTACTAATGGCCAGAATACGGAGGAAGGTATGAATGAGAGCGGTCCTGTAAGGATATATCCTTGAGTGAACGGTGAGACAAGTGGATTATAACCAATTAGATAACTGAAAAAGGGAAGTGAATACAAAAGAATAAGTCCTTCAGGAAATGCAAACGTGAGTGGATTTTTTAATGCTTCGGTGAATCCATTGACATATAAATTGAATCCTATCCCAAGAAAACTCTTGTTTTTATCAGAGACATTATTAGTGAATGCATATTGATCCGCAAGGGTGACATTAGCATGGATATGCTCCCCATCTGAAAAATACGTGATAGGTATCGTCTGATTCGCTGTAGTGTTTTGAATGATCTGTAGGAAGTCGTTGACATCGTTGACCGCTGTGTTGTTGACCTCGGTGATCACCATACCTGTTGATAATGAGATGTTCTCAGCAGGGCTTTCAGGCACGTTATAAAGAACATGTAATCCTTCGATTGGTTGGACAGAACCCATGAACACCGCTGAAAAAAGAAATAGTACGACAAAGGCAACAGTGAAATTTGCCATCGGGCCTGCTGCATACACCCTCATCCTATTGGGTATTGCTGTATCTCGAAGTTGTTCCTCGTCTGGTTCACAGAATGCGCCAAGAGGGAGGATGAGATAAAGCATCCCTAATGATTTTACTTTAAGATCATGAGCAAAGGTGAGAAGCCCATGGGAAAACTCATGGAAGATCACCGCGATAATCAAACCTATAAGGATATAAGCGAGATATTCTAATGGTAATATTGGGTTAAGACCCGGGATGACAAGTCCAAACTCTATACCTGGCAGTTGTTGTTGCTGTTCAGGGGTGAAGCCGATGACGGTCCAGGTGTTAAGCACAAGCAGAAGGACCATCAGGACCATTGAAATGAAACAAAAGGCTATGCCAAAGGAACCAAATGCCCTCCAAAATCGTTTTGGGGATGAGAGTTTTTTAAGAAAACCAACTCCTTTTGTTGTACGGAATAGTAAAGCTGGCCCATAAAAGGAGATATGATATTTCTCAAAATAGCCTTTCTTGTTTAGAACTATTGCCCCAAGACCATAGAGAAGGATGATAAAAGCAATAAGATATAAGGATTCCATCGTTGTCATAGTATAATGGTTGCATGGCCAACGGATATATTAAACTAACTATTCCGTTTGGAAAATATGAAAAGAAAATAATGAGGAGTTATTTAGAACTCCATCTTGTAGATGACTAGACCGGAGAGCATCTTTGGAAGGAAGTAGGTTGATTTCTGAGGCATATGTTCTCCTGCTTCCGCAATGGCCTTTAATTCATCGATTTTTGTCGCATTCATAAGAAATGAGAAATCAAAGGTGCCATCATCGACTAATTGAATCGCTTCTTCGTCTTCACGGGTGTACTTCACATGATCTTCCAGAGTGTCTTGTGTGATACCAAGGATATGTTCTATGATAATTTTATGTAAAATTGATACATCAAGTGTACGCCAAGTCTCAGAATGCTCTTGGGCAAGTTTATCCATCGCAGTTTTATCATTGAGTGTTAGGATATAATAGGTGTCTTTGAAGAGCATAGCAAATTTATGGTCTTCTGTGGCCTCAAGTTTGTCTTTGATATCATCGATAAGGGTGTTGTAGTTCTTCTCTTCTGTTTTTCGTGGGCTGGTCTCTACAGTGAAATACTCTTTAAGTTTCGTTATCACTTCATCTTTATCTATGGATAGTTTCATCAAACGATGCGTTGGAAGGATAGCAAGGCCTTCATCGAACATATTTGCGAGTATTACCATACGATAATGAAACGGTGCATCCTCGTCACTGTTGCCTGTAGTTTTTTCCATTTCTGTAGCAAAATTGATCGCTGTCTGATATCGATGATGACCATCAGCGATGAAAAGGACTTGTTCATCTAGTGTCTCTTTGATTTGATCAATGAGCTTTTTATCTGTAATTTTCCATATAGAATGATAAAATGAATCATATCCTTTTACCCGTATCATTGCTGCATCTGTAAGATTCCGTTGGATCGATTGCTGTAATCGATTTTTTTCATCGATGTACAATAATTGGATTGGTTCAAGGTTTGCACGGCAAGCTCTCATAAGGTTCAATCGATCTGCTTTTGGTTTTGAAAGGGTCTTTTCATGTGCTTTGACGAGTTTATAGTCTTTATCAAGTTTTAAAAGGATGAAGAACCCATTCATGGTCCTTTTTTCATCTTTTAATGTGTATTCAATCCGATAGGGATAGATAGCTTCCTTTTCTGATTGAACAAGGATTACTTGTTGCATCCACTCTTCAAATGATTTTTTTGCCCGGGTATATCGATTGTTCTTGTCAGTGTCATCAGAATTTATTTTTCCTAGAATTAAACGAACGAAGTTATAGGGGTCGTTATTGTATAATTTTTCTTGCATTTTATCAGATATGATATCATATGGTGGTGACATGACCTTGTCAAGTGTTTTGATTTTTTCTTTATTGTATGTAATTCCTTTAAATGGTTTGACTTCAACCATATATATGCCTCCGTTGAATATTGGGGCATGGATATTTTGTTTATTAATAAAAATATTGCCTTGGTAATCCATATCACTGAATATAAATCCCCGCAGTTGTATCATGTAATTGCTTTCGCTAAGCGGAAAGTTACGATTTAGCCTAGGTCATAGTATACATAAACTTCATAAAAAGCACATGTCATTACCCACCTGTATTTGTATGAGCAACGATCAAGATACTGAAAAAGATACGATTAAAACGGTCCTTTTGAATACCCCTCTTTGCGATTCATGTATCGGTCGGCTTTTGGGTGAAACAAACCGTCCTGAGGAATATGATACAGTTGGGAAGAAAATCAGAGAAAATCATACTAAAATACCTCAGGTTGAGCCAGATGATTGTGCACTCTGTGAAGGGTTATCCACAAAACAAGACAGATTTCTTTCAATGATCAAAAAGACATTGGAGGGTTATGAGTTTACAACATTTCTTCTTGGCTTGCACGTTCATAATGATATTCTTGAAAAAGAAAAAGAGATTATGGATGTAACACATGGTGAAGATCGGGAGGCGTTGAAGAATTATCTTAATAGAGTTCTTGGTTTAAAACTGGAGCAACAATTGGGAAAAGAGGTTGATTTCGCAGATCCGGACATCATGGTTATTATTGATGCTACTTTTGATGTTGTACGTTTACAGATCAAATCATTATTTATTTATGGGCGGTATTTAAAATTCAGGAGAGATATGCCCCAGACTAAATGGTTCTGTCGGGATTGCCGTGGGAAAGGTTGTAGGTTTTGCGAATATTCTGGAACAAAATATGAGAGTAGTGTTGAACAGCTTGTCGCGGAACCCTTTTTAAAGGAAACAAAAGGGCTTGAGGATGCATTTCATGGTGCTGGACGTGAAGATATCGATGTTCGAATGCTTGGAACTGGTCGTCCCTTTGTCCTTGAGATAAAGAATCCAGTGAAAAGGACCATAGATTTTGAATCTATTACACAGAGTATCAATAATAAAAATGATGGTATTATCGCAGTTCAAAACCTTAAATATACCCAGAAGGAAACTGTCGCTCGTATAAAAGATGCTCATTTTCCTAAGATTTACAGGGTTCAATTTGATGCAGATGGCCCTTTTGAGAAAGAAAAACTTAAAAAGGTAGCGCTGACATTACGGGGTAGCACAATAAATCAATTCACCCCAACACGTGTCGAACTTAGACGCGCACGAATGATTAGAAAGAGAAAGATATACGACTGTAGAGTAGAGAACGTAGAGAATGCTCTGGCTACCTGTATCATTGAAGCAGAATCTGGTACCTATATTAAAGAACTTGTCACTGGGGATAACGGAAGAACACAGCCGAGTATCAGTGATTTGTTAGGTGTACCTTGTACTGTGCGTTCGCTCGATGTCATAGAGATTAAGGGGGAATAGCAAAAATGGTAAAACGTTCAAAAGGACTAAGAAGCAAAAGTAGACAGATATTACGCAAAAAACCTCGGCACCGGGGATTCTCATCGATCACAAGTTCCCTTCGTCAGTATGATGAGGGTGAATCAGTGAATATCGTTATCGATCCCGCAGTTCATAAGGGGATGCCCCATATTCGATTTCAGGGGTACACTGGAAAGATTAAGGGTAAACAAGGACGGTCCTATGTTGTCGATTTAAAGATCGGGAATAAGCCTAAGACCCTTGTTGTAAGACCTGAACATTTACGGAGAGGGTAAGTGATGTCTGCTGAGGAAAAATCTCAGTTGATCTCCCTTGCAGAGGTAAAAAATATTCTTACTAAAGTTGAAAAGGAACGTAAAGAATTGCTCTATGAGCAACGTATTGCTCTGGAGCATGCTCATAAATTCGCTCGACTTCCAGCTGGAAAAACAAAAACATTAATTGAGGCGTTAAAGAAGGTGGATGGCGTAGAAGAATTTCATGCCTATAAAATTGCAGATATTCTTCCGGAAACGGAAGATGATGTTCGAACGCTCTTTGCAAAAGAGCGGGTGAGTATTAGCACTGAATCGATCAAAAAGATTCTTGAGATTGTTGAAAAACATTATGTAAAGTGAGGGGAGGTGCGAACGGTGGAGGAATATGTATATATCTTGGATTATTTGCCAGAAGGTAGAGGAGATGTTCCCCCGCATCGACGATTTCCTATTGTCTATGGCATTGGTGAAGCTCAATTCACACTTCTTGAGCTCGTTCCGAAGGATCGTGTGACCCTTTCCATTGGTGACCGGGTCTATGTTGGAAAGGATGCTCGGAGGCGTGAGAAGATCAAAAAGATAAAGGGACGTATCACGTATACGGATCTTTCGGGTACTGCCCATGCTGAGATGCCTTATGTTATCCATGATATTGTGAAGAATAAGGAAGAATTTTTTATAAAGTTCTTTAATAACGCTCCCGCGATCTCTACTCGGTTCCATGTGCTGGAGTTACTTCCGGGTCTTGGGAAGAAGATGATGCATGATATCCTTGATGAACGAAGAAAACAACCGTTCACGAGTTTCACTGAGATGACCGATCGTATAGATTTTTTAAGAGCTCCGGATAAACTTGTTGCGAAACGTATTGAGCTTGAGCTCATGGAGCCTGAACAGAAATATCGTTTGTTTACCAGACCGCCGGCTACGCAAGGTCCACCATCGTATCATTGATGTGTGGTTTGTCCATGTGTTCCAAACATCTTGGTCAACATTTTTTAATTAATCAATCAGTTTCAAACCGTGAGATTGAGTATGCTCAAATACGGTCTGATGACATTGTCCTTGAGATAGGTCCTGGGAAAGGTGTGCTTACTCGTTTGCTTGCGCAGAAAGCACAGCAAGTGATAGCAATAGAGCTTGATAAAAACCTTGTATCCTATCTTAAAGGTCTTGTACCGGATAATGTGATGATTGTGCATGCTGATGCAGCTAAGGTTGATTTCAATTCCCTGCCTTCGTTCTCAAAGATCGTATCAAATCTGCCTTATCAAATATCCTCACCAATAACATTTAAACTCCTGGATCTGAATTTTGAAAGAGCCGTGTTGATATACCAAAAGGAGTTTGCTAATCGGATGGTTGCTCCTGCTGGTGAATCAGCGTATTCCCGTCTTTCTGTTGGTGTGTACTATAAGGCGTTATGTTCTATTCGGGAGGTTATCCCACCTGGTTGTTTCTTTCCGCCTCCTCTTGTTGATTCAGCGATGGTGGAGTTAATACCTCGGAAAGAACCTCCATTTTATGTTAAGAATGAACGGTTTTTCTTTGAGGTGACCAGACTTTTGTTTAATCATCGGAGAAAGAAGGTTAAGACGGTTCTTACAAAACAGTTTGGTGTCCCATCTGATTCTGTGGTTTTTGGTGATAAACGAGTCGAAGTTTTAACCCCTGAACAAATCGCAGAGATTAGTGATTCAATTTTTGATTTTGTCAAAGAAGGATGAACGATTGGTTTTTGAATAAATCTTTTTAGTACAAACACTATGTACGGTTTAACATTGAATGTAGAGTTACGGCATTGTTAGGCCGTTTCCAGCCGATGAAACCAGGAAATGGTATAATCAAATGGATATATGGTGATAGTTCATGGCTGTATCTGGCTGGTCGAAAGAAAAAAGGTATGTTCTCTGGTCATTTATTTTCGTTTGTTTTTTCCTTCTTTCTCTTGATTTTTGGAATTGGAATCTAGCTTCTCCTCTCTTATTTGGTCTTCCCTATTGGATAATATATCATATGGTGTTAACTGTTTGTCTTTCGGTTGTCTTTTGGTTGTTTGCAACAGCTGAATGGAGGGAACAGGATGATTGATTTCCTTACGCTTGTCATCGCTTATTTTGTAATACTTTTGATCATTGGTCTGTATGCTCGAAAAAAAACATCACGGTCTGTTGAGGATTATTTTGTTGCTGGTCGTACCTTTGGACCTGTCATTTTGTTTTTTACCATGGCTGCGACGAATTTTTCTGCGTTCACTTTCCTTGGTTTTGCGGGTAAATCATATCAGAGTGGTTTTGGACAGTATGGGATCATGGCCTTTGGAACTGGTTTTATGGCTTTGACGTTTTATATCATTGGTCGGAAGGTATGGATCCTTGGTAAGAAACGGAAATATATAACACCTGGTGAACTTGTCGGATCTGAAATGAACAGTACCTCTTTGCGATTGTTGTTCATGGGGGTCATGGTCGTTTTCACCATACCGTATCTTGCAACACAAGCGATTGGTGCTGGGTTTCTTATATCATATGTGACATCCGGTCAGCTCATTTGGACTGTTGGTGCTACTATTACAATGATTATAATTTTGTTCTATGTGTTGCTTGGAGGGATGAAAGGGTCAGGTTGGACGGATGCGTTACAAGGTTGTATCATGATACTTTCACTAGTTATCGCAGTTGTTTTCATTGCGATGAACCTTGGAGGTTTTGAAACCGCTGGTCGCTTAGCATATGCAAAGGATCCTGTTCTTTTTTTACGACCTGGTGGCGGTGATTATTTCACACCTCAGATCTGGTTCTCGTTCCTTCTTCTCTGGTTCTTTGCTGATCCGATGTTCCCACAGTTATTCTCCCGTTTTTATACAGCCAAGGATCAGCGGTCTCTAAGAGCGTCAATGATATTGTATCCCTTGCTTGTCTCATTTTTATTTTTGATTCCTGTGCTCATTGGAATATGGGCTCATGGAGTTTCCTTGTCTGTTTCATCTTCTAATATTGATATGGTGCTTCCTATGATGGTTCAACAGTATACTCCTCCTTTTGTGTTTTTTTTTGTGATGATAGGTGCTCTTGCTGCTTTGATGTCCACTGCGGATTCGCAATTGTTATCTCTCTCAACAATGCTTTCTAGGGATGTCTTCAAAAAGAAAAAAGGGATATCTGAGATTGCTTTGGGTAGAGTTATTGCTGTGTTGCTCACGTTCTTTGCGATACTTTTTGTTGTCCTTGGGTATGATCCGTCGGTTGGTATCATGGGGACCCTTGTGAAGACAACGTTCCCTGGTCTTGCAGTGCTCTTCCCAACGGTCATCGGTGTGCTTTATTGGAAAAAGGTGACAAAATATGGTTGTGTAGCGAGCATTCTTTTTGGGGAGTTATCAGTGTTTCTCATTGAATATCAAGTTGTTCCCTCGTTTGGTATTCTTTCAGGTATTTGGGGTGTTGGAGTTGCAGTAATCATATTGATCATTGGTAGTTTGGTATATCCAGTAAAACGGGAAATTAGTTCTTGATGACTGTAGCAAAATAATTATCCACTGAGCTTTTAGATGCGATGGTTGCTTCTTCGAAAAGATTGATAGTAAAACCTGCTTCTTGTAAATCCTTTTTGAATTCGTCTTTTGTGTAGAGATGGTAGAAACGAGGGATGTCAAGGTTATGTTGACGCCAATATATGATGATATCTCCATCATGAAGATCATTTTGTGATGATTTGTTTTTTTCAAAATATTCTTTGAAACGTTCTTGGTCTTTAGCCCATACACTGATCAATGCTTCTTTCCCATGTTTTAGTATTCGATACAGTTCGTTTAATGATTGTATCCTTTCGCTCCTTGTTCGTAATGTATGTACGGTGGCGATGTAAAGTGCTGAATCAAATGAGTTAGTGGCAAAGGGGAGATTGGCAGCGGTCCCTTGTATGAACTGTATCATTGTTCTTTTTTCTATTAGGATTTTTTGTTTTGCGATTTGAAGGAGGTTTCTGGAAAGATCTAACCCTATTAGCATACTGCATTTGTCAATTGCCTCGATAAGATGTCGTCCATTGCCACATCCGATATCTATAACGGTATACTCTGGTTCGATCGTCTTTAAGAAACGAACTATTTGAGTCCATGGTTTTTTTCTTGTGGTATCAAAGCTTGTTGAAATGGAATCCCAGATCTCTTTGTTCGATGGTACTAGGTTCTCAGCCATAATGCAAGGTGGAAAATGAATGGTTTTGTTTTTATAGTTTTAGACCAAGGCAATACTATTAAATATCATCAAAAACAATAATAATGTGTATTATGGATGATGATGCGAAGTTTGAATCATACATTGCTGTACTTATTATCATAGGTGCAATTGTTGCAGCGTATTTCATTATCACTGCGGGGCTTTCCTCAATTGACAGCGATAATGATGGTGTTGTTGATGAGGACGATGCATTTCCATCTGATAGATATGAGACAAAAGATACAGATAATGATGGGGTTGGGGATAATGCCGATGCATTTCCTTTTGATCCTTCAGCAAGTGTTGATTCGGATGGTGATGGATACCCAGATTATTTTAATGATGGTAAATCAAGTTCAGATAGTACGTCTGATCCTCGCTTAGAGATAGATATGTTTCCCTATAATCCAAATGAATGGGTCGATTCGGATGGTGATGGGGTAGGGGATAACAGCGATGTCTTTCCAGCAGACCCCAATGAATCAAAGGATACCGATGGAGATGGGGTTGGGGATAATTCGGATGCAAATCCACTGGTCGATCTTTCGTTTAGTCTTTCGATTCATAGAATACGTCTTATCCGGAATGTGGATCTTTTAGGATGGGGTCAGCTGTATTTTGGTATAACTATTGATGATGGTGAGACGCAATTATTTGATAATAATGGAGCCTATTGGAAGGTTCGGAAGAACACTGATTCCACCCTTCAGATTGATATAACGTATGATATCGATGATAGTGCTGCATCATCAGAGACTACGATTGATATAACGGTCTATGATGCTGATTGGATCTTTCAGGATGATGTAGTGGATATCAACCCTGATGTATCACAAACAAGTCTTCAGTTAGTCATCGATCACGCTGATAATACGGTTAATATCAATGGTATCAGTGAAGGTTCACAAGCTATTCTTTGGTATGATGTGATCCTTCCAGAAGTGATGGACCCACCGGATGAATTCTATAATCTTTCGTATCGTTGGAGTTTTAAAGGTAAGTATTATTCGATGTTCTTAGATGTACCTGTTGAGACCTATAATTGGTATGCGACCAATCCAGTGAACAGAAGTCCTCAGATGAGGGGTAGTTATGCGATGGCATCATTTGCCACACCAAAAGAAGGCGTGATTGATTCGTTATCTGAGACATTACAAGATCTTGCAGAGGCACAAGGATTGGATGATGTAGGGATTGCAAACTTTGTGTTATCCTTTGTCCAGCAGAATATTCGTTATTCAAGTGATAATGTGAGTAAAGGTGTTGAGGAATACTGGCGGTATCCTGTTGAAACACTGGTTGAGAAACAAGGTGATTGTGAGGATTCAACGATCCTTTTTGCTTCTCTTATGAAAAGGTTGGGGTATGAGACCGTTTTATTGTTCTATATCATCGATGAGGATATCGGTCATCTTGCGACTGGTGTTGGGCTCAATGAGGGACTTGCTGATGGTTTCTCTGTGTCTTATGAGAATGTTGATTACTATTACTGTGAGACGACATCTCAGGGTTTTATCGTTGGTGAAAGACCTTCGGATATCCCTGATGAACTTGAGTTGGTCATACCAATTTAAAAGGATCATTCAACGTAGATTGCTGGGCGGAGTGGTTCAGCGAATCGTGCTTTTCCATTGGGATCATATCTGTTTTCATCATCTGCTGAATAGATCTCAATAGTGCAGGAAAAGGTCTCTTTAAGATACGGTATCTCATCATGAAGAAATTTTTGTTCATTGGTTTTTGTTCGATATCGTTTCTTATCAGAATCATTAAGTTTTTTAACCTCTCTTGCGAGTTTTCCTGTGAACTTTGAGACATCCTTTGAATGTGATCGGAGGTCTGGATCGGCCATTGCCTCTTTCATAAGCACTCCAACGTTGAGCGATTGTTTCTCATCAAGATCGATCGCTCTAGCATAAAGGTCTTGTTTCCAAGCAGGAGATGTGTAAAAACAGATCTTTTGTGGTTTAATGCCTGTAACCTTTAGTATCTCTTGTGTGTCTGTAAGTAATTGTTGAAGTAGATATTCCTCTACCTCTGCAGCATCTGAACAGTGAGCTTGGTTGAACTGTGGATATGTATCTGTTGATACAAAGTTTGAATGGTCCCTATGCCAAAGTTCCTCAGAGAGATGAGGTGTATATGGTGTCATGAGTTGTATCATGATGGTTACAATGTCCCTAAGGATGGTTTTATTCCCTCCGCCTCTTTTAAGGTACCATTGAATATCTTTCGGTAATTCAAAGTATATCTCATTAGCCGCTACTCGTAGGTTGTATATCTCTACGTTTGTTTGTATCGTTTGGATCCGTCTTTGAATAATGGATCGTATCCAGGTGTCTAAGTGTTTGTGAGATGGTTTATCGATTGTCATAAGATTGGTGATGAAGCTATACATGTTCAATATCTTGTTTTTGTATTTATGGACCGCTTCAGAATTCCATTCAATGTCAACAAAGGGTGATCCGACATGTGCATAATAAAGCCTCATCGCGTCAATTCCATAGATCTTTGCTGCCTCTGCTACATGTTCAGCGCCCCCTTTTGATTTGCTTATTTTTTCTTTTCCTTTTTGAGTGACCCACCAGTGTACAAAGATCCCTTGCGGCCTAAACGATTCAGGCATAATAGCGATATGATTCATGAGGAACACGGGGAAATGAACTGTCTTGTGTTCTTTTCCACCAAGGTTTATGTCAACGGGGTACCAATATGTTGCATCATCTCGTATCTGATCCCATAGTTCATTCTTTGGTGTTCCTTTTCCAAGATATATGTAGTCAAAGAACTCTTCTGTCATCTCTTCCGCCCGGATCTGGTTATTGTTTACGTATTTTGAGAGGAGGTAATAGGCGGGGTACAGTGTTGAATCGGATATTGGTTCAATGGTCCATCCTTTTTTGTAGGGGAATTCGGTTCCTAGCCAGGATCCCTTTCGGATACATGCTCGGTCGTCGAACCAGTCGAGGATGCCGGGGAGCTCTTGTTTGTATTCTTCAGGATATATCGACATGTGTTGAACATGTTGTTTTGTTTGTTCTGTAAGTGTTTCGTCACTGTATTTGATGAACCATTGGTCCGGTATTTGTTTGATGATGACTGTTTCCCCACACCGACAGATGACCTCTTCTGAGAACTCTCGTATCTGTGTGGCGTTGTGTGTTGAGATGAGTTTGTCTTTGACCTCATCCTTTATCTCGGATATCTTTACCCCGGCATATTCACCGCATTTATCATTGAGGATGCCGGTATGAAACTCTTTTTTATAGACAATGTCGGTTGCTTCATCGAGTTTTTCTGTTTCATTTTGAGTGGTGATATTAAGTTCTTCACAGACCTTTTTTGCAGGATTTTCTCCAAGGTCTTTAACATCGATGATGGTTATTGGTTCAATTGGTTCATTTGTTTCAACAAGGGCAATGTAATCATATGGTGCATGGGCTGGTACGCTCATGACAATGCCCGTTGCAACGTTAGGGTCTGCAAAGGTGCCTGCAAGGATTGGGACTTTTCGTTTTACGTGTGGTATTTCACAGGTTCTACCTAAAAGAGATGATCCCGGAATTGTTTCATCAAGGATCTCTAAGTTGTCGAGTTGGTAGGATAGTTTTTGTGCGCCTTCCTTTGAGATGATCCATATTTCATCTCCTTTTTTGATCTTGGTATATTCAACAGAAGGGTTCACCCACATGTTTGTTACGCCAAAGATGGTCTCGGGTCGTAATGTTGCAGCGGGTAGAATAGTACCATCATCAAGAGTGAATTTAATAACGGTGAATTCAAGTATCTCTGCATTTCCACCTTTTGAGATATCTGTTTCTGATTTATCTACGGCAACTGGTCCGCATCTTGGACAATATGGTGCAAAATGGGGTTTTTGTATCAATAATTGTTTTTCATGGAGTTTTTTGAATTGCCATTCGATGAATCGTTTGTATCCTGGTGAAATAGTGCTCATCAATCGTGAATAATCGATTAAGAATCCGAACCGTTTCCAATAGTCATTGACATAGACCTCTGAAAAGTAGGAAACCACTTCTTCGGGATCTTTCAATCGTTGAATGGTAGTAGTATCACAGCCGTATTCTTTTAGGATTGAGAGTGTGCGGGGATCGTTTCGTTCTACTTTTTTTGCAAAACCAATCGATGGTATCCCTGATGCATGAAAACCCGCGGGGAACAGTACATCAAACCCTGTCATTCGCTTGTAACGGGCTATGATGTCACAATAGGTGAATCCTCGCATGTGGCCCACGTGAAGATATCCTGAAACGCCAGGGTATGCAAAATGGATGAAGAATTTTTCTTTTGATGTTCTTTTTGTTTCATATATCTTGTCTGCGAACCATTGATCTTGCCAGTTCCTTTCAATTGTAATATATTTGTAATCTGTGGTTTTCATACGGCTGTCGGTCTGGAAATGAAACATGATTTATATAATGGTTTTTCCAAGAATGAGCATATTGGATACCAACTATAACGATGAGTAAGTATATTTTAGTATTATGATAAAATTAATTATAAATAATTTTTCCGATATATTTTTACGGGAGAATCTGTTTACCATATTTAGTATTGTCATCGTAGACTAACGGGGAGGTCGATGGTGATTGTTGCAAAGAACCAAAAGAAAACCATTTCATCATAACACCTATGCGATATCCGAAGAATTTACCATACTACCTGCACTTTCTTTAGTCATCATAGGCATTGTGCTGTTCAGTGTTCTCACCCTTTCAACCTATGAATCCTATGGTGCTCAGACCAAACAACTTTCACAGATAGATATTGCTAGTTATCTTCTTTCAAAGTTAATAGATACGGATCAACTCTATATGCGTGAAGGTCAGATCATTGAGATCTCTATCTTAGAGCAACCTGAATCATTGGTTTTTTTTAATGATCTAAAGCATGATCTTTACCCGTCTGGTATAGATTTCTCAGTTATGGTCTCATGGGGCAACACAAGTATGTGGGTACTCGATCAACCAATGGAGGTGGATACCATAGCTGTTTCCCAACCAATTGGGATCGCACTTAACCCGGTGGATATCATTCTTGGATCCATCACCGTTGTTGTCTGGAACTACGATACTCAACAGGTCTGATATCATGAAACGGAGATCATTGAACCATGATACCTTTGCGCTATCCATTATGTATGATACCCTTTTGTTCCTTTGTTTTGTCTCCCTCTCTGGTGTTGTTGTCCTTCCAATGTTCTATCAGCAATACCCTGCCCGGCTTACTCAGCATCAGGCCCATGAAGAAAAAGTTGATTTCACGTTACAAACACTACTGGTTTCAACAGCAGATGATTTTTTATATACCACTGCAGGTTCAATCATAGATCATCTTGGGTCCACTGTAGGAATAAACACATCAGATGATTCAGGCCTCTTTCGTCTATTGGTGGACTGGTATCTTGGTAAAGAACAACTTCATAAAAGTTATGAACAATTGATTTCTGAAAATCTTGCCACCCAATTCTCCTTTCCGATTTCATCAAATGATACCATATCATTGAACGTATTCTCACAGGATTTCACTATTGAGCTCATTGGGTCTATCCATTCTTTTCTTGATGATGCTCTATCATCAAGATATTCATATAATTTCAGTGCATACTGGTATCCGATCAGATCAATACCCCTCGGTGGATCCATCGAGCTTGGGATTAAACCACCCTCGCCCCAAGTATATGTTGCTCAACGAACGATCTCTCTTCCATTTCTTCTAACGTTTTCCCTTGGTAACGAATCCTTTGTGTTCTCAAAACAGGGCTTATCACATCTTTTTTCTCATATTATCATTGAAAATACTTCGTCTTTGGGCAACGTTTCCATGTTACTAGCTTTATCAAATAATTCAAATAATCAGCCATACAATGATACGGCCATCACGTGTTTAACTGAGAATCTCACTTATGTTGTAACTGATCTTCTAACAACAGGGATCACATTAGGAAATAATACAGAAAGGATTCCGGGGTTGTTAGAATGGATGATTCATTCCACTCTTTCCCCGCTTCTTAACAAACTCGAAAATGCAAGTTCTGAGTATCTTTCATCAGGTCTTGATTTCACGTTTGGTAGTTTCGATTCGATATTTTCAACGTTGAACTCTTCCACTACGGATGGTATGATGAGTGAGATACAGTCAATGATTGTAGATCAGATCAGTCAATGGGTCGGTATAAGTTTTACGAATCTATCTAATGCAATT
Source organism: uncultured Thermoplasmatales archaeon (assembly GCA_964410735.1). Lineage (GTDB taxonomy): Archaea > Thermoplasmatota > E2 > DHVEG-1 > DHVEG-1 > EX4572-165. The sequence goes on from CAYPIF010000027.1 coordinate 62,587, forward strand.
GACCAACTTGTTAGCGTTATCTCCCAGTATGTTTCAGCACATCTCTATGATATCGTTTATACATTGATGATGCCCGTTGCTCAAGGTTTGATAAACATCTCACAAAATGTAACGGAGGTTATTGATACCGTGATTGATTTCGTCTTTGACCAGTTATCGATATCCACTGCGACGGTGACCTTATCAATTTGGGAGCGTACCTTATGAAACGAATGAATCGTTCTCTGTGGAAGGATTCTACTGCAAGGATACCTTTTTCCCTCTTTGGTATCTTTCTTCTGCTTGGAAGCAGCCTTACCACTGTTTTTCTTTATGATCAAGGAATGCAGCAACGGAACAATCAGATTGTATCATTTGACTACCAGCAGGTGGAACAACTGGTTTCAGAGGTAGAATCAGATATCTCATCATTGATCAATCATATTTCTTTGGAAAAATTGTATGATATTGGATTACATCCTGTTATACTCCCCTCTGATGCATCTCGATCTGCAGAGGAGATCAACATCGATCGTTTGAAGCAGGCTCTTGTTACTGATTTAGATCTCTATTTGAAGGATAGATATCAAGCAAATGTGTATAATGATGGACCCAATGCAGTAAATGTGTGGTTACCTGATACGATAGTTTCATCTGATACCTTTGATCTGATCAAGGTTGAAACGATTGATATGGCGCTTCATCGGCCATTGAACCTCCCGTTGGTCAGCCCACCAAACGAAAAATCCTTTTCAACATATTATACATTACATGTTCCAGTACATATCCAGATAGTGGATCTTGACACAAACAAGCAATTGGCAACAATGAGTAGAACTATTTCATCTATTATCACCTGTCGTTATCAGTTACTGTACAATCTTTTAAATGAGTACAATGAAACGATCAATGGTCTTGGGCCATTCTGGGGGCTTACAACGCTTCTTTCAAATCTCTATTCGCTTGCTCGTGGCTATAAACATTATCAAACAGGCAAACCAATTAATGTTGTTGATAACCATCATCTTGAACCTATCATCAACACTGGTTTACTTCTTGAGAATAGTTTTGTGTTCGGTGCTGTTGATCCGCTCGCGCTTATCGATCTTGCTTCATCAATCAAACAAGCTATCTACAACAAAGAACCTTCTTCTGCGATAGACTCATTTAATAATATATCCGGTTCATCGTTTTCCATTCCTCTAAATGACCTTTCAAAGGTTAGTGCAAATATCGATGCTGATGCTCCAATTGATACAGAACTTGATCAGAACCCACAAGTGAATCTCAGTGCGATTGCCGTTCAACCATTGTATACCACAGAATCACTCACCTTGTTTTTTCAAAGGGATTCCTCTGAGCTCCTTGTTGAGATAGAGATACAGGATGATAAAAACCAGATAGAGCAGGCAATTATGGACTATACTAGTCAGGGATACATTTTCACTGGTTTTGGAGATGCAACCACGAAAAAGAATCAGTCAACGGATCAAATGATCGATGATATTATTACGCAGATCTATAGTACACAACTCCACCTTAGTGTCGGCCGAGATGATGATCCATTGATCTCTTTTGGTGATCATGATGGGTTCCCAATTGACAATGGAACAGGTCCATGGGAGATTATCGATACATCTAAAACCAGTACAGTGGAAAAACCTGATAAAGGCGGTATTGAACCCGGGTGCATCCTATTTGGGGAGACGTACGATATCACTTGGTCTAGGGGTCACCAATGGAGCCGTAAGATCATAGAAACAGTGGAAAATGAGACGATCACTCGATGGGAGCAAATAAGTACCAGTGATACAAAGAAAGAATATGATGTCCTCTTTGCAGTCATACTTGATACCTATAGCCCCTATCAGCAGTTAGATACTGATATCTTGGATGTGTTCTATTATAATATAACAGTACAGGATCCAAATCTTCTTGATGCTATTGATAGATACAAGCAGATGATTTATTATACAAAGTTTGATACATTTATCTCATATGATACAGGATCGTATTATATCACGAGTATCAATGCAAATATACCTTCCTGGGTAAAACAGCAATCATGGGATGCTCTCCTGGCCATCTATGATCAAATATCATTGATCAAACAGGATGAGTCGATAAATGCATCGACATATCCAAATCCTGTGACCCTTCTACAAAAAACCGCGGATGATCTGATTACTAAATATCATGAGAACATGTCATCGTATCTAGCATATGACTCGTATCAATCCAACGGTCTTTTTTTAAGCTGCGGGCTCAAAGCAGAGTACTGTGTACGATCATGGTATGTGAGCCATGTTGAACAAACGATACGATCAGTTTTAAATGATGTAACAAATGGTATTGATGATGCTTTATCCACTGCATTAAATGAACAGACAGGTGCGGATCCAAATAAGTATCAAACAGTGATGGATAGTGATACTGGTTCCCTCTTTGAATCATTTCTAACGATCCCCTTTGGACTTGAACTGAACCTCACATCATCAAATTCATATGGCCAACCTTGGGATGAATCCATACGGATAGCTGTGAAACACTTCCCATCATATCTTTCAGCATTTGAGGAAACAGAGTATGAAGGGAAAAAAGAATATTTCCTTGGAATTCAAAATATCTGTCTTCTTGGCCCAACAGGTCTTCCAGTGCTCCCCTTGACACCAGTGACACCATGGGTCGTGACGTTGAACCTCTGGTCAATATCAATAAAGGGATCATATGCAACGTTTCAAGTTTCAGATTGTATGGATGAGACCGTGTTCCATCCATTGTTTGGTCATCAACCTATTAGTGTTCTGCGTAAAGACCAGATGATCTATGATTCAACAGGGGTGATTGTGGGAAAGAACAGTCGTATAAGTTTTGAGATGGATACCATAGCAGCATCTCTTGTTCCCGCCTATGGGTTATTGGTTGGTGATATGGATGGGAACCTTATAGAGCAAAATGGGAGAACATATGAATAGAAGGATGGGTTCAGATCGTACCGGGTTTCTAATAGGATTTTATATATTTCTATTAATACTGTTATTCATTTCTTTGTTTCCATTGGTTTCTGCATACTCTCCTCCAGAGTGTGAATATGGATTGTTTGATGCATGGTTCAGTATTGATGGGGAAACCTGGCTGAACTCAACAGTTGAAGATGTTGTTCTATCGCGGGGTCAACCGTTTTTCATTCGAACAATTATGAGCACCTCACAGGATTCAGTCCGTGTTGGTTTCTTTTTTACTGAACCGGGGGAATATAATGCGGCAGGATCAACATTTAAGATCCTTGATGAAAACCTATCGATGTTCGATCCGTTTCTATATGGCACGATCAAAAAATCAGGTGACGTTTATGAACACATCTGGTCTTTCCAGGTGAAAAATGATACTGATTGGTTTCAAGCATCTGCGCCTTTGAATGTCTTTGTTCAGTTCGATGCTTTGATCAAGGGGAAATGGATATCTGATGAGATCTCCTTTACCATTGTATGCCCATTCATAATTGAAGAAGTATATGAGTATGATACAGATATGAATGGTACATTCTTTGATCCTATAAATGAAACTCCTGAGGGTGCCTCGATTTTTGCTGGCATCATTATACTTATTTGTTATCTTAAAAGACGTTTATGATCCTAGTATCTCTTCATCATCTTTTGTCCATGGTGGGTTGACGATGCAAAGAAATGATAACGGTGTGGGTCCAATGTTCTGAATAGATTGTATGGTGCCAGGTGGTATAACAATGATATCACCTTTTTCAACCGTTCTTTCCTCTTTATCAAGTACTACTTTACCTATGCCTTCTATGATTATGTAAACCTCTGTTGATTCTTTTAATCGATGAGGGGTTGAAACTTGATCTTTTTCAAGAATGGCATAAGCTACGCTGTAAGGTATATTGTAGTTCTGTTTAGAATGAGCTGGGTGGAGTAACTCATAAAGTTTTGTCCCATCGCCAGCAATAATTGGTTGCGTCTTATCAATTGATGTTATGAACATAAAGGGATTTTATTGTTTCTTTGTATTTAGTACTTCGCGTAAGGGTATGTAAGCGAGAAGAAGGGCGATATATATCCATACAAGAAGACCTGGCCACCATGGTGCATAGGTGAACAATGAAAGGTTGATGCCGATGACGATGATAATAGCGATGATAACACCCATCAGTGCTTCGCCAGCGACAAGACCTGCGGTAAACAAGAGGCCGGTGCGTATTGTTTTCTCTTGTGGTGTTATATCGGTTTGTTTGATGGCAAGCTCCCAGTCACTTATCTCTTCTTCATCAGAGGTTCCAAATCGTTTTCTGAGATGTGAATCAGTATAATGGCGTATGATACCACCGGTAAAGATGGGTACGGAGAGCGTGAAGGGAAGATAGATGCCAATTGCGACAGGAAGAACAGGAAGATCAATGAGGATAAGGATCACTGCAAGGACCATTCCTACGAGAACATATGGCCAGAGCATTTCACCGCCAAGAACCCCTTGGACGATACCTTTCATAAGAAAAGCCTGTGGTGCTGGGAGTTGTCTGGATCCTATAGTGAAAGCTTCGTGAAGGACAGCGATGACCATACCAATGACACCTGATATCGCGAAAACTCCAAGTGTCATTGATATCTGAAGTTTTTTTGGTGTTGCACCAAGCATGGTTCCACATGCCATGGATTGTAAAAGGTCACCGGATATTGAGCCACCGATTGATATCACTGCTGATATGAAGATGACAATGGCCATTCCTGCGGGTCCAGTGACACCAAAGGTTAACATGAGCAAGCTAACTATGAGGAGGACTGCTACGGTCACACCGGATATCGGGCAGTTCGATGATCCCACAAGTCCAGTGAGATACCCTGCAAGAGCACTTGCGAGAAAGGCAAACCCAATGGTGATGACTGCCATGGTAAAGGAAAGGAAAAGCTGATCTGAGAACCAGATATAAAGGAGAAAGATAGGTATGATAAGGAGAACAATTGCGGAGAAAACGAGTTTATAGCTGATGTCATCATCCGTCCTTCGTTTATCTTTCGTTTGTCCTCCTTTTATCCCGATAATCGCCTCTTTCACACTATCAACAAGATTATTGCGTATTGACCAAATCGCCCAGAGCCCTCCAACAAGCATCGATCCAACACCGATGTATCGTATCTGATCGCCCCATATCATGAAGAAACCCCATATGGCGGATCCAATATCAAAATTCCCATATCCCATTGCTACTGCATCTGAGATGGTCTCCGCGGAGAAAGGAATGGGAAGACCTGTTGCAAGGGCGATTAAGGGGGCTATGATAACCCATCCTATGAGCCCTCCGACAATGACATACGCGGATATCTGTGGGCCAATGATCCATCCAACTCCTAAGAGGGCTGGTGAGGTTGTGATGCCTCCATAGATCCATGCGTCTTGTGTTTGATTCCCAATATTGTATTTGCCAATACTTATGATATGTTCTATGGTCCCTCTGAAAAGATTAAGTGATAATTCCCCGAATTTATAGAGTGCTGCAAGGATCGCTCCAACAAGCAACCAGATGCTGTTGATGCTGTCGTTCTTTTGTGTTTCAGCGGTTTCTCCGCCTACAGTTGTTGTGAGAACAGCGGCAACTGCTACTCCTTCTGGAAAAGGTAGATTGGTTTTTACAACTAGCGCCCTTCGTAATGGTACCATCCAGAGAACTCCTAGAAGTCCACCGAGTAATGCGATGATACTGGTCTCCAAGAAATGTATCTCGGTCCAGGCTCCTAACAGAACAAGTGCAGGGATAGTAAATATGACACCCGCTGCAATGCATTCACCTGCTGAAGCGCCCATCGTAGCAAGATTGACTTCAAGGATCGTTCCTTTAAATGGTTTAAGAAATGCAAGGGCCATGACGGCTCCAGGGATGATTGCCGACACGGTCATTCCTGCATACAATCCAAGGTATGCATTTGCAGCACCTAGAACAATAGCAAGAAATAATCCAACAAGGACCGCTTTAATAGTAAGTTCTGGAATGATTTTTTCTGATGGAATGAATGAGCTGAAGTGTTCTCGGGAGTCCATAGATACCTAAAATATATGGTGTGCATCTTATTAAAATATGATGTAATTTATTGATTTTTTAAAATTGAAACATGAGAAAATAAAAAGCATTATAAGTATGAGTATGTATGGGGTGTTAAACTCTGGGGAGAGGCAAACGAAATGTTGTCAGATAAAGATCCAACATCACTGTTTAAACTCGGTAAGTTAGAACTGATTGATAAGGACATTGAATTCGTCGCTTTCAACAGACGAGATACATAAGTATCTCTTATCTTATTTTTTTTTCTTCTTTCCATGGTAATTAAAAAATCAATCTGTATATGTCTTAGAATACGCTGATTGTGTCATACTTTTTATTTCTTATACCCACCACGGTATCATCAAGGTCTGGACCCATTGGAAGACGCCAAGCATATCAAGACCGATGAGCAGGCCAAAGAAGATTAGTAAAGCAACGAATAATTTAATTGCAAATTTAATGAGCTTCCAAGCAACAACGACAATTAATAATCCACCAAGAAAAACAGCCCAGAGAGGAAGTTGAAAGCCAATAATTTCCACTTTTTTCACGCACCAGATATATGATAACTGAAACGGTTATTCCTTTTAATAATTGTCATTTTTTTTAATACTTTCAGAAAACCATGCCAAATATACAAAAACCTTGTCCTTGTTACCCTGTAGCGTGTATATCGATCATGACTTTATTGTAAAAAACGCTATCGAGTTCAGAGAGTATCAAGTAAATATTGCTGATGCATCTAGGGATAAGAACACGTTAGTTGTTTTACCAACAGGGTTAGGTAAGACGGTTATCGCCTTATTTTTGATAGCGAAAAAACTCCGGGAAAAACAATCAAAGATCCTTTTTCTTGCTCCGACAAAACCTTTGGTGATGCAACATGCTACGTTCTTACAAGAGTTCCTTCTGATACCTGATGAGGAGGTAGTAGTGTTTACTGGTGAGGTGACACCGGAGAAAAGAAAACAATCATGGGATTCCTCTAGAATTATTGTTTCAACTCCGCAGGTCATTGAAAATGATCTGTTGACCGGTAGAATTTCACTTAAGGATGTCTCTTTATTGGTTTTTGATGAAGCGCATCATGCAACTGGGAATTACGCTTATGTGTTCATCAATGAACAATACATTGCCCAGTATCCTCATCCTCATATTCTTGGTATCACAGCGTCACCGGGTAATGATCTTGAACGGATTCTTTTGATCTGCAAGAACCTTTCGATTGAGCATGTTGAGATACGGACGAAACAAGATCCAGATGTGAAACCTTATGTTCATGATGTCAGTTTCACCTGGCGGAAGATAAGTGTCCCTGCTGATTTTTCCTATGCGATACAACTTATGCAGAATGCTCTTTTGATCCGTTTGAAGTCTTTGAAGGAGCTGGACTTTATACCTGATGCTTCGGTGTCAACAATCACTAAGACGAAACTTTTGGATGCTCAAAAGAAGATACAGCTAGAGATCCGATCGCGTATTAATCCTCCGAGTGTTCTTTTTGCTGCGGCTGCGACACAGAGTGAAGCATTGAAATTGTATTATGCTATTGAGATCCTTCAAACGCAGGGTGTTCAATCCGTGCGGCAGTATTTCCAACGTATGCAACTGGAAGCTCGTTCGAAAAGTGGTAGTAAATCATCCAAGCATCTTATGGATGACCCTGTGGTCCTTGAAGCAATTGCATATGTGAAATCATTGTCCATTGAACATCCGAAACTTGATGCGGTCGAGGAGATTGTGGTAAAGCAGTTGGAGAGTAACCCTGCGTCCCGTATCATTGTTTTCACCCATTATCGGGATACAAGTAAAATGGTTGAGGAACGATTACAATCGAATCCGCTTATAAAACCAATTCGGTTCATTGGTCAGGGTGGAAAACTTAATGATAAGGGTTTAACTCAGAAACAGCAGGCTGAGATCGTTGAAAAATTCCGTCAGGGTGTGTATAATGTACTTATTGCCACCAGTGTTGCTGAGGAAGGTCTTGATATTCCTTCAACAGAGTTAGTTGTTTTCTATGAGCCTATCCCGTCGGAGATCCGTAATATCCAACGTCGTGGTCGTACTGCTCGAAAGATGTCTGGAAAGGTTGTTATCCTTATCACCAAAGGAACCCCTGATGAGGGGTATTATTGGGCGTCGAAACGACGGGAGAAACAGATGCGGTCTGAATTGGAGCTTCTCCGGGCGAAATTGCAAACGAGCTTTCATACTGCGTCATCAATAGGTCAAATCGTTAAGGAGCAGGCTGGTGATCAACAGACCTTGGAGTCATATGATGCGTCGTTACAGCAACCACTTGTCATCGTTGATCATCGTGAGTATCGGTCGACGGTTACCCGTGTTCTCTCAGGTAAACCTGTTGTTGTAAGGTCGAAACAGCTTGATGTTGGGGATTATGTTGTTTCAAATCGTATTGGTGTTGAGCGAAAAACGGTTGATGATTTCCTTCAATCCCTTATCGCAGGGAAATTGTTTGAGCAGATACAACGGTTACGTGGGGCATATGCTCGGCCTGTTCTTATCCTTGAGGGAAAAGGTCTTTTTATGAAACGAAATATGAACCATAATGCCATCCTAGGTAGTCTTGTGGCGATCAGTGTGGACTTTGGTATACCTATATTGTCTACGGAGAACCCTGCTGAGACCGCGGATCTTCTCTTCATCATGGCTCAAAGGGAACAAAGGGATGAAAAAAAGACGGTGGCATTACGTGGTGAAAAACCTTCATTAGATCTATCTGAACAGCAGCGGTTCATCATTGAAGGCCTTCCACATATCTCATCGGTGATGGCACATCGACTGTTGAAACATTTTGGAACTATTGCTGCCCTTGTTCTTGCAAGCCCAGAAGAGTTACAGGAGGTTGATGGTGTTGGGAAACGGATTGCTCAGGATATCTACTCAGTACTTCATGAGGATTTTCAGGAGGATTAACTCACTCTGTCATTTATCCCAAATGTTTTTATCTCTTTGTGTGATACATCTGCCGCATTACCACTGGGGTGATAATCCATGACAGATGATATAATCGATCAAGTATGTGATGGATTGGATATGTTAAATGAAGATACCTCCATTCCAAGAAATATTCGACGTGGCGCAGAAGAGGTAAAGGTGTTGCTTTTGAAGAACGCCGATCCTTTGGACGTTCGTGTTGCAACTGCAACATCAAGACTCGATGAACTGGCAAATGATCCAAATATTCCACTTCATGGTCGGACACTTATTTGGAATATCATGAGTCGTTTAGAGGAGTTGGCATAATCCTATCCTATTCCTTTGTTCAATACATATGCGTTATCAAAACCTTTTTATAGAAGGTTTGGCTAAAGTTGAATAGAAGGAGGAAAAATCTGTGGGGTTTGATTTTTGATGATTCGTATTGGACAAGCAGGAATTCCTTTATCATGTAAAGGCCGGACCAACAAGGACGGGTTGATCTACACAAAAGAGATCCTCGATTTGAATGCGATGGAGGTTCAATTCGTCCGTGGCCTGTATGTGATGGAGGAAGAAGAAGCAAATTTTATGAATGAATATGCAAAGGAAAATGATGTAGAACTCCATGTTCATGCACCCTATTACATTAACCTTGCTGGTGAAGATGAACTTGAACTAAGCTATGAGAAGATCATGAGCTCGGCACTTATCGCTGATAAAATGGGTGCACAGACCGTTGTCATTCATCCAGGGTATTATGGAGATAAGACCCCGGATCAGACCCTGAAGGCGATTGTCAAGAACACTAAGAAGATCCAGAAATTAATGAAGAAGGAGACGTTGAAGGTAAAGATCGGTCTTGAGACCATGGGGAAACAAAAGGTCTTTGGCAGTATCGATGAGATCGTTGAGGTATGCAAGAAGGTTGAGGATATTGTACCTGTCATCGATATGGGCCATATCCATGCGCGTTGTAACGGTTGTTTGCAGACACAGGAGGATTTTGCGGTTATCTTTGAAAAGTTACAGCCATTGAATCTAAAGAATTACCTTATTCATATCACTGGGGTTTTGTATCAAGATGGCAATGAGCAGTATCATCTTCCGATTAAGAAAGGGGATATGCCTTTGAGCCCTTTGATAGATGAGATCATTGATAAGAGATATAATGTGACATTGATCTCAGAGTCTCCTCTGTTAGAACATGATGCTGTATACATTCGTCTGCAGGTTGAGAAGGCCATTATGAAACGAACTGGTGAAGAGGAAGCAGATTATAGAGATCTCTCGGCGATCCCATGAACGATGAGCATTTGTTTTTTCATTCTATAGACTATATTCAGAAAAAGATGAAGGACATCCTTGCGACGGTCTCTATGGATGAGATCGAATCAATCAAGCGATTATTCCTTGAGGCAAATCATATCTTTGTGTATGGTGCTGGACGTTCAGGTCTTGTGGCAAAAGCCTTTGCTATTCGCCTTGTCCATCTAGGTTTTCATGCATTTGTGATCGGTGAAACGATCACGGGTCCTGTCCAAGAGAAAGATCTTGTGATCATTGTGTCAGGTTCTGGTGAGACGATCCCTGCTGTGATGACTGCAGAGATAGCGCATAATCTTGGTGCGCAGGTCATCAGTGTAACAGGGAAAAAGGATTCGGGTATTGCACGATTTGCTGATGTGACCTTGTTCATCTCAGCGGACTGTAAGGAAATGGAACGAAGACGTTTTGCACCACTTGGGACCTTGTTTGAGGCGAGTGTGTGGATCTTATTTGATGGGCTTATCGCAGATCTATTAGAAAGTAAAAAGGAGACGGAGGAGAGCATGCGGAAGCGTCATGCAACCCTTCAACAATAATCAGGAGTTTGGTTTTTTTTAGTTATTTGCAATATCGTTGTCGTTAATCATGGCATCTTCGATTTCTTTGAAGCTTTTTGAGACAATGCTAACATCAATGTACTCAACATCATCTTCGTCATCGTCATCATCGTCGTCCAACAGGTTAAACTCTCGGTATTTTTGACGTAGGTACTCTTCAAAGCCTTTTTTAAAGACGTCTTGAGGTGAGAGACCGAGTTGTTTCATGAGTTCCATTTTTTCTTTTGATATTTGGATAGTAATCCTTTTTGTAGTATTCATAAGATGATACTCCACCCAATTGTTGATTCTTTTTTTGTCCTTAGGTGTACATAGTCTCCTCCCTTTTATAAAGTTTCTCTTCTATCCTTGTGTTTTATCTGTTTTTTTACCTGATCGTTATGTGGTCAGTGATAGAAACAATCTTAAAAGATTAGGGTATTTGCGGTTGCGTGTTTGAAATACCACGTGGAACAAGAGATTTTACACCTGATGAGATGGTGAAACGGCGGTTTGTTGAGGGAAAATTAAGATCTATCTTCGAGTCTTTTAATTATCGTGAGGTACAAACCCCAACATTTGAGCATTTGGACCTTTTCACTGCAAAATCAGGGGATGCGGTTATTGATGAGATATATGCCTTTTCTGATAAAGGCGGTCGGAATCTTGCATTACGACCTGAGCTTACTGCTCCAGTGATGCGGTGTTATGTTGATAAACTTCAAATGGAGCCAAAGCCGCTGAAATTGTATTATATTGGTAATTGTTATCGGTATGATCGTCCTCAGAAAGGCCGGTATCGTGAGTTCATGCAAGCGGGCTGTGAGCTAATTGGTCCAAGTAGCCCTGAGGGTATCAGTGAGTTGATTGGTTTAGCATATCGACTTGTTGCTGATGTTGGTGTTAGTGATATCTCTTTAGAGATAGGTCACATCGATCTTCTTCGAAATATCCTTTCACGTTTGGATCTTACAGATGATCAGTCAAAGCGACTTCTTCCATTGATTGATAAAGAGCTGTTCGACGAGATCCCGTTACTTCTTTCGGATTTTTCCATTGGTGAAAACAAGATATCTCAATTCATGGAGATCATTCAACATTCACGTCTTGATGTGTTGAAGCAGTTCTTTGAGGGTACTGATGAGTTCAGAGTACAGATCGATCGTTTTGAACAGATTCTTGGTTTCTTAGAGAGCCTTATTGGAGCGGGATCTTTTTCCTTGAACATGGGTATTGTTCGAGGTCTTGATTATTATACAGGTGTTGTCTTTGAGATAAAAGCTCCGAAACTTGGTGCTGAGAAACAGATCTGCGGTGGAGGTGAATATGAGCTGATCACCTTATTTGGTGGGAGACAAACGCCGACATCAGGGTTTGCCCTAGGTTTTGATCGTACGATCCTTGCCATGGAGATGGAACATGCTGAGTTTCCCTCTGTTTCATTGGATTATTTTATCATACCGGTCTCTGATAGTGAGATCTCAGCGGCCTTAAAGATTGCAACCTCTTTAAGAGATCAAGGGAAAACAGTTGATGTGGATCTTATGCGTAGGGGTATCGGAAAAGCGTTGAAATACGCAAACTCATCTCATGCAGTACAGGCTATTATCATTGGTTCCGCGGAGCTGGAGCAGCAGGTGGTAACCCTTCGGGATATGGCTAGCGGTGAGCAGAGTGCTGTCTCAGTGAAAGAACTTGCTCCTGATGTCATGTTGTGATCTGATGATTGCTGCGTCACGGCCTGATAAGGTATTTATCATTGATACTTCTGCGATTCTATCTGGTAAACAGTTCGATGACCCTGATGTGTTACTTGTTACGTCTTCCTTAGTTGCAAACGAGCTTTCTGAGGGTGGTAGGGATTTTAGACGATTTGAGTATCTGCAGGCAAAAGGGCTTGAGATACATGCTCCCTCAAAGGAATCTGTTGATCATATTGAAAGGATTGCGACGGAGAAGGGTGAGGAAAAGCGTTTATCGAAAGCAGATAAAGAGCTTCTTGCATTGGCCGTTGATGTTCGAGATCAATGGAAGAAATCGGTTGTTATCATCTCTGATGATTATTCCATTCAAAATATTGCAGCATATATTGATATTCCTTTTGAGGCGTTAAGTCAGAAAGGGATAACAAAAAAATTTAAATGGGTTCGTCGATGTCAAGGGTGTGGAAAAATAGTTTCAGGATCTGTGGATGCATGCCCTTTTTGCGGGTCTCCTGTCTCTTATAAGGCCCAGGCTATGAAATCATTGAAAAAGAGAAAAACGTGATTGTCAATGAAGACTGAAGACATAAAGAAAAAATTTTTGGAACTATGGCGTTCAGATGATGAGAAGATATCATTTGTTCGTGATATCCTTGTTGCTGTGTTTGTCGTTCTGATCGTCCTCTCTGTTTTATGGGGGTATACGGGACAATGGTTTGGGGCACCAATGGTTGCCATTGAATCTGGGAGCATGATGCATTTGGATGAACCATTTGGTCGTATTGGTACGATCGATGCGGGTGATATGGTACTTCTTGTAAAGGTCGATAGTTTTGATGATATCCTTACTCGTGGTATGGAGCGTGAGAAAGGAGATAATGGTTTCACATCGTATGGTGAGTATGGTGATGTTATTGTGTATCGGAAATATGGTGAGTTGGATGCGGAACAGATCATTCACCGGGCGATGTGTTGGGTAGAAGCAAATGATGATGGAACATACACTGTGGATTCGTATGATCTGACCAATGTTTCCTCTATCACCATCCCTGAGCTGGGACTTTCAAAATACAAACCGACCCATTCTGGGTATATTACAAAAGGTGATAATCCGAGGACAAATGATCGCTGTGATCAAGCAGGTGGTATCTGTAGTGAGCCGATACAGCTGGACTGGGTCACAGGTAAGGCCCGTGGAGAGATACCCTGGGTTGGGACGTTGAACCTGTTGTTCAATGATGTTATCAGTGGTACATTTTGGAATAACCAGGAGCAACCAACGGTCTATAATGTCCCTACGGATAGTATCATTTGTCTGGTCATCCTTATCACGGTGTTGATCTCAATTCCGGTGTCCATGGATGTGTATGAGTACTATAAAAAGAAGGATAAATCTGATATGGTCTAAGGTTTTCTGTTCGTGATCCATTCGGGAAGTGTTTTATAGGGTAAAGGATCGGTTAACCCTGCTTCTTTGAATCCTCTCAGTCGGAGGAGGCAGGATTCACAGGTACCACAGGCCTTTTCTTCGCCTCTGTAACAGGACCAGGTGTGTTCAAATGGTACGTTCAACTGGTTTCCCTTCGTAACGATCTGTGCCTTTGACAACTGAAGAAGTGGCGTTTCGATCTTTATTGAACCTTGTTCAACACCTTTTTTTGTTGCGAGGTCTGCCATCTGTTGATATGCTTGTATGTATTCTGATCTGCAATCAGGGTATCCTGAGTAATCTGTTGCAGTGACACCGATGAAGATGGCATCAGCATCAATGGTTTCTGCATATGCAAGGGCGATAGAGAGAAAAACAGTGTTCCTTGCAGGTACATAGGTGGTGGGTATGGTCTTTCCGATTTCGTTCATATCACTAACATCATGAATGGGTTCATGGGTTGATGTGAAAAGACTTGATCCACCGAACTGTGAAAGATCAAGGGTGAAGAACACATGCTGATTGCTGGTGAGATTCTTACCGATTTTTTCTGCTGCATGAATTTCTTTTTTATGCCGTTGGCCATAGAGAAAACTAAGCGGGAAAAGATCATATCCTTCGATCTTTGCTGTGTAGGCGGTGACCGTTGAATCAAGTCCTCCGGAGAGAAGACAAACAGCTTTTTTATTCACAGTACTCCTCTTCCTTCAGTTTAAAGCTCTTTTGAGATGCGGGCGCCTTGGCCAAACCCTTCATCAACCCCAACTTCTATCTCCGTGATATTTTTTATAGATCTGAATGTTTTAACAACCTCTTCAAGTATATAGAGGCTGAGATGTTCAGCGGAAGTGGATTTTATAGGTAAAAGAAGACAATCACTTGTTGGGAATTGGTATGATTTCCCTAGAGAGGTCAATTGTATGGTCTCTGTGGTCTTTTTCACTGTGACATTTGGATGATTTGCTGGGATAAGGACCTTATGGTCTAAATAGGAAACAAGATCTCGTAGTGTTTTCTTCAAAAGAGAGAAATCAATAATGATTCCATTCTCATCAGGTGTGCCTACGATCTTCGTATGAACTGCATAGGTATGACCATGGAGCCGGCCACATTTATCATATTCTGGGATGATATGGGCTGATGAAAATCGAAGATTTGCCTTCCATCCATCAACATAGATATATTGTTTCATAGTTTTAATCACCTTGTGGTTTTTTCTTTTTATAATCCTTGATTGCTTCACGTAATGCATCAGATGCAAGATTCGAACAATGCATTTTTACCGCTGGTAGTCCGCCAAGTTCTTTGGCCACATCATCACGGGTAAGTTTCAATGCTTCTTCAATGGTTTTACCTTTTACTAGCTCGGTTGCCATGCTGCTGCTGGCTATGGCGGCTGCGCACCCATAGGTTTTGAATTTGATGTCGCTGATCCTGTTATCCTTTACTTTGATATAGATAGTCATGACATCACCGCAGGTGGGGTTTCCAACGGTTCCAACACCATCAGCATTGGGGATTTCACCAACATTACGTGGGTTGAAAAAATGGTCTTTGACAATATCGGTATAAATCTCACTCATCCTTCTCTACACCTCATCTTATGTTTTTTTATGCCATAATGGGGACATACTTCGGAGTTTCTCTATGATGGGACCAATTTCTTTGGATACATAGTCCACATCATCCATTGTACTTGTTCGTCCGATTGAAAATCTGATGGATCCATGTGATTCTTCAGGTGTTAGACCTAAGGCAAGGAGAACATGGGATGGTTTCAGTTTCTTTGATGAGCATGCTGATCCTGTAGCTGCGGCGATACCTTTACTATCAAGCATCATATGTAATGATTCACCTTCAATAGCACTGAACCTGAAATGAGCATTGTTCACAAGTCTTTTTGTTGGATGTCCATTAAGATAACTTTCATCAATCTTTAATACATTCTCAATAAGGCTATCGCGAAGTTGTTTTATATGAATAGTATCATCTTTAAAGCGTTTTTTTGCAAGTTCACATGCTTTTCCAAGTCCAACGATACCAGGTGTGTTCAATGTACTGCTACGAAGTCCTTTTTCATGTCCACCGCCATGGAACAAGGGTTCTAGTTTGATCGTATCACGTATGTATAATGCCCCGATCCCTTTCGGACCGTATATCTTATGTGATGATAACGATAAAAGATCGATATTATCACTTTTTACATCCAATGGTACTTTACCGACGGCTTGAACAGCATCAGTATGGAACAACACATCATGTTCTCTTGCTATCTGGCCAATTTCCTTTACTGGTTGGATTGTACCAACCTCGTTGTTTGCTGCCATGATACTTATTAAAAATGTTTCATCTGAGATTGTTTCTTTTAATTCGTCAACTGATATCATCCCATAGGTATCTACAGGGAGGTAGACAACATCAAAACCTTTTTTTTCAAGATAACGTATTGGTTCCAATACTGCAGGATGTTCGATTTGGGATGTGATGATATGTGGGCCTTTTTTGTGTAATTTATCGAGATGTTGAAAGGCAATTCCTTTTATTGCAAGGTTATCAGATTCTGTTCCGCCTGATGTAAAAACAATGGATTCTTCATGTGCTCCAATCAATGATGCGACCTTTTGTCTACATTCTTTTATCTTTGCATCTGCATCGAGTCCGTAGGCATGTGTTGATGAGGGATTACCAAAATATTGATCGAAATATGGTTTCATTGTGCTTAGGACATCTGGATCAACAGGGGTTGTTGCTCCATAGTCGAAGTAAATCTGTTTTTTCATAATGTTTCCCCAGTTATGTTTTCAGTATCCGATGAGAGAGAAATGTAGTTTAAAGGTTTTTCTCTCTATCATTGAGTAGACTGGTTTGATAAAAACAATTATATTCTCAGAGAGGATATGGGTGTATGTGAGGGTTGAAGACATATGATGGATATTCTTTCATTAATCGTTGGGTTTGGAATAGGTGTTATTGTCGTTGCCATTGCTATTGAGTTCGGCGTCAAAAAACCAGAGAAGAACACACCGTCATCGCGGAAGGCTCAGGATTGGAATATTAAAGAGATAAGGAATCCGAAGATCATGGCGGAATACCTAGGGGATATTGATATTCCTCATCATACACAGGTCCTTGTGAACCGATATAAGGATAAGCAGATGATGAAAGGGGTTTCTGTTAAACAAAGCAACACGATTCGTGGTAATTTTATCCTAGGTGATGATAGGGCTTTGATCATTGCGGGTCCTGTGAAACAGGATGAGATTGGTTTTTGGACTGTTGAAAAGGATATTGTTGAATCTCTTCATCGGGATTTTGATGCTCTGTGGAGAGAGGCATCCGAGCTTCGTTTTGATGAAAAGTGAGTTTGTATGAGCATTCTTATCAAGCAGGTTGATATCCTCACTCAGAACAGCAAAAAAGAGCGATTTTCAGGAGATATTTATATTGAGGATGATATCATATCCGAGATCTCTCATCAATCTTTGAATGTTGAAGCAGATTATGTTATAGCGGGAAAGGATAAGCTTGCTATTCCCGGTTTGATCAATACTCATACCCATGTTCCTATGACATTACTTCGAGGATATGGAGATGATATGGTCCTTCAGGAATGGCTTGAGCAACGTATCTGGCCTGTTGAAGCAAAATTATCAAAAGAAACAGTTATCGCAGCCACAAAATTAGCATTTCTGGAGATGATATCTTCAGGGACGACCATGTTTCTTGATATGTATTTCTTTGAGGAAAGCATTGGTACGGTAGCCACAGAGATGGGTATGCGTGGGGCACTGGGCTTTGCTTTTATTGATCATGGTACACCAGAATACTCGTATGCTGATCTTTTTCCTGCAGCTCATCGATTCATACGAAAATATCAGAAAAATGAGATGATCACTCCTGTTCTTGCTCCTCACGGTGTCTATACCTGTGGTCCGGAGACCCTTCATAAGATAAAGGAAATATCCGACACCTATGATCTTTTGGTACATATCCATTGTTCTGAAACACGTGATGAGGTATACTCTGTTGAGGAAAAATATGGGCAGAGACCTGTTTCTCAATTGATCGAAACTGGTTTGCTCAATAACAAGATGGTTCTAGCGCATTGTGGATGGATAACGAAACAGGAGGTTATGGATATTGCGCATGCACATGCATCGGTTTCCCATTGCCCTGTGAGTAATATGAAGATTGCCACCGGTGGGTTTGCACCAGTTCCTGAAATGCTTGATGCAAACATTGCGGTGAGCCTTGGAACGGATGGCGCCGCGAGTAACAATACTCTTGATATGTTCGATACAATGAAATTTGCAGCATTGATACACAAACAACATCGCTGGGACCCTAAGGTTCTTGATGCTCACACTGTTTTTGATATGGCTACAGTATCTGGTGCAAGAGCATTACATATGGAAAAGAGTATAGGATCTCTTGAGGTTGGCAAAAAAGCTGATATCGTTCTTTTAGACATGCATTCACCTCATCTAATCCCTTGTCATGATCCAACGTCTCATCTTGTGTATGCGGCAAAGGGTTCAGATGTGTGTACCACTATCATCAATGGTCGACCGTTGTATCTTGATAGAAAGTTTCTTGATGTCGATGTAGAAAGAATCCTTTCTGAGGCAGAGAATGCAGCGAAGACTTTAACTAACTAAATGATATCCCCCGGTGCTGAGGTTGTATGGTTGATCTCTCTGCGGCATTACGACTTATTGGTGTGGTAGTTGCGTTCATCGTTGTTATTTTTCTAATCCGTAGGAAGTTCAACTTTGGGATTTCATTGATCCTTGGATCATTGCTATTAGGGGTCTTTTCTCTTCTAAAGATACAATTGGTCGATGTTGGTAAAGCATTCATTGAGGCTACCTGTTATTCGTTTGAAGAGGGTGTGATCGTCACCGAGACGTTTGAGCTTGCGCTCCTTATGACCCTTATCTATATGTTGGCTCGGTTGATGCAGGAGACCGGGGCTATCACCCAATTGATCGATAGCCTGAGAACGGTGTTTTCCCATGGTGGTATCCTTGCGTTGATCCCTGCGGTATATGGGTTGATGCCTGTTCCGGGTGGTGCATTGTTCTCTGCACCTATGATCGATGAGGAGGGCAGTAAGTTTCATATTACACAGGAGCAGAAGAACATGTTGAATATTTGGTTCCGACATGTTTGGTTTCCCATCTATCCGATCTCTTCAGCGATGATCCTTATCTGTAGTTTTGATTTCTCAAACATTGATATTAGTTATCTTATCTTAGCAAATGGTATTAGTTTTGTTAGTATGATCCTTATCGGGTTCTTTCTCTTAAGGCGGTTTATAAAAGGATATGATGGACCTAAAAAAGAAGTTAAACCTGAATATAAGGGAATGGTCTATCTGATACCACCTGTTGTACCCTTGTTGTTCTATGTGGTGTTACAGTTCTTTGATGTGCCTCAGATACGATCTTTTCTTTTTGGCGTGGTCTGTAGTATCATCATTTTATTTTTCCTGACAAAATCGGATGCATCTTCCTATATTGGTTTTGTAAAGAAATCAGTTACAGTGAAACTAGCACTTGCTATTATTGGTATTATGGTCTTTCGGGAGATGTTCGAGGTATCATCGGTCAATGTTATCATTGCTGAAACCATTCAAAATCTCTCATTTCCCTCGATTGTTATCATCATCCTGGTTCCCTTGTTATTAGGTGTTCTCACGGGGTATAATCTAGGTGCGATCGCTTTATCTTATTTTTTGGTTCAACCATTCTTTGGTGTAGCCGGGGTAAGTACCGTTGGGATCACAAGCATTATCTTTATGAGCTCATTTGTTGGGTACCTTGTTTCACCTATTCATCTGTGTAACGTGTTAAGTAGTGATTATCTGAAAACTGATACGACACGGATCTATCGAATGTTCATTCCTCTATCCCTTTTTATCTTGGGTATTCAAGTAGCTTTTGTTTTTCTTTTCTTTAAAATCTAAAAAAATACAAATCCTCATATCATTTTGTTTTCTCATACATTGGAATAACCTTTTTATGGTCTCATCCTTTCACCTGATTTCTATGGAGCAAACTGAGTTTGTCAACGCCATACGAGATCCTTTGACCTATGGAACTGATGTCCACCATGTAACTATGATGCAGACCCATATCAGTTTTGTCATTCTTTCTGGCAATTTTGTTTATAAGATAAAGAAACCTGTTGATTTTGGATTTTTGGATTTCTCTACCTTAGAAAAGAGGAAACATTTCTGTGAAGAAGAGATACGGTTGAACAAACGTCTCTGCCCTGAGATATATCTAGAGGTTGTTGCACTCACAAAAACTGATGAGGACTCAGGTCTTACCATTAATGGAACAGGACCAGTTGTAGAGTACGCAGTAAAGATGAAGCGATTCCCCCAGGATCGTATCATGACCTCATTACTCCAAGAGGGATATGTTGAGAAGGAACATATCGATGTACTCAGTTCCCAGCTTATTGATTTTTATAAACGCTCTGATGGAACCGATGAGATCAGAAGCTACGGGTCACTGCACTCTGTAAAAAAGAATATCGATGAGAACTTTGAACAAACAAGGGATATGATAGAAGTCACCATTCCAAAACAGATCTATACGAGTATAAGGCTGGCCTGTGAGAGATTCTTCAAGGATCATGCAAACGTTTTTGAAGATCGAGTTGAAAAAGGTTTCATCCGTGATTGTCATGGTGATCTTCACTCTGGAAACATTGTGATAAAAAAAGACAAGGATATCTGTATCTTTGATTGCATCGAATTTAATACACGATTTCGATATATCGATGTTGCTTCAGACATCGGGTTCTTAGCCATGGACCTTGATTACCATAACCATTTCTATCTCTCCAGTTATCTTATTCAAACATATGTTGAACACAGTCATGATACATCACTTTTTAATGTGCTTAATTTCTATAAATCCTACCGTGCCTATGTCCGAGGGAAGGTTGTTGGTTTCCAACTGAATGATCCACATATCGAGAAAGAGAAACGAGATGATATCATTGCTATTACAAAGAAGTATTATGCTCTTTCACAGTATTATGCGGAACTCTTCTCAATATCATCTGAGACCAAAAGACCCCTTGTTTTTCTAGTGAGCGGATTGACCGGTACAGGGAAATCAACTCTTGCATCAAAAATCTCCGTTGATTATCATGCTCATCTTATAAACACTGATGTCGTCAGAAAGAAAAGAGCAGGTATTGACACCTTTGAACGTCATCATGATGAACCAAATACAGGATTATATGATCCTAAGTATGTTCAACAGACCTATGAAGAAGTCATGAAGATTGCGGAAGGCCATCTTAAACATGGTGAAAACGTTGTGCTTGATGCAACATTTCAACAAAAGATACATCGGACAATGGCTAAAAACCTGGCAAAGACCTATAATGCTCTTTTTATCCCTATAGTGACCTCTTGTCCTGAAAAGATAGCGAAACAATGGCTTGAACAACGGTTGCATCAACGAACAGCTTCAGATGGACGATGGGAGATATACAAAGCGATGAAAAAGACCTTTGAACCATATGATGGAACCGGTGATCATATCACTGTGGATATGTCAAAAGAATCATATGATGATCAAATGGAACAATTCGAAAAGATACTCGCCTACATAAAGAAAAGGTGAACAGCTTTGAATTTCAATGGATATGATATTGATTTTGAAAGAGCAATCGCATTCATAAAGAAAAAGAACGCTCATACCATTTTTGTTCAACTCCCTGAAGGCTTGAAACAATATATGAACCAGTTAGAGGATTTATTTATTCAACAGGTTCCTGATGTTCATGTGGTCATTGGTGCAGACCCTTGCTATGGTGCCTGTGACCTTCCCTGTGATGATGAGCTCAGCGCATTAGATGTTGACCTGTTGATCCATATTGGTCATACTATCATCCCTTCGATGAAATACAAAAGCAGTATTGATCTCTTGTTCCTGAACGCATCTTCTCTTCATCCAATAGATCCGGTTGTGACAAAAGCAGCTCGGGTTCTTAAAGGACCTGCTATCGGTGTTGTCACCACTGCTCAGCATCTTCACCAGATACCACAGATCAAAAATATTCTAGAGGAAAACGGACTGACCGTGTTCATTGGAGAAGGTGATAAAAGGGTCAGTGCACAAGGGCAGGTCCTTGGATGTAATTTTTCTGCAGCGACCTGCATACGATCAAAGGTTGATTCTTATCTGTATGTTGGTAGTGGTTTTTTCCATCCTCTGGGTCTGAGTCTTTCAACACAAAAACCAGTGGTCATCGCAGATCCCTATACGGAGAAGGTGATCACAAAAGAACTTGAGGAGATTAAGGACCGGGTGATTCGTCAACGATATGGTGCTATCACACAGGCAAAGATGGCTGAGAATTATGGTATCCTTGTTGGTCTTAAACCCGGTCAACAACGGATGAATTATGCGTTAAAGATTAAACAAAAAATCCAGGAAACTGGAAAAAATTCATATCTTCTCACTGTTGATCATATATCCCCTCTGATTCTTGATACTTTCCCGTTCATTGATTGTTTTGTCTCAACACTCTGTCCACGGGTCGCTATTGATGATCATCTTCAGTATAAACAAACACTTATCACACCCGTTGAACTTGATATCGCATTAGGGAAGCGATCCTGGGACACCTATATCTTTGATGAGATACAATAAAAAAAAACCATGGGCGAGGAGAGATTCGAACTCTCGGCCTTCCGGTTATCAGCCGGATGCTCCAACCAAGCTAAGCTACTCGCCCGTTGAAAAACCGTAACTGTGTTTTCCTATAAAAAGTTTTGATGACAAAACCTTTTAGCAACCATTTTCTTCATTGGTTTTAACGGTTAGGTTTGTGGTAAAGAAATTCAATTAAAATACTTTACTCAAAAAAACCTCTTATCCGTTCCTCTATCATTCAGATAACTTTTATTAAGATTAACTTGATGCATCTTTTACTTTATGAGGGCCCGTGGGGTAGCTTGGCATCCTTCTACCTTGGGGTGGTAGTAACCTGAGTTCAAATCTCAGCGGGCCCATCTCTTGTTATTTTTTATTTTTCAGGTTTATCTAAGACTGTTGGATGAAGAAGTCTTCTTTCAACCCCATCTTTGAGGATACCGATCTTATCTGCTTCCATGATCCTATGATCAAAGGTACCACTGACTGGGAGGAACGGCCGAATTGTTATCTCCCCGTTTACAACTGTTGGTTTCTCTGTGATTGCTCCCATGGAAAAAGCTGCGGGAATATTTGCAATGGGAAATAATGCCATGTATCCTGCGGTCAATCCAAAGACACCAATGTTAGAGAGTGCGATGCTTCCAAAAGGATCCTTTGAGAGTTTTATAAACGGGGGCCTCAAACCCATATCAAAAAGCCACCATTTGATGAACTTAACGATAATGCCTCGTAAGGGCCAGGGTATCTTTCCTATTGAATCCTTGATCTTAAATGAATCTTTTTTCCCGGTATATGTTTTCTCAAGTTTCTCCTGTTGGTATGATGCGATCTCTTCAACAGTATATGTCTCAGCATGTTTAATTATGACCCCTGTAATGTTCTTTCCCTTTTGTGCTACAGAGATAAAGACATCAACATGATCTCGTTGCACGAGTTTACCCCTTCTTACAAAACAATTGACCTCGGGAACATCATAGAAAAGAGCTCGTGCAAGAGCTGCGGTGACCAGGTTTGTCACTGTTATTCGTTTCCCTTGTTGTCTTTTATCTTCGATATATTTGATCATCTCTGTCGCATCGACCTCATATGTTCCAAAGATCTTTCCATCAGCGGGGGCTTTGTAGATAGATATCGCTGTTTTACGCCAGTTGGATGTGTGAAACTTGTTTTTCATAGTTTGCTCAATGGTATATGTGAAAAGAAGCTGAAAAACCCTTTCATACCGTTTTTTATTCTTAGACTGATTCTTTAAAGAATGCTATGTTTCTGGAGGAGCTCTCGACCTTTATCGGTGACATACAGGAATTTAGATCGGCCTTGTTTCTTTGAGATGATCAGGCCTTTGGTGAGGAGTTCTTCCAATCGTTTCTGTGCTGTTACCTTAGAGATACTGAAGTGTTGGCAGATGTGTTTCTGTGAGATTAGGCTGTTCTTTTGATTCTGTTCACAGATATATTCAAGGACATGGAATTCATCATCCTGTAAATGGACGTATTGGATCTCTTTAGATGGAAGTTTACTGAATTCCTCCTGTAGAAATGCATATTGTTCAGGGGTGAAAAGAAGTTTATTCACCCGTAACAAAAGGATGCCTTGCTCTTGTTTTATAAGGTCCGCTAGCCCATAGAGCGTGTTGAGAGCTTCATGGAATGAGAAAAGTGAGACAAGGTAATCGATACGGTCCAGTAAGATCACCACGTTCTTATTTGAATGGATAAATGTTGAGATCTGGTGATGCAGTTCCTCTAGGTTACTGATAGTGTGATCATTGGTTCGATTGGAGGTGATAGCAGCGAAATGAGGCGTTATTTCCGTGAACAGTTGCTCGGGTTTCTCATTGGAACGGCTGATGTAGAATCCTGACCATTGTTGTTTTAAAAGTGATCTGAAAAGATCCCGTGCGGGATCCAAGGTGGTATCAGAGATAAGGTAGCTCATTCCTGGGATAAGTTTACCATGTGATTCATCTTTATAGGTGATGTCTTTGCAGACAAAGATCATCCCCATTGGTTGCCCCTCTTTTTTCACAAGTGACGTGGATACATCCCAGAGTCGTTTTCCATATCCATGTGCCTTTACCACTATTTGATGGAGGAACACTGGTTTTCCAAGGGTTATATCTTTGATGTATTCCTGAAGTTCTGAGATGTTCACAAAAAGAGGGATGGTCTGAATGCTCTTCCCCTGTATATCTTTTCGTTTTATACCGGTGTTTATCTCGGCTGCTCTATTCCAGATACCGATGTTTTGTTTGGAATCGATCGTGAAAATGATCTCAGATGTGCTGTTCATCAATGTTTCAAGGTATCTTTTTTGATTTTGTAACTCAATGCGTGACTGCTCCCGATCCGTAACATCACGTGCATGGATGATAAGACCCTTGATCAGAGGATTCTTTAGTTCGTTTGTTACTATTGTTTCTAATGTACGATATGTTCCCTCGTTATTGCAAACTCTAAATGTAGCGTTCACCGTGAGATTGGGATGTTCTTTGACCCGTTTAAACAGCATCTGTAATTTTGAAAGATCATCTGGGTGAATATTCTTATACATTGATTCATTTGTTCTCTTTTCTGGATCATGTCCAAGGAGTTTAGACAATGATGGGCTAACATAGGTGATCTTCCCTTCATTGTTTATTATGGTAAGGATATCCATAGAATGTTCAATGATCGTTTTATAATACTCTTCCATGTCGGATGCTTTTTGTTGTTCCTGCTTTTTTTGATCCGTGATATCTTCAATGAAACCAGCGATGTTCAGAACATGATCTTTGTTATCTTTTACTGGTATAGCTGTTGTTTTCCACCATCGTTTCCGTTCATAATCGATAAAGGTTACTGGTTTTTTGGTCCTGAGAACCTCTTCAAGTTTCATTAAACGTGATTGTGCAATAGTCTCTTCAAGATAAATCGCTGCAGGGGCCCCAATGAGCTCTTCTTTTGTTTTTAAGAGGATCCTGGCCAATGGTTCGTTAAGATCAATGATCGCCCCATTTGTATCAGTGAGTATCATGCCACCTGGAAAAGCATCAATGAGAGACTCAATATCATCATAAGTACAGGTTCTTCTATTTACGATATACTTGTCCTCCAAAATATTCATCTATAATACGTTGGTCATTGAAAAGGATTTTTGATATGATCTGATTTGGTGATACATTCAATGCCGTGAAAAAAACATATGTATTTTTATATTTGCATCCTATAGCATTTACATCAACAATACGAATGTGTTGGATTGTAACCAGGATGGAGTGGACAACGGTTACCATTGGATGGATTTTACTGGGAGTATTTCAACTCATCATTGCGATTTATTTCCTATCGCTTTATTATAAGGACAAAGACAAAAAAAAGATCATGTTTTGCATCAGTTTCATCATACTTTCCTTTTCTTATTTCTATACCTCAACCCCATTGAACGATTCTCTCTCTGAGCCACTGTATTTACATAACATTCAATACTGGAGTTACTTTCCTGTTCTGCTATCCTTTTTCATCGCCATAAATCAACGTTTCATGGGAAAAACAACGTTTCATACGCTCTTTAACGCATTTATCATAAGCGTTCTATCAAGTTTTGTTTTCTTCTTTTTTTTACCTTTCACCGTTGATGATATCTTCCTAACCGTTGCTGTCTTTGTAGCCATTGAAGCAATCGGTATCCAGGTATTCCAAACGTTGCGTTTAAAAAATCTCTCAGATGGCCTTCTAGCTCTTTCAATGATCAACTTTACCGTAGGTGGTCTTTCTTTAGCCACCTTCCTAGACATGGGTGTCTCACTGTTCGCATTGTTTTCTGCTAATATCTTTACTGTTATGTTCTTTCAGTTTCCTTATGTATCAACCTTTGGTGAAGAAGACAGTGTTGCCAATTATTTTTCAATAAAAAAACAACTGGATACCACAAAAGCAGTCCTTGCAGAAAGAGAGGAAACGTTTTACACCTTGTTCAATCAGATGGCTGATCCAGTGATGATCCTTGATAAAAAGGGAACATTTTTAGAACTAACCGATAAGGTCAAGGATTTCACAGGCTACGAGAAAGAGGAGATACTTGGTCAGAATTTTTTACGAACAAAACTGTTAACCCCAAAAAGCAAAACTGTCTGTATTGCTAATCTGATGAAACGTATGGCTGGAATCGATGTGAGACCCTATGAGGTTGAAGCAACAACAAAGGATGGCCGTATCATCCCCTTTGAGGTCAACGCCCAGCGTATTGTGTATAAAGGTGAAAAAGCTGATCTCGTTGTGTTCAGGGATATCACTGAACGGAAAAAAACACAGGCGAAATTACGGGAAAGTGAACGGAAACTCACCACTCTTATGGCAAATCTTCCAGGAATGGCCTACCGGTGCACAAATGATAATCGATGGACGATGAAATTTGTCAGTAATGGATGCTATGATATCACAGGGTACCAGGATACAGAACTTCTTGAAAATTCCTCGGTATCTTACGCTGATCTCATTCACCCAGATGATAAAGACTACGTATGGAAAACTGTCGAAATGCAAGTAAATAACCATCAATCTTTTGAAATGACCTATCGCATCATTACAAAAAAAGGAGTAGAGAAATGGGTATGGGAACAAGGTATCGGTGTCTACTCAGATGATGGAATATTACTTGATGTTGAAGGATTCATCTCAGATATTACTGAGGTGAAAGAAGCAGAGAAGAAACTACAGAAACTCCATGAAAAATCAATGTTCCTCTCAGAATCCGCTGGTCAACTACTGAAAATATCGGACAACGATGATATCTACTCATACATGGGGGAAAAGATCAAGGCGGTCACGCCACACAGTCTTATTACCGTCTCATCCTATGATCAAGAACAGAAGAAGTTCACCATTGAAAAGACCCTTGGCACCCCTGAACTGTTCGAAAGCATCACAAATGTCCTTAACATAGATCTTAAGAATCATTCTCCTTCTATTAAAAACACGTTCATCTGGGAGTATCTTCAAGAGGGGAGATTAAAAAAGTTGACCGATGCTGAGTTCAAGGATGTCCTCCAGGTTAATTACGCCTATGGGAGTTACACGTTGTCACGTGCACTCGTTAACACTCAGGAGGTATATACCATGGGCCTCAAGGATGAAGATACAATCTTTGGGAGCGTTGTCATTGCTGCTTATAAAGGGTACTCAGTGGAGAATCATGATGTCATTGAGGCATTCATCAACCAAGCCGCTGTTGCATTACAACGGAATCAAGCGATGAAACATCTTTCATTGATGAACAAGGACCTTGAACAAAAAATTCAACAACGAACAGAAGAGATACAGAAACTCTTGAAACAAAAGGATGAGTTCATCCATCAGCTTGGCCATGATCTGAAAAATCCTCTTGGCCCAGCGATCAGTCTTCTCCCGCTCATTGAGAAACGATTGCAGGATCCAAAAGACCTTGAAATGGTCTATGTCGTCCGTAGAAACATAGAATACATGAGAAACCTTGTCCAAAAGACACTTGAGCTTGCTCGTCTTAATTCACCGAACACCCAGTTACATATGGAACAGCATTCTTTATCTATGGTCTTTGAAAAGGTTCTGTTGAACAACCGATTCCTTCTTGAGGATAAACATATCAGCATTCAGAAACATCTCTCACTTGGTCTTTGGGTGTATGCTGATAAACTCCGTGTGGAGGAATTGTTCACTAATCTTTTGAACAACGCAGTAAAATACAGCCCTGAGGGTGGTATCGTAGAGATCACGGCAAAAATGAATGGTGATCATGTCCTTGTCTCTGTTCATGACCAAGGTATCGGTATGACACAAGAACAACTTGGTCATATCTTTGATGAGTTCTACAAGGCAGATGAAAGCCGTCATGATTTCGATAGCAGTGGACTAGGGATGCCTATTTGTAAACGTATCGTTAAAAAACATGGTGGCCGCATCTGGGCGGAAAGCAAGGGGTTACACAAAGGAAGCACCTTCTATTTCACCCTACCCATACAGAAAAACGTCTCGAACAAAGAGATCAAGGATGATTCGGCCCCTACATCAGAATATAAAGATGTCTCCAGTAGGGTTGATGACCTTATCACCATTAACTAATATCCTTACCTTTTTTTTATGACAAAAATAGTATAAATACAGAGGTCCTTCTTTATATTGGGGTAATCAAAGAAGGGTTAGAGCTGAGTAATGAAACGGAGCCTAATGGTATCTTGGATAACATCCTTTCTTGTATAGAAAAAGAAGACCGCGTTCTTTTTGCTTATCTTCTTTCACCAACAGATACACACATCGATATAGATGAACAAGGTATCCATCTTGGACTCTACCTCTCACATTATACTCTTCTTGACCGGATAACGGGATATTCAAAAAAAATCACTTTTAAATTAGAACAGGAAATTCATAGACCAATAACCATCAAAATTTTGAACCAGATGGATAGTATCGAGCTGTATCATCCTCTTATCAACGCGGAACTTATAATCAAAAGAGATAGTAGAAAATGGATTTCTTTTGAGGCTCGCCTCGTTGATGAGCACGCTCGATCCAAAGCCTTCATGGATATGATACAGATGATCCAAGAAAACAATACATCAAAGGTCTTTTTCAAACTATAGTCCTATTCATTAGGATCATTTCATTTTCTATGATGAACTTGTAAAAAACCATAAGGTTGATAAGCAGGGGTACTGATTCATTTTTTATATTACAAAACCTATGCTTGGATGTGCTCAGATTCATATCGGCATATTAGGGTTGGATACGGTACAAACGGGGAGAACACGAGTAGAAACGATTCATTTCACTCTTTACCTGTCTAGTCGACTAAATTGACAACCAAAAAATACTCCTGGTTGGATGATAGAAGGCCTCTAGATATCCTAGTGGAAGCTAGGATGGCTCTTAAAATCAAAAAACAGATGGGATGTGATGGTTGCATTTATGTATGAAAAAAATCAATTATTGAAAGATTTTATCAATACTATAACTGGAGAATCTACCCTAATTGGACAACTACATTTGAATAGCATTCTCCCATTATGCTTTACAAGGATTATCATCAAAAAACGAAGAGCGAGGCTGGGGTCTGTCTTCATCGATTTCCATTGCCCGTGAAGGCTATGATGCTGAAATTCTCATTGTTTCAGGTGATGGAGCATTTTGGATAAATGATAGGGCGGAAAACTATTTTAACCTAAACGATAAATCATATGATGGAACATTGCTTGAGTTTCGAATGAAAGTTCCAATAAATCCAGTTGATATCTATGACTATCTTTAATAAGGAAACGATCCGGGTGAAGGAAATCATTTCTGAACATTTAGTGTTCAGAGATTCTGTTTCAGATCTATTTAGCCATATAAAGAATGATAAAAGGTCTCAGATCGTATTAGATTTCTCAGACGTAAAAAGTATTTCACGATCATTTGCTCAGGAGTACATGCAACAAAAGGAAAAACAGTTTCCTTTACTACATGAAAAAAATATGGACCCGCAAATAAAAAAAATGTTTATCGCTGTAAAAAAACATCAAAAAAAAATGTTTCCATTATCATTTGGTGATGCCAAAGAGGTTTCACTAAACTCCCTTATAAAACAGAATAAAAAGGGATCTATTAAATAACTCCTTTGTTTTTGTTTAGACTGTGTTAGGCCTAAATTCAGATAGGGATTGAAGTCATTTATCTGCATTTTGTAGGGGAAAACGGGATATCTGCAATGACATTTTTCAGAAAAACATTTAAATATTTTTATGCAAATACATAATTATATGAAATTTCATGAGGTTATGTAGATGGTTCGGATGACTTTTTCCATAAATGATGACCTAAAGAAAAAAATAGAAAGTATGAACGATATCAACTGGTCTGAAGTATTCAAACAAGGCATTGAAAAAAAACTCATTCAACTTGAAAAACTCCATGCAAAAGGAGAGATATAACAATGTCCTGTATAACGATCTCAATTGATACATCACTGAAAAGAAGACTTGAACAGTTTAGCTGGGTGAACTGGTCCGCGGTTGGCCGTGAAGAGTTGATGAAACGTTACCTCTTTGAAAAATATAAAAATACAGAATCATTGACCAAAGAGGAACAATCGTACTGCGAAAAAATCGACTGGCATCCTGTTGATGAACTTCCGATTAAAAAAGAATTCATTGAAAAAATCCGGAAAAGTACAGAGGATACAAAAAAGACATTGCACCCTAATGAACTGTCGTCATATTTAGATGATATCTAATGTTTACAATTCATATTTCCTTAAAAACTGCAAAGAACACTCTCAAAGTTAAAACAAAAAGATCCATCGACGTTTAACCAACTGAAAAAGAAGATGATCGACATAGCTTTATCAGATGAACTAAGTATCCATCATTACAAGAACCTTCGTCATCCTTTACAGGACTACAAAAGAGTCCATATAAAAAATCATGTCCTTCTTTTCCGTTTTAAAGACAATGCTATCACCTTCGAATCATTTGAACATCATGACACCGTGTACGACAAAGAATAATTTTTTTAGAAAATTAAACACATAAAAAATGAAATAAAACACAAACAATAAAACACAGAGGCACTCTTAGATTCTCCTAACAGTAGTATTTCATTTTATCCGATCTAAAAAATAAGGGAAAAAACCTATGAAGAAACAATCTTCACCTGCATTGGATGATCAACAAATAACAAATGCACATAGTGATCATATTCCTAAAAGGACCCTTGTTGCCATTCCTTGTTATAATGAAGAACGGACAATTGGAAGCGTGGTTCTCAAGGCAAAAAGATATGCTGATGAGATATTGGTTGTTGATGATGGAAGTACTGATAAGACCGCTACGATAGCTGAATATGCTGGTGCTACAGTAATGCGCCATGGTGGAAATAAAGGATATGGTGCTGCTATTCAAACCTGTTTTACCTATGCAAAGGAACTTGATTATGATGTTCTGACGATTCTTGATGGTGACGGTCAACATGATGCGGATCAACTTCAAAGTGTGATGCAGCCGGTTATTGATGATACAGCTGATATATCAATAGGTAGTAGATTCCTTGATAATAATGGTGAAAGTGTCCCTCGATATCGACGCTTTGGCATTTGGGTGCTCACTCGTTTTACAAATGCGGGGAGTAAAGAAGAAAATCATCGGGTAAAGGATGGTCAAAGTGGTTTTAGAGCGTATTCCAAAAAGGCCATTGAAAAGATCATTCCAAAGGATACTGACATGGGCGTTTCCGCTGAAATTCTGATGCAAGGAAGGAAACATTCACTCTTCTTCACAGAGGTCCCTATAGCAGTTACTTATGAAGGTGATACTTCAACACAAGGACCTGTTGGCCATGGACTTGGTGTTATTGTTTCTATTTTAAAATATCTTGAAGTGGAACATAGTCTTTTATTCTTTGGTGTCCCTGGTATCATATTATTCGGTTTAGGTCTCTATTTTGGTTTTACAGAGTATATAAATTATCAATCAATGCATTATTTACGCGTTAGCTATGCATTAATCACGGTCTTTTGCATAACAATAGGTGCTCTTTCAGGCATGACCGGGCTTATCCTTCATGCAGTTGTCAATGCTGCAAGAAGACGATAGAAGAAATCTGTGATATTAATGGTTATCATCCTGTATGTATGATATATAAGCAATCAAAAACATTTTGTATAAATCAATGACTTGGATGGAATTAAAATAAGTGAAAAAGAAAAAAAATAAACACAGGGTGCTTTTGAAAGACGAGCGAAAAACATGTGAAAAAAACTCTCGATGATAAAAATTAAAAAAGATTTAAATCGCCGTCATCAAGAAGATTAAGTTAATATTCCAAGATGCAACATAAGACGTGTTTTGATGATATTACACTTTGAATTCAAGATAAAGTTCTTCATAGATTATTATCCAAATTCATTATATAATATGGTGGTTGAAAATAAAAGTTCTTAAATGAGTACTGAATATGAAGATTATTATAACCTTGGGAAACAAGATCAATGAAAAATTCTCTTAATAAAAATACACTGAAAAACCAAATCTCTGATATCCTCCTTCAAAAGGATGAAGTCGAGTTTGCATATCTTTTTGGATCTACTGCTCGAAATTCGAACCATAAGAAAAGTGATGTGGATATTGCAGTCTTTCTATCAAAAGGAGTGTTACAAAAGAACAAATTTTACCCGGAACAACTTGCCTCAGAGATTGAAAAGAGCATTAAAGCACCTATTGATGTTCGTTGTCTAAATCATCAAGGGTTGATCTTTCTTCATCAAGTACTAAAATACGGCGAGCTTCTCGTCGATAAAAATAACAAGAAAAGGATATCATTTGAAACAAGGGTCTACGATGAATATCTTGATTTCAAATATTATCTTGATACATATAACAAGATAAGACGGGAGAAATTATCCTCATGATCGATATAGAGATCATTGAAACAAAAATCGATATCATCCTTACGAATCTTGCATATCTAGAAAAAATAAAGGCAAGTGATAAAAAAATCTTTATGAACTCATTTGAAAAAAAACAGGCAACCAAACATTCATTACAGGAGGCAATTGAAGCAAGTCTTGATATTGCTAATCATCTTATATCTGAACATGGGTGGAAGCGAGCTGAAACCTATTCAGAAATGTTTAATGAACTACACCAACATCAAATCATCGATAAAACATTGATGGGATCCTTAAGCGATATGGCTCGTTTCAGAAATCTTTTAGTTCATCAGTATGGCCGAATCGATGAAGAACGAGTATGGGCAATTGTCCAAGAGGATCTTGATGACTTTGAATTATTCGTAGAAAAAATTGAAGCTTACTTACAAAAAATAACGTAATGATCAATGAGTACATTAAAAGATCAGTTTACCTTATCCTCTTTTTTTATTTTAATAGAGTCAAGAACCCCATAGCAAGCTATGGGGCATGATTAAGGAAAATCGAAGAGCTTTAGCTGTTTTCCTTTCCGCCCTTGTTTCTTAATATACTCTCTAA
>CAYPIF010000028.1:0-10807 GCA_964410735.1 uncultured Thermoplasmatales archaeon
TGGCCAGGTTCCCGAGCTCTTTGGTTCATCACTGCTGGACAACCAACAGGTGCAGCAAAAGTCTTCATTGACTTCTGTCTGCGAACCGAAGCAAACCAAAACATCTGTGAACTCTCTGATTATATCAGCCTTTACGCATAAACAGAGAAACATAGTTGAAACAATGGGTTTTCAATTGGAAAACCCATCTTTTTATTTTTTTTATAATTGTCAATCAATGAGATATATATTCTATAGAATGTATAATGACGGGGCTTTTTAATTAGAATCATTTTCGGTTGTACAAATGACAAGAGTAGTATCGGAAAAACTTTCAGAGTTCATACCTTATATTGCCCAGTTATTCCTATTTTTATTCTTTATTATCCCTCATATGGTTTCAACATTTAATCCTACAGAATTTTTTATAATAATAATATTTGAGATTAGTGGTTTTCTTCCTCTATTTTATAAAATTAAAAGAAGATATTCGTATTTAGTATGGATAATACAACTCTTCACTTTTAGTATCATTTCGATTCTGTTTCATTTTAAACGAACCTTCAATGTTGAAAATCCCTCACCAACTCTGTTCTGGTTTTTTTTAATCCCCGTTATATTATTTACTGTTATATGTATTCTTTATCTATTTTATGGCGAGAGAATTGTTAAATCAGTATTATTAGGCTTAGCAAGTTCAACAGCATTAATAGTACTGCTCATTATTGTTTTTATTAGTTATGAAGCGATTCCAGCCTTTCAGGAAAATGATCCAGTTGACTTTATTACAGGAACAGAATGGAAATCAATGTATGAAGAGACATTGAAACATTCAAAAACAGTTCAAACAGTGATAGAATCTAGCAATTTTAGCATATTCCTCGAAAGGCCCTCTTTATATTTGAAAATAGATACTATTGAAACCACACCGATAACTGTACATAACAACGCAGGCAGAGTAGACAGTTTTACAATTAATACTTTATCAAACACCCTAGAAGCTTCATTAGAAGAAATAAATATCATCATCCCACCATATCAATCAAAAATAGTAAATCTAACAATAAACGCCTCTGATAAAGGCAGTCACAAAATTGATATTCAGATATCCTCCCAATTCGATTCTATACAAAAAAAAGAACTAAATATTATTGTCTCAGATCATGCAATAAATCTTGATCCATACTCTTTTACTTTAGATTCTGGTTTATATGCTATGTCTCTTGTTAATGATTACACACTTACAAATAAAGGAGAAGAAAACGATATAATTACAGTTACTCTTATTCATGGAGATAAATTTCGCCCGTACATACGATGTCCCACATGGAACTATGAAAACTCATCTGCAACGTTTACTCTTTCTCCATTGGAAAGTGTCACTTTTACTGTTGACGCTAACCTTGTTCAACTGGCTGAAGGAACCCATGATATCATAATCGAAGCGAGATCATCAATTAATCCAAGTATTGTTCTAAATTCAACATTCTCTGTTTATTACGAAGAACAAAAAACGATTCGAGTAATACCACAAATAAAATCGATTACGGTTAATGGGACTGCAATTTATGAGATAATCCTAGAAAAGGGAGCTACAGATCAACTAGGAATAGAGATTACAGGTCCAAACGGTTGGGAAACAACACTTTTCAACTTCCAAAATGAAACATTACTTGAAAATTATGGTATTGTTAATATTTCATTCAATGAGTCGGATGATAGATCTAAGATTATTTATTTGGCTACTACACCACAAAATCTAGTAATTGGAAATTCAGCAACCTTTGGGATAACTGTAATTGATTGGGGAACAAAACCGGTCTTTGGTATTTTACCTTTCATTGTTGGTACAATACTAACTACGATATTAGCAATTTTGATCGCAACTCCAATAGGTCTTGCATCGGCAATGTTTCTCTCAGAATACACACCTAGACGTTTACGAAACATATTGCGACCTATTTATGAATTATTAGCAGGCATACCATCCGTCATATATGGTCTATGGGGGGTAATGACACTGGGACCATATCTCTCTAATAACGTCTATCCCTTTCTTATTGATACAATCGGAAAAATCATACCCATCTTTGAACCAACAACATATATTGGACGAGATGTTTTCACTGCATCGATCGTCCTTGCTATAATGATTCTTCCGATCATTATAACACTATCTGAAGATGCAATACGATCAGTTAGACGGGATCTTAAAGAAGGTTCACTAGCACTTGGAACAACAAGATGGCAAACGCTCATTAAAATGATATTACCTCAAGCTAAACCTGGAATCATTGCCTCCATCATCCTTGCAACAGGTAGAGCTATAGGAGAAACAATGGCAGTGTTAATGATCATGGGACTAGTAGTAAAAATACCTAGTTCACTTTTTGATTCGACTAGCACAATGACTGGTATCATTGCTAACACATTCAATTGGGCGTATGACATCGCGCCCATCCGACATGCATTGTTTGCGGTCGCATTGATCCTATTTGTTATGGTTTTTATTCTCAACATTATCATATTCAAAATTGAAAAAGGACAAACAAAAAAGGAAGGCAAACGGAAATTTAATTTATTCGATATCACCAAAAAAAATAAAAAGAATAATACAGACTCAGAAAAAAAATCAAAATCATTTATCATCCTTGAAGAAAGACCGGTGGAAAAAAAATTCAAGATTATTTCTGAAACGAAACAAACAATAACTCAATCTAAGATTATGAAGTATCGTAGAACACAAAAATATTTTCCTGATAATGCGGTTTCATCAATAAAAAAAGCACGTATTTATGAAAAAATAGGCGTATCCATTCTTATTACATTTTCAATTATCGCATCCATCTTTTTATTTTTCATCCTCTTTGATGTTATAAGTAAAGGGTTACCAGTCTTTAAACTCGAATATTTAACAGAGATAGAAAGTATGGGCGGCATACAAGGAGGTTTTCTTAACGCAATTGTCGGTTCTCTGTATTTAGTTGGTATTTCATTGCTTCTTGCTACACCTCTTTCTATTGGTGCTGCAATATACATCCAGGAATATGCAAAAAAAACAAATCTTTTTACTCGAACAATTATGTTTGCTTCAGATACCCTCGCAAGTACTCCATCTATAGTATATGGTGCATTTGGATTCATGTTCTTTATTATCACTCTAGGGTTCCGATGGTCACTTCTCATAGGAGGAATAACATTAGGAATCATGATCATCCCTCTTATGTTACGAAGTTCAATAGAGGCTATTCGAACAGTGACTGATGACCTGAGAGAGGGCAGTTATGCGCTAGGTGCAACTCAGTGGCAAACAATTGTTAAAGTTGTGATACCAACAGCAATCGCTGGTATCATTAGTGGAATTATTCTATCAATGGGCAGAGCAATCGGGGAAACAGCTGCGGTTCTTCTTACTGCGGGATACGCAAGGGAAATACCAGGATCACTCCTCCATCAAGCTGCATCCTTGCCAAACATGATTTACAATTATTTCGAATTTGCAGCAAGAACACCCGCACTCATGGATAAATTATATGCGGTCGCATTTGTACTTATCATCATTGTATTAATCCTTAATACAATTTCAAGATTGATAGGGTATCGATATTCTCGAATGATAAAGAATTAAAAGGGTACATATCACTATATAGATTATTTGGGCAACTCTTTTTATCTAATAACATGTAGTGGGAAAAATAAGGGTAGTTATGATTTCATCAAAGAAAACTAAGACCTATACATATATCATATTTCCAATTGTGATATTAGTAATAATTTTGCTTTCATACCAAATAAATAATAGTTCTAAACAAATTGAAGTAAAAAATCAAGAATATATCGCAATTTTAGAAACAAATGATGGTAACATCACAATCGAGTTCTATGAAAATATTGCACCACAGGCCGTTAATAGATTTATCAACCTTTCCAATAACGGATTTTATAATGGCACCATAATTCATCGAGTATTCCCAGATCTAGCAATCTATGGGGGACAATATACACTAAATGGAACATTAAAAGAATTCACTGAAAATCCAATCCCGGTTGAAAAAAGTCTAGAGATAAAACATATCCCCGGAACAATATCGTATTTAAGAACATCCACAGATTCAATGACAGTTGGATGTCAATTCCTAATATGTGTTGACAATATCAGTTCATTAGATGGAAAAAACACAGCCTTTGGAATTGTTATCGAAGGTTTAGATCTCATTGAAACGTTTTCAAATTACCCAAACGATGAACAGTATAATGATGGCAGTGGAAGATTAATGAGCCCCTGGGATGTAATAATCAATAAAATTACGATTTTAACAAAAGAAGAGTACATAAACTCAAAGTGAAAAAGATGAATGAATTATTTGGTTCAATCCTTTTCAGCATTTTTATCACATCTACCTTCGCATTGTTCATATTTCTCCTAAGGACATCCAAATATGTGAAACATGCCTTGATCGCCGTATCAGGAGTCATCATGATCGCTCATGGAAGCCGTATGATCAGTCAAGGATTATTCTACCCAAACAGTGTGTACAAACCAGGTATGTTTGATCTACTGTTCGATTGGTTCACCCTCTTGTTCCTTGGAGGTTTCGTCGCATGGTACGGTTTCACTACCTTTTATAAGGATAGATTACAAAAAAAGAGTGATGAACCCAAAGAGAGAAGGAAAACATAAAAAATATCTATTGTAAAGAGGAAAACAAAATGTCATTGATCAATACCCCTACCAGCAAAGACACTATATTGGAGATGAAACGAGATATCCCTGGAACTATTGAAGAGCTCACAAAGAATCTCAGCTTTCTCATTATGCATCTGGATGATGACGAACCACCATCAAAACCTATTCCCTTGGAACGATTGAAGAACTTTGCAAGGGAGACCTATCAGGATTTTTACAGATCAGAGATGAAGGATATCATTGCAAAGATCAAGACCAGACAACAACTCACCAGTGAGGAGATACAGTTGGTCCATGAGTTCATGATCGGTGATCTGGAAACATACACACATCTTGAGATCCATACTAAACAATGGGTCACAGACATCCATCAAATTCTAACGAAGCTTCAACAATTCAAAGACCTAGAAATCCCTCAGGATCCTAAACACCTGCTCACCCTGCAGGGAATGTGCATGGAACTGGATCATACCTTAAAGGATTTTGAGAATTACACATATGTACAGGAACGCATCAATCGGTTCAAACGATTCATCGGAACCGATCCATTACAATTAACCGATACCGAGCGTTTTGAACTTGCGGAGACCCTCAAGGACATGCTCAATTCACCCCTCTATTAAAAAAACCACTATCATGTATATGATCATTTAATCTGCTTTAATCGTTCTTTGAATTAATCCTTCATGGTGTTAACAAGCGTTGGGCTCATTGTATAAAACGAGAGATAATTTTTCTACATATGAACGATGTGAGATGAGTTGAAAGAAAAAGAGTATTGACCCCACCAATTCTTCATTTGAAGAGTATTCTACAATATACTGGTAACATACATGTATATTGTTGAAAATATGTAAAAAATGTTTTTAATTGAATTCTGCACTGTGACATCCTTAATTGAGAATAAAGGTTTCAATAAGAAGAGAAAATTATATTTTCATCTAACCATATGGGGGGTATAACGACATTTAGTATTCTTCATCTGAATTTCATATATTTGGAATGTTTTTGGGTGAGATTTGGTAAAAAGCTTATAAAGAAAAAATGCTCATCCTCTGATTGGTGATAAAAAAAAATGAAAATGAAACTGATAGCATTCTTCTGCATCATGCTCCTTGGTTTAGGCGCAGTGGGTGTCGTTGCGGTAAACCAGAGAATAGCTCTTGATGATGAAGACATGATGCATACATTTGATGCGATGATCTCCGGAGGCTCACCGACACTTCAGGAGTTAATCATGGTATATACCGATCTGAAGGAAGCACGAAATGACCTGCGGATGATGGCAGAATCATATGGTATCGACCTGCCGGAGCTATCCCAGGAAGAGAAAAAGGACCTCCTCAAGACAATCGTTCAGGAAAGAAGACAGGGCAGCATCAGACAGGAGATACGGGATGTCATCGCCGATATGCTCATTGACTTCGGGGTTGATCTCCCTGATCTGACCGATGAAGAAAAAAATGAGATACGCATGCGCATTCAAACAATGCTGCAGGACACGTATGGATTTGTCTTCATAGAGCTGACACCGGAACAGAAAGCCTATATCAAACAACAGATCATCATGCTTAAACGACAAGGTGCCAGCGATGAAGAGATCCGAATGGAAATCCATACTCTCTATGAATCATACGGTGGCGTTCTCCCTGATCTTACAGACGTTCAAAGGGAAGAGATCCGTGAATGGGTTCATTCAATGCTTGAAAATGAG
Organism: uncultured Thermoplasmatales archaeon; assembly: GCA_964410735.1. Classification (GTDB taxonomy): domain Archaea; phylum Thermoplasmatota; class E2; order DHVEG-1; family DHVEG-1; genus EX4572-165. Next base: position 6,381 of record CAYPIF010000028.1, read on the forward strand.
TATGATGTTGACCTGCCGGATCTAACCACGGAGCAACGGGATTCCCTTAAGAACCAAAGAGAAGAGATCCAGGGGCTTCAGAAGGATTTACGAGATCTTTTCAAGGATGCCAATAAGATAACCCGCTGGCGGTTCCTACGGTATGTTCAACGGGATCCATCATCCTGATACCATACGCAATATCAAATCAAAAAAACCCCTAACATAATAGCCCTTGAATGTGGATAGTGATGCAACAGTCACATCCACATATATTATTTTTTTGTATGATGTATTCTCAGTCAAAGGGAATAAATAAGAATGATTGAAAATATACATGGAGCAGTATTGGTAGAAAAGGGAACCGTATGACCGCTGAGATATATTTTTTTTCAGGGACCGGCAACTCGTATTATGTGGCCTCAACCATAGGTCAAAGACTTAACGCGGAGGTCAAACCGATAATACCGCTCTTGAAAAAGGAGAATATCGTCTCAAAGGCGGATATGATCGGCCTGGTCTTCCCCATCTATGATTTCAAAGCACCAGACATACTCTATGAGTTCATCAAAAAACTACGGACACCGTCCAACACCTATTTTTTCGCGATTTGCACCTATGGGATCATGCCGTTAAAGACCATGAAGAAATTGGAGATGGTTTTCCATTCAAATAACAAAAAACTCTCAGCGGGATATACCATCAAAATGCCCCATAACGGCCTTGGGTATACATCGATACCCCTGGACAAGCAAAAAAGGATGTTTAATATTTTTGAAGAAAAAAAAAACAGCATAGTCCAGGATGTTACATCACAAAAACTGGACCATATGGAAAATAGTGGAATCATCGACCATATCATTCTCCTGGGTATCTTTGTTAGATTGTTACCGAATGTTTTACCAATGTTTAAACAAGCCTTGTTGAAAGGTTGGGATTCCCTGGGTTTCTACGCTGATGATACATGTAACAGCTGCGGTATTTGCCAGAAGATCTGCCCTGTTGACAATATTGAACTGATCGATGACAAACCGGTTTGGTCTGATAGGTGTCTGAATTGTTTTGCCTGTTTTCATTGGTGTCCCCAACGATCAATTCAAATAGCAGACCTGACAAGAAAAATGCAACGGTACCATCACCCCCTGGTAAAACTCTCTGATATAATACTGCAAAAACAAGGATCACACTGAGGTATATATAACGCTCTATAGTCTCATTATTATATACTGGATATGTTGATAAACAAAAAGTATCCATATGGTATCGGTGAGAGAGCATCCCCCTTCCTGAATTTCCCTTTTTTCTTCCTCCTCTCCCACCAGAACCAACGGCTTTCACATCCGGGTTAAAAAAAGGATGTTGTTACCATAAAACAAAGGGCTCAAACAAAAGAAAAAAAACAAGTCAACCCCCCTTTTTAAAAAAATTAATGATCTTCAACGGATCTATTTGCATCGATAGGTTTTAAAACAAAGGTTTTTTTACAACTCTTCATGGATTTTCAGGTTATCTATTTCTCCAAGAATGGAAATACGAAGAAGGTTGCTGAGTCCATCGCCTCAGAGATAAGTGTAAAGGCAGAGGCGGTATCTAACGCAGAGTTGGAGGATGACACATTTATTTTCTTTGGATCAGGATGTTATGGTGGAAAACCCGCGAAAGATATGATTGAGTTCATCGGTAGGAATATATTTGAAAAAAGGATGGTCGCCTTGTTCGACACCTCCGGTGGAGGGACTGGTAAAGAGGTCTTGGTGATGGAGGATCAACTGAAAAGGATGGGTGCAGTTATCAAGGGGAAATACTCCTGCAAAGGTAAGTTCCTATTTTTAGCCGTGGAAGACCAAATGATGATGATCTGACGCAGGCAAGGTCCTTTACCCTCCGGATGAGCAACATCTAAGAGAGAGGTTACCATTTTTTAATCGTGATGATCAGTCATACAACACATCACCATCCATTTTTTTTTGAAATAATACCATCGATCGTGCATTGCATTCTCAAAAAAAAACACTTGGTTGGATACGTGATACTCTACGACATCCTGTGAACGTATTCAAGGTGGGTTCATTTTAGACATTATGACCATGAATTAGTACCCATCAGCGGGTATGGGAACACCGATGGTGAGACCTGATAAACCAAAGGCGACGAAATTACTATAGATCTTGAACGGCAGACCGGAAGTATACAGGGAATCCAGATGAATGGGGAACATCATGATACCAACAAACCCGGAGAGAACATGTATGAGAAGGGGAAATGTGAAGGTATATTGAGCGTAAATTGTCTTAGCGAACGCATCAATACAGAGAACACCACCCAGTCCGATAACACCCAATGAGTAGATGTTCCCGCTGAACAAACCGATGGTATCTGCTATCCCTGCTCCAAAACCCATGCCAACGATCAACACAGGTGAAAAATGAGCGATGAACGGTTCCATTATCGATAGATTCCACACCGCGGTATCATCCCCCATCGGCACATCCCTATCAAATATATCCTGAAGTGTCATATCTGACCCTATCAGATCACTCTCCTTGAATACACCAAGGATGCTCTCAAGTTGACCACTATACTCGTATGCATCGACAATGGTGCTGGTCAGCTGATTCAAGACATACTTATAATTCTCCGAAAGCATCTCCTTTATCGTGACATTGAACTCCCCGTTCGTTCTTATTTGACAGATCGCTATCTTGATCGTGTCACCCTGTACTGATGGTAGATTCTTCGTTTGTCTCATTGAGTTTACCTCCAGGATGACCTCGGCTTTTAGTTGTGGTGAATTAAAAACGGAAATCACGGTGGTGGATAAAGAGATACATACAACAAATACAGCAGATAATCTATGGCGAATCATTTTTCCTCTCACGGTGAAGGATTTGAACCAATATTTATAAAATAATCGATTTATACTACGTTATTTGCCGTAATACAAACGGGTTGACCACAGATACAGAACCAGAGCCAAAATATCAATACACCTACCAACTATTTATACAAACATAAGTATACAGCATGACTTGTAGAATACTGGGGGAGGCATCATCGTGATGCATCACCCGATCCTCAACAAAGAGATGCAGACCACGAAGAAAAAAAACCCCCCAGGTATTTTACCCTAAAAATAAACTCCTTTTCACAGAGAAACAATTACCATATCATAGTACTCCAACCATAATTCATTTTTACAAATTACAGAAGATGATGAAGGTCTTTTATAAGGCACCCGGTGAAAATACCCCTCAAAACATATAAACTTATACTGCTCTCTAAAAAAATGGGTGATAAAACAGAGTGAACCTTGGAGAGATGGATTTTATCCATCCTAAGGACTCTTATGATGGGATCCCTACTTTCAGTTCACTTACGATGATGACAGCAAAGCACACGATATCGTCCTGGTGTGTTCTTTCAGTTCAAGTTCGGGGGTCAATTGATGTCACCTATGTCCTTATTGGATAACATATTATAATGCGATAGCTGTTGAAATGTTCGGAAAAAGCAAGCATGATCGAGGCAGCAATCATACAAAAGGCTATTGAAACCGTTCAAAAAGCAGAAGGTGATCTCTATGATACAGCTGCTGTATTACTACAGATCTTGACACAATCCCCTGCCTTTGAGAACGGAAACAAAAGGACCATGTTTCTTTCAACAAAGAACTTAAATTAGAGGAAATGGTGGCGATTTAAGAAAATAGGTGACACATCTGCCTGAGTTACACAAACAAAAAACTTTATATTCTATAGCATACTATAATATACTATGGATACTACCATCCAAATAAGTAACTCTTTAAAAAAGGAACTTTTGAAAAGAAAATTTTTTGCCAAAGAAACCTATGAAGAGGTCATCTGGGATTTAATAGAGGATACTAAAGAGCTCAGTGAACAGACAAAAAAAGAAATAGCTCAATCCCGTGCTGAATATAAAGCAGGTAAAATTCATTCTCTTGAAAAAATAAAGAAAGAGATGAAGAAATGAGCTATGAGGTTGTTTTTACTGATACATCCCAGAAACAATTTAACAAACTTGAAGAAGATGTACAGGAACGAATCATTAAAGCTCTTGAGCGAGTTAGAATAAGACCTGAGAGTTTCGTCAAGAAATTAGTTGGAGATCCCGGCTATAGATTAAGAGTAGGCGATCATAGAATCATTTTAGACATAGAAAAATCTGAACTCATTATTTTAGTGATAAAAATAGGTCACAGAAAAAATATTTATGAGACCGTGTAAGGGTGTTGGGTGTAGGCCGTGACCCTCCTTGCAACAGGAAAAAAACACAATTTTTAATCCTCTTATTGCAGTATATCCATGAACAAACGAAAAAACCTATTAATGAGCCTGTCCGAGAATTAATATAACGAAAAATTAGGTTAATTACTCGGAGAAAACCGGTAGGTTTAACAGGAGAAAACATATATGTTTTCTCGGTGA
>CAYPIF010000029.1:0-14621 GCA_964410735.1 uncultured Thermoplasmatales archaeon
ATGAGAGTTATGTGATTTGCCGATGAAGGATTCATTGGCTGATGAAGAAATTAAGAAAATGAGATGTTTTTCTTAAAAAAGTGCGGAATGTGGGTTATACTCTTTTCTTTTAAAACATCGGTAGTGCCATTGTCACTCATATATACGTCCACAATACTCCCCTTCATTTCAATATTACCTTTACAAACATTAAATTGAATTCTTGTTTTTTAATGAGCTTTTCAACCTAATAATACGGGTTATTATTTTATTATAACAAATATAACAAAATAATCATATTTATAAGTTATTATTACAAATTGAAAATAATTCAATTAATAAGTACTTTTTTGAAGATATAAATTCCAGGTTAATATTAAAATAGTGAACAAATCCATTCCCCTTCACTTTATATCATATCAAATCAAACTCTGTAAAACATTTTACTAAGACATATTATTAAACCATTACGATTAAATTCCGAAAATCCTGGTTCGTTATCTAAGCACGATAAATTTAATGAAAAGTTATTAACCATGAAAAGTATTACATATTAGTAATTCCACATAATGACATGTGAAAAATATATTCAATATAAACGCATCGTTTGATATTTATTATAAATTAAAAAATAATGTTAAATAAATCATTATGAAACATTTGTTTCATGCGGATATGATCTAGTGGTTATGATCGTAGCTTCCCAAGCTATGCACCCGGGTTCGAATCCCGGTATCCGCACTCTTATATTTTCGTTTCGGCACGATCCATCCAATATTGAATATTTTATAATATCATTCACAGATTTGTTGCAGGTTTATGTAAAAGGAAGGAGAAAAACAAACCATTATTGATAAACGAAGGTATCCCGTCAAATGGTATATTTATGCTTTCAAATATCAGTGTCTCTCCATTGGTATACCCAACAAGAACAAATCCATAGAGGATCTTATCATCAAAAGAGATGTTAACGCGCCCTATCGAAATTAATAATTTCCATCATAGTTCCAAATCATCGGCATCATATTCTTCCACGTTTACAGCCAATATGGGATTAGCTATAACAGGGATTAATAAAACCAAAAGGATTCCAGATAGCCCAATTTTTTTTCATACATTATCTCCCAAATAATAATAAATCTCTTTATCTATTTAAAAATATATTTCAATAAATAACAATTTTCAAAATAATTTTATAATTAATTATGAATTATTCAGAATCACATTAATTTGAGTGCAATATAGTTTATTTGAATGTTGTGATTGTTTTAAACGATTTTATAAGCTAAAAAACACTAATTTTAATAAGAGTCTTAATGGATAAAATATCCCATAGGTTATGCAATTTTTGATTTTTTGACAAAAGAGATACTCACCTAACCCAATCAATTAACTTTAGACAGATGAATCAGAATGTTGTGCTGTAAAATGTACTAAATTTCGTTTTTTGTCGAATAATGTACAGATAATTTATTAAACAATTGACGATAAATAGTATACAAGAAGAGGTGGGTGAAAAACTAAGGATACAACTTTTTTACTTATCCAAAATATGCCTCCCACCTCCTGCCTCCCTTTTATTGAAACACTGCCATGATTTAAAGATTGAGAACTAGTTTTGAAGCAAAACATCATAACAAGCAACTATCTGTTTCCCAATTATCTGAAGATCATTTGCCTCTGCCAATACCCGTGCGTTCTTGCTCAATTTCATTTTAAGAGTATCGTCTTTTAATAATATCCTAAGTTTCTCTTTAAAATCCTGATCGCTTTTACATTTCAAACAATTCTGCCCATCAATAAGCCAACCAGAATACACCGGCAGATCCCGAACGATCAAAGGCAATCCGAAACTTGCAGCTTCAAGGAGAACAATACCCTGATTCTCTTCATAGGACGGAAAAAGAAAGTAGTCAAATGAAGTATACACCTCTTTTATATCCTTAACAAAACCAAGGAATCTGACATTATCTGGAATTTCCATTGATTGAATATCAAAAAGCAGGTTATCATGCACTGATCCAGCCCAATTGAAAACACATCCAGGAAAATCCCGTGCAACATCACAAAAAGTCAAAACTCCTTTCCGCTTCGTAACAAAACCTGCAGCACCAATAACGGGTTTATCCTTTTTATTAATCTTTTTAGAGGTCGAATCATTCAAAAAAGAAGGATGTAGACCATTACTAATGACCTTTATCGGCCTCTCCACACCATAACCCTGAACAAGTTTTTTTGTATATTCTGAAGGAGCAATGAGCAAATCCGCATGAGAATAATACCAACGCAGGTAACTCTCTAAAAATGAGGATGTTGCTTTACTAAAGGCAAAGGTTTCCTTATAATCCTCAACTGTGACATGAGTGCTCATAACGACATACTTATCATTTTTCTTTGCCCATAATGCATACATCGCGGATTGAGGGCTAGGACATTCAAGTTGCAAAATATCAAACGGTTCACTAAACGGATGAAATGAATAGGGGATACCTAGCAGCTCAAAGGCTTTTTTTTTATTTTCAAAGGCCGTCTTGATACCACCCATTCTAAGATGATCAATGCCACCAGGATACAGACAGATTTTCATATATTTAAAAACCAATAAAATCATCATATGGTTTAAATATTGTTAAATAAACAACGGATGGCACCATCGTAATTCTTTTAACGATGAACAGATTCACATTAATCATATGGCAAAGAATCTTCTCCTGGTAAGCAACTCAACACTACATGGTGGAACATATCTAGAACACTGCAAAGAGAATATTACTAACACAGTAGATGGCAAAGAGAATGTTGTTTTCATACCATATGCTCGTCCAAGTGGTATCTCTCATGATGAATATACAAAGATAGCACAAGATGCATTCAAAGAAATGGGATTCCATCTCAAAGGGATCCATCATCACAAAGACCAAAAACAAGCAATTATTGACGCAGACGCTCTTTTCATCGGTGGAGGTAACACCTTTGTTCTTCTTACCATGCTTTACAAAAACGATCTTCTTGATATTATCCGTTCTGAAATAGACAAAGGAACACCGTACATTGGTACAAGTGCTGGTTCAAATGTCGCAGGTGCAACGATACAGACAACAAATGACATGCCGATCATGTATCCGCCATCATTTAACGCCCTTGAACTCGTACCTTTTATTCTCAACCCCCATTATATCGACCCTGATCCTTCATCAAAACATATGGGGGAAACAAGAGAAACCCGAATAAAGGAATACCATAGCTTCAACGAAAGAACCGTTGTTGGGTTAAGGGAAGGTTGCATGCTTGAGATAAAGGATGATCGAATCACTCTTAAGGGCGTGACAAACGCTCGTATTTTCAACAAGGGTAAAGAACCTGTTGAATACATTCCAGGGGACCGATTGGATTTCCTTTTAAAAGGGTGAACTCTCTTTAAGAGATGCATATGAAGAAACAAAAACAGGTAAACCAACCAGAACGACTTGCAGGGTTCACTACAATCCTCTTGTTTGGTCTAAGTATAATACAAATAGTTTTTGGTGAGTTCTTAGCTCAAAGTGTCGCCTTAACCGCCAATGGCATTGATTGCATAGGAGATGGTTTTGTCTCACTAACGGTCTAGACCAGCCTTCGATTTTTACGTAAACCTGCAGATGATCGGCTCCATTTTGGATATTACAAGATGGAGAATCTGGCATCGATTGCGGCTGCCATTGCCATGATGATCCTTGCTAGCCATATCGTCTACCGATCATATATGCAGTGGTTAACCCTCACCCGATTCAATTGCCCACAACCGGTATTATCCTTGCTTTAATCGCTACTATCGCTGCTGTTGGACCAGGGAGTTATAAACAGGTCAAAGGGAAAAAATCTATGATGGGCTCGGTGAAACTCGATGCGTTCAACACAATAAAGGATGGAGTCGCCTCAGGACTCACCGTTGTCGCATTGATCCTTTCTTCAATGGGATTCACAGAAGCAGATGCATTGGTCGGATTTATCATCGCAGACATCATTGTCAGTATCGGATTCACAGCAATCAAAGAATCCAGTTATATGCTGGTGGATGCATGTGATGAAAGTTGCATGCTACAATCAGAGGTTATTAGACATTTGACCAAGAACATCGAAGATATCATCGATGCTCACCTCATACGATTAAGAAGATCAGGACCTGTTCTTTTGGGAGAACTTGAAATCATTGTCTCTGAAACCATGTCTGTAGGTTGATTATATGATATCCATATGATAATCATGGAAAAAGCACGTGAGGAGATACCTGAACTAGAAAGACTGCCCATAACCGCCATCCCTGAAAATAAGGATTAGAACAAGGTTTTTTGTTTCATTAGCTCTTTCATACTTGTGAATTTCTCTAAAGCTGTTTTGATCCTGTTCTCACTGAATTGATATGTACTACAGAGAAGATCGATAGCACCATCGATATCTGGTTCATTCCAGGCAATCTCATAATCCTTGATCACCTTTGGATCCAAGAAAAGATTTCTAAGCTCTTTGATCTCATCAAAGGTTGGGACATTGTCCACAGCCACCGTCGATAACACATTTTCAAGATTCCCATTTTTCTTGATAAGATGTAGGCTTTTTTGAGGACCGATACCTTTGATGCCCTCATTAAAATCAGTTCCAATAAGAATAGCCATATCAACCAGCTGCTTTTGAGTAATCCCTAGTTTTTTAAGATCTGAAAGGAAATTAATTCGTTCCGGATGAACAGATGTATATGCTTTTTTCCCTGGAAGTTTTCGTCGTGAGCTTGAGGTAAGATTACGAATAAGAACAGGCGCCCCAACCAACAAGCAATCAAAATCCTGAGAACCAACCGCATGAGCATCCCCTTGTTTGACCATATAGCTCGCCTGAGATTCACCTTCAGATGGCGCCTGGATAAAGGGAATGCCAAGCAGAGTGAGAAGTTCTTTGCTTTGTTTCACAATATCATCAGTCACTCTTGATGTCTGCTGTGCTTTTGTTCGAGCGGTCTCAAGGTCACCTTTTTCAAGGGCATCCCGCCATTCCTTTTCGGCAGCAAGTTTCCTATGTTTGCGAAGTTCCAAGGTCTTTTGTTTCAATGGATGAGCAACACCATCAAAGACATAGATAGGTCGTATCTGATTCTCGACAAGTGTTGCTGTCCTATGAAGCAAACCTGAGAGATGTGAGGTGATCTGACCATTGGCATCCTTAAGTGGTGTGCCATCCCGTTGCCTGATACTTGAAAGGAACTGATGCAGCACATTATGTGCATCAATGGCGATGATCTGATTTTGAAGGTCTTTTATCGATATTTCTTCCATGTGGAATAATGAACCAATATCTACTCCCATGCCAACCAAACAAGAGGTATACCATTTACTGTTATAGAGTTTACCTTAGCGATACATTTAAACAAAACATCAGTATTTGCTTTCGCCTATGAAACGAGATCTTATATCAATGTTAGACGTTAAAGATGATTTAAATGAAATCATCGATCTTTCCATTCAACTAAAAAAGAAGAACGAAAAAGGAGAAAAGACCCATGAGCTGAGTGGAAAGACCCTTGGAATGATCTTTGAGAAATCAAGTACAAGGACCCGTGTCTCTTTTGAGGTTGGGATGGAGAAACTAGGCGGCCATGCATTGTTCTTGAGTAAAAATGATATTCAGCTCGGAAGGGGAGAGACCATTGAGGATACTGCTCTTGTTCTCTCACGGTATGTTGATCTCATCATGTATCGAGCGATGAGCAACAAAGCAATGAAAGATCTTGCCAAATTCTCATCCGTTCCAGTCATCAGTGGACTTGATGATAAGGAACACCCCTGCCAGGTGGTAACAGATCTCATGACAGTAAAGGAACATAAGGGGAAACTGAAAGGCATCTCTTTTGTCTATCTTGGTGATGGTAAGAATAACATGGCACATTCATATCTTCTTGGTTGTGGTATTGCCGGGATGGATTGCACTATTGTATCACCTGAAAAATACTGGCCAGATCAATACTATGTCGATGAATCAAAGAAATTTGGCATTAAGGTAACGATAACGGATTCTGTGAAAGACTGTACAAAGGGCGCTGATGTCATCGCTACGGATACCTGGGTGTCAATGGGTGATGAAGCGCAAAAGGAAATCCGAATGAAAGAGTTCAAAGGATACACAGTTACTGACGAAATGATGAAACAGGCAAACCCTGATGCTATTTTTCTGCACTGTTTACCAGCGTATTATGGATATGAAGTTTCAAAAGAGGTTGCACATGGCCCTCAATCAGTGATCTTTGATGAGGCTGAGAACAGGATGTGGGCACAGATGGGCATCATGGTAACCTTGATGAAATCAGTGTGATTAGGAGAGGATTTCTCCTAATTGATCATGTTTCGCTGCATATTTGATCTCCTGAGCGATCCTTCTGCCAGTGGATAGATTTGGCTCAATAAAATCTGAATATGGTGAACCCGTGATATAGGGGTTGGTTCCTGCTACGATCCTTGCAGATATCTCAAAGACCTTGAACTCAAGGGTCTCAGTTACAACCGTTTCAAGACAAAATGACCCGATGATACCACCAAACAACAAGAGCGATTTTTCAACGACCTTTTCACCCATTTCAAAGACCTTTGGCAATAAGGATTCTCTCATGACGATAGGGATGTTACCGGTGACAACAAAGGTTGGATGGATACCGATCTCTTCAAGTTCAGCAATGGATCCCAATCGTTGAACCTCATCGATGGTCGTCTCATCACGCCGGTCCATTGAAAGCATTTGAAGACTTCCCTTGCTCAGTTTATATGCATTGTTTTGAATAGGAGAGTAGAAATAATGAAGATAATACCGGGTACCCATCACAAATTCCTGAATCGTGTATGGTTTATCAGGTTGAATGCGTTTTTTGAACTCATCATATGTTTTAGCAATGAAGAAGCCTTTTCCACCTTTTGCACCATGATATTTGACGATAACAGGATTTTTGATGTCCTTCGGGTTCTTGATCTCATAAGGCATGGTCAAACCTGCTCCTTCAAGCCAAGTCCGTTCCTTGTCCCTATCTGATTCCCACATCAACACATCTCTATTACCAAAGGTTGGAAGCTGTAATATCATGAATTTTTCGGGTCCTAGATATTCCACAAAGGATCCATGTGGAATGACAATGGTGTTCTGATCTTGAAGTTCATCAGTCCTAGATAGAATCTCCTTGTAGTTATCAACCATTAAGAATTCATCGGGTTTTCCTAAAGGAAATGCATCATAGAACCGTCGTCGTTGTTCACCTACAACAATGCCTAATGTTTTGAAACCTTCCTGTTTTGCACCATGAAAAATCTGTAAGCTAGAATGAGAACAGACAGTTGCAATCGTTATGTCGTCTGTATCATATGATGCAAGTATGTCGTTAATCTTTTTTTGTATCATTTATCGCGACACCTTGCAGTGGTATAATGAAGGACTTAGTTTTATTGGTTTCGATGAAAAGAGTGTTGAGAGCCCCATAAAATAACTCTTGAAAAAAAGAATGATTTTCCAATTTCGTTCATAAAAGTTTATTAATCAATAACGAAATAATTTGTACGACATATAAGGAGATTAAACATGAGAGTAAAACTTGTCATACTAATCATATTTCTTGTCAGCATTATTAGTATATTTGCTGGTTGTGTCGATGAGGAGAACACCGACAATCAAGAGAATGATAATACGGATCTCATTGATGAAGACACCGATATTGTTCTAGTTAATTTCTCGGTGGTGACACAACGATGGACCTCTGAAAAAGGCTATGAAACCATTGCAAATGGATTTGTCTATAGTGCTGATGCAACTCGATATTTGGTCCATGGTGAAGTCTTGAACAATGGTACTGAGAACATTTCCACAGCATATGTGTATATGAACTTCTATGATTCAAATGATAACCTTCTTCATTCCCTTTATGACATGGTCTTTAATTTGAAACCAGGTGACATAAAGAGCGTTGATGGTGATTTCACAGAATATGATTCAGACTATTTTGATAGAGCAGACCATGTAACATTTACGTTTAAGCAAGAATGAACGATTGTTCTTAAATAAATCAAAATTGATGGTTTCATCTGTATAATTTCTGAAATGTACAAGAATCAAAAAGGAAGTTTTTAATATTCATTTTGTTTAGATTACCATATGAGAAAGGGTGTATCAAAGTATATCTTTTTTAATAAAACGCCCTTTCTTCCCTCCCTCAACGAAATTCTTTGAAAAAAACAATGAGATACTTGATTGATTTACAATTTAGACAATATGGACAATGGTTGTACCACAACTGCTTATAAGCAGTAAGGTAACAAGTATCTTTGAGCAACTATGATGATCGTTGGACAGATATCAAGCGAGGAAGAAGCCCAAGAGATAACCTTTATTGCAAAATTATTCGTCGTTGGGCAACGTGCGCGAGTCCTAGCACATCAATGTAACAAAGAGTAGTGCACACTAGAATACACTGTGTGCTTTTCTTCTTTTTTAGTCGATAATCGTACTAAGTAGGGAAAAAACGTTTAAACTCTAACGGGATAGAACACTCTGTGATTTCAAATAGCAATTATATAGATTTATCAGGGGGAAAACACCGTTATGACAGATATATATCATTATGATAAAAAGAACAATGAACAGGCTATGATATCAACGGGTACAGAGAAACGGAAGAAGGAACAATATATTGAGGATCTCAAAGAAGGGGACACCATAAATGATGTCTTTGCGGTCAAGATTAAAAACGCACCAAGATCCTATAGAAAAGGGACGATGTTTGATTTTGTGGTTGTCGATAAGACCGGAGAGATAGCTGTAAAATATTGGGGCGGAGATAAAAAAGATAGAGTGAAACGATTGTTTGACAGCTTCAGAACAGGTGACGTCATACAGATACGTGCCGGATCGGTTGAAACATATAATGATCAACTTCAGGTCTCTATTAATGAGATAAGCGGAGGACTACGTCGTTGCAGTGATGACGAGTACGTGAAATCAGATTTCATAGCCGCGCTCGATGAACATCAAATATCCTCCTTGTTCTCACAGGTAAAAACAATCATCTCAGAAATCGAACAACCTCAACTGAAAAAATTACTTCAACTCTTCTTTGAGGATCCAACATTTGTCCATCAATACACCCATTCACCTTCCGCAATGACCTTTCACCATAATTATGTTGGTGGAAATCTGCAGCATTCCCTTGGCGTAGCCCGATTGGTTAAAACAATCTGTGAGTACTATCCAGGGTTGAACAAGGACCTTATCCTCACTGGTGCATTATTACATGATGTTGGAAAATTGAGGGAATATCAAACGACAACATCCATTGAAAAAACCGATGAAGGTAACTTCATTGGCCACATCGTCATAGGGGAACGATGGATACGAGAAAAGATTGCCAAAATTAGAGAAGACAATGGCACGTTTGATGAACGATTGGAACTGTATCTATCTCATATGATCCTCAGTCATCATGGAAAATATGAGTATGGTTCACCCCGAATGCCAAAAATTGCTGAAGCAGCAGTGCTAGCTCAAGCAGACCTCATGGACTCCCAAGTGAAGAATTACCTGCAGAGCCAAGAGGATCAAAAGAAGAACAATAATGAGGACTGGGCATTTGTATGGGACCCAGATGTGGGAAGAAAAAAGGCAATGTACCTTCCTAGCATTTTTGAAGGTGATCAACCACTAAAAAATGAGGAGAGTGACATATGAAACAGGATATAATGGACATCCTCTGCTGCCCCACCTGTAAAGCAGACCTTACTCTCGATATCAAAAAAAGAGAAGGGGACGAAATTATCCTTGGGACATTAACATGTACGAAATGTCATGAAGAGTACCCTATTGAAGATGGTATACCAAATCTGCTTCCTCACGAAAAACATGATGAGTAAAAACGAATTTTTATCGTAAAGCGAGGAACTCCTGTACATCCTTAAGAAGATGTGATGATGGCTCCAGATCACGGATATATTTTCTAAAACGAGGTGCCCTTCTATCAAGAAGGATTGCGATACCTCTATCGGATTCGTCCCGAATGAGTCTACCGATGGTCTGCAGGAGTTTTCGGGCAGTGGGTGCTTCCACAGTGTATTCCCATCCTTTTCGAAATTTCATATCATAATATCGTTGAAGCCCTCGTTGTCGGGCTGTTGGCTTTGGATAAGGGATACCAACGATAACAACGATCTCCAGCTGCTCAGCAGGAAAATCCATACCTTCACTGATACGTCCGCCCATTACGGAGAACAATGCTGCGCCATTTCCCTCATTTTCACCATGTGATTTGAAATCGGAAACAAGATCCATCAACGCTGACTGGCTCATTTGTTGTTCTTCTAAGAATATTGAACGTTTGATCGATGAAAAATCGGTATTTCTTTGGAACATGGAAAGTGTGTTGAAACTAGGGAAACAAACCATAGTATTCTGCGGGAAGGTATTACAGATGCTAAAAACATAATCCCACATACGACCCATAACACCTTCATCCTTGACAAGTTCAGAGTATTTCGTCGTAACATCTTTCACATAGAGGATCTTTCGATTTTCCCTTGGGAAAGGTGATGGGAAAGAAACAAGGGTAGTCTTAGGTGAAAGCCCAAGTGAATCACGGTATTCCTCAAGTGGTTCCAAGGTTCCAGACATATGGATGGTGCTATAGAATTTTGTAAGTATATCTGTACCCACAGAAGGATCAAGACAATATGCCTCAATTCGTGGGTTCTTTCCATCAGCAGCATCAACGATGAGTTTTGCATATTGTTCATGTGCCAGATTAATCCAAAAATCCAGGAAAAGACCAAGTTTATGAAGATACGATCGTGGGAGTTTGTTCTGTTTCTGTTTATTTTCCTGTATCTTCTCTCCATAGGCAATAAGGTCATCAATGATATCATGGAGTTGTTTTGGGGTAATTCCCATCCGTGATGTTAACTCAGTAACGAATTCATTTGATGGAAGGAATGCATCTGTCTTTTTCTCACCGTTTACTGATCGTAGACCATTTTCTAAGATATTGTATACATAGCTGTCTCGTATCTCTCTGATGATATCCTCAAGTGTCTTACAAAAACTTTTTACACTGAGCCGACCGTCCAGCATTGAAGGATTACCATATTGATCCACCTCATACCCACAGTTCCGTACCATCCAAATGCTGAGTTGACTTGAGAAAAGATCCCGGATGTAATCAGGAAGATTATGTGCTTCATCAATGACTAGGATCATATCCTCCTCTGACACTCCCAGCCAATCAAAGAGCATGTTCCTTATCGTTACATTGAACACATAGATATAGGGGACAACGACAACCAATGCATCGCGGACCAATAATTTATTAAGCTCATACGGGCAGATATTCTTCTTTTCACAGTACTCGATGAACATCTCAACCGTTGGTAGGGTGTTTTGCACCCATTGCACTGCTTGTTTTACTTTCTCTTTATCTTCAACAAAACGACGGTAATATTGGCATCCGTTCTTCTTAGATGAGCGTGCCTTTTTCTTTTCATTGGCACAAAAACGTGATAGCTCCTCTGAGGTACCTTGAGACAGTTCATTATCCTCATGTGCCATGGGACACATATTCGATCTGCCCTGAATGCCAACTCCAAACAATTTCTCCTTTGTTTTTTCATCAGTTAGATGTGACCGTATCGACCGTAGCTCCGTGATGACCTGTTGCTGTTGTGAATTCGTCCGCGTTATGTAAATAATCTTCTTATTATGCTCCAGTGCATAGGCTAAGGTGGCACTGAGAGCACAGATTGTTTTACCCGACCCCGTCCCAGATTCGAGAACAAGATGACCTCGGTTCTCAAGTGTTGTGTTAATCGTGCCCATAATAGCTTTCTGATTCTGTCGCGGTTTGTAAGGAAAAAGGTCCATATCCCAAAGGGTAATACAAGGAATGGTACATAGATTTATTGCACATTTTTTGTTGTGTTCTACCCTGTTGCTTTATAAAGCAGGCTTTGTTTTTTAGACGCTGAGACACAATGAAAACCCCGTTTCAACAGATACGTCAAGAATGCGAACAGATTCTGCCGGAGCAATATGTAGCATATCTCCCAAATAAATGGGAAAAGATAGGAGATATCCTTTTGTTGAAACTCTTATCAGAATTAACCAAATATCAATCAGAGATAGGAAAGGTCTACGCTGAGGTGCTAAGCTGCAGAAGTGTTTTAAAGGAAATCGGTCAAATCGATGGCGTTTATAGAGTGCCAAATGTTGAACATATCTGGGGGGACAAATACACAAAGACAACTCATTATGAGAATGGGATCCGATTTCGGTTGGATCCCTCAAAGGTCATGTTTTCCTCTGGAAATATCGATGAGCGAAAACGAATGGCAACCATCTCAAATAATACCGAGACCGTTGTGGACATGTTCGCAGGCATTGGCTATTTCTCCATCCCCTTAGCAGTCTATAGCAAACCAAAGAAACTTTATTCTTGCGAGATCAACCCTATTGCTTTTGAATTCCTTAACAAGAATATTGTTCTCAATGATGTCACGGAGATAATTGAACCGATCTTAGGAGATAACAGGAAGGTTGCACCTCAAAAAATGGCGGATAGAGTGCTTATGGGCTATTTCGGTGGAACAGATTCATATCTACACACAGCAGCTTCCTGTCTAAAAGAAGAAGGAGGAATCATACATTATCATGATATATTTCCAGAAAAAAATGTCCCGGATAAGGTGATGGAACAGGTTGAAAAGATAATACATTCTGAAGCGAAGAATGTTACTTTGGAACAATACAAAAAAGTAAAATCATTTGCACCAGGTATTGGTCATTATGTCTTTGACCTCCTCATTGAACCGTGATGAACTATGAAAAAACCCATCCGATTGTTCGTGTATCACACCGCAGAAGATGACCCGAAAAAATGTTCTGCAAAAAAAATGCAACGATTTGGGCATGCACAACTTGAAAAAAATTTGCGTAAGGTACCTCGAGGAATGATACTTTTAAATCCCCTGTCAGAAAAAAGCCTTTCAAAGGAAGATGAAAAGGTAGCAGAAACAAAAGGTATTCTCGCGCTGGATTGCTCTTGGAAGACCATTGAACAACAATTTCCATATATTGAAGAAAAATATGTTTCAAGAGCCTTACCATTTGTCCTTGCTGTAAACCCTGTGAATTATGGTAAAGCAAACAAGCTTTCAACGCTGGAGGCGTTCGCTGCGGCATTATATATTTTAGATAGAACTAAGCAGGCAGAAGAAATCCTAAAACTATACAAATGGGGGCCACAATTTATTGAATTAAACAGAGAACCCTTAGAGGATTACAGAACTGCGAAGACCAGTAAAGAAGTTGTTGAGAAAATGAAATTATATCTATCGGATGGATAAAGAGAAAAGAAGAGATATGTCAAATAGAGTAGATACCTCAGCCCGTATATTTATCACGATTGATATCTCTTTTTGATTGAAGTTAGTATTATGGATATTTCTCATCTGGTAGTATTAATTGCTGAAATGAAAATAATGGACTTACACCGAGATATATATCCAAATAGGGTGTTTCTACATTTTTTTCATTGTAGATATATATCCCAACATTTGCTAAAAACACATATAAACCAAAGAAGGGCCCTGAAAAATGAAAAGTCGATGATTCTAAACTTGGGAAAATCCCTATAGAGTAATAATTTCCTAAAGATCCACCGAACATAAATTCTGCGGTAGCAAAAAAGGTATATGTAAAAACACTAAAATTATCCAACACATCATAATTACCTAAAAATGGGAACAAATCCTGCAGATCAGATTTATCATCCCATATAATCCCATATGGTGGTATCGGAAAGGTTGTTGCTGCCGTACCAAATGATAAGTACAAGAATATGTGAGGCCCCCAATTAGTATACGTTTTGTCAAATATAATTGTTGGAACGCTGGGTGAATTCGTGGGCATTTCCCCATTGCTTGATTCTTTATTCAAACTCATGTCTTCTAATACTTTCGTTAAGTTCTCAATGGTAAAACTCGGTGAAAATATTTCATACTTTCTTAGAATTTCCATCTTTTTCTCTAAAGATTCTAAGGTTGAAAGACCAGAAATTGTATCGACGTCCAATAATTCTTTTTTTAGTGATTCTGCTTCCTCCTCTGTCATTTCTTTTATTTGTTCACATCTATCTAAATCAATTTTCCCTCGATTCATCGGACCAACGACTACTTTAACAGATTTGTCATTATTCTTGATAATCTTATTTAGGGATTCATTGTGAATCCTCATGCCAGAAACAACACTAGTGACTATCAATATACATACTATGCCAACGGCAATAAATAATTTCCTTTCCATTGTTTATTCCTCCTTTTAAATCTGCCCCCCGTATTGTCAGATTCGTAATTAGTATTGTTAATTATAATATAAAGCTTGCTAATTAAATAGAAATTTATATATTAATTTTAGTTATTTTTAATTATAAATATTAAACAACAAAATAAATCCCTTATGCATTAAATTGAGAACAAAACACCCCTTCGGGGTGAAATTCACGTCTAATCGGCATTCACACTAGAGGAAAGGTAAAACCAATGATCAATTTTCTCCCCAAAATTCCATTTTGGAGGAGGTTTACCACTCCCCCACCACACCAA
>CAYPIF010000030.1:0-4042 GCA_964410735.1 uncultured Thermoplasmatales archaeon
TCCAATAGTTTGAATGGATGACAAATCTATAACTGTGAAGTTATAGGTGGAGAAAGTTGCAGACAAAATCACAGGCTGAAATCATAATTGGTGAACCTAGATGTAGCACCATACAGTTGATGACCTACTGCTTAACTAGGGAAATCCAGTGCAGCATGATAAGGGAAAAAAAATAGGGAAAATAATGTATGCTGAATGTATGGTGTAGCAAGGTCGGCATGTGATGAAGGTAGATGGTCTTACCCCGGGAGACCTCATAGAATCCTATAGAATGATTATAGGTAGAGAAATGGTATAACCCGTTCAGAGGAAAACCGAGTACTGAAGTTATGTGAGGCGTCAGCTGGCTCATAGTAACAATGAAGCTAAGCCGATGAGATGCTGGTAACAGCTCAACTTGACTCTATATTTATAAGGAGGCCAGCGTGAGTATGAAACGAACGACTATTGACCATGCGGGCAGCGCCTTCTCAAAGAGGGATTTGTTGTTTTCAAGGGTACTTTTTAACCATCCAACGCTCTTTGTAAAAACGAGCAAATATGGTGGTTATTTTGCCAGTTTTATCGCTAACCAATCACCTATGACATCTCACCATATGAAAGAGTATGATCCTTGAGAACCGTATCACTATGTACTAGAGGAAGAGAAAAATAAAAAATGCTCCCTTTACCAAGACCTTGACTTTCAGCCCATATCATACCGCCATGTTTTTCAACAATCCGTTTGCAGATCGGCAATCCAAGTCCGCTGCTATCAAAATCATGACGACTACTATCGGCCTTGTAAAACTCATCAAAGATATGGCTTACCTGATCCTGGGTCATACCCATACCTTCATCAGCGAAAGAGACAACAATTGATCCATTACGTATCTCTGCATTGACTGAAATAGTGCTACCCTTTGGTGAATACTTTGCAGAATTACTGAAAAGATTCGTAAATAATTCCTCCAAACGCAACCTATCTGCGTTGATCTGTATATTCTCTGGCTCAACAAAGGTTTTGATGTTAATATTGTGCTCTTCGAACAAAAACCTGTTTTTCTCTATGACATCATTGAGAACCTCAGTAAAAGACATGGACTCGATAGTAAGCTTCGTGTTTGGTGATTTCAACTGAGCAAGTTCAATCGTCTTTTTTACAAGGTTCTTCATATAATCAACATTCCGCTTTACAACCATAAATATCTCTTTTGTAGTATCGTCCGAGATCTTTTTCTCAAGGATTGGAAGAAGATTCATTATCGGGCCAAGTGGGTTTTTGAGATCATGACCAAGTTGATTGATGAACTCATCTTTTTGCTTCAATAATGATTGGACCTCTCGGGTTCTCTCTCCAATTATCTTTTCAAGGTTCGTATTGATCTCTTGTAGTTTTTTCTGGGTCTCTTTTAACGTGGTTATGTCCGTTAATGATACGATCCGTAGTTTTTCTCCAGGGAACATACCGATGACAACATGAACAGATTTTATATTTCCCGTCTTGTCTATGATCTCGCAATCATATTCATTTGGCGGCTTCCCGGTGCTCTCTGTTCGACTTTTGTGATATTCGAACATTTTTCTTTTGTATTCATCAGTGACGAAATCATACCAATGCATCTTCTGTTCAACATCTTCCCTTGTATATCCTGTTAGTTTTTGAAATTCCTGGTTCATCATGGTGATGATACTATCATCTCCAAATGTTCCCATTGCAGTACCCGTGCTTTCAAAAAGGGCCCTATACCTAAATTCATTATGCCGGAGCGCTTCTTCAGCCGCTCGTTGTTTAGTAATATCCTCAATACTTTTCAGTATATAGACCGGGTTGTTGCCCTCATCTTTTACCAAGGTAGCACCGATCTGCGTCCACACCGTTGTACCATCTTTATGGGTATATCTTTTTTTGGCGCGATAATATTCAGTCTGACCCACAAGTAATTTGTGCATGTACTGCTTACAGTTTTCAACATCCTCTGGATGAGTGAAATCCAGAATAAATTGATTTTCAAGTTCACCGGGCATATATCCAAGCATGGTTGCATATGCATTATTAACCCTTGTAATCCTACCCTTTAAATCAATTATTGCATACCCGATGAGTGATTTTTCAAAGGTAGTACGAAACCTCTTCTCACTCTCCCTTAATTGCATCTCTGCCGTTTTTGTCTCTGTGATATCTCGTGCAACACAGATCAAACCATCATACCGCCCATTCTTTTGTATTGGCGCCGCCCATGCTTCCATAGGGAAAATATGTTTATCCTTGTGAACTGCTTGAAGTTCGACTTTATCTAATGCATTACCCTCTTTTGTTCGTTTTATAAGCTGCATTGCAGTGGTTACTGAATCCCTTGTCAGGTATTGCGCAAAACTGGTTCCTTTTGATTGTGCAAACGGTATTTGGAATATTTTTTCCATCGCCGGATTCGCATACGTTATTTTTCCAATCTTATCTATTGTAAGGACACCTTCAGGTAAGGTCTCTGTTAAACGTTTATAATTCTCTTCGGTATCATGCAGCACACTTTTTGTGTCATCAAGCTGCTGTTTAATGGTAAAAAAATTGGAGATATTAGATGAGAGGAGACAATAGGTGCTCTCAGGTAAAAGAAACATGAACAGAACCAGGAGGTCTCCGATAAAAAACGAAAAGATCGAGTTATAATACTCAAGGAGTTGTAAGGTTATTCCACCAATGATAAAGCAGAGATTAGCTAAAAAGATGAAGATGTTGTACACATCTCTATTTTTGAAGGTGTTCAGTAATGATACCAATACGATCTCGAGACTGATAAAAATTGCAATATAGCTTGCATAAGATCCTGCTGGTATCGGATTAAATGTTATGATAGGGTAACTAAATAGTGAAAGGATAAGGAATATTTTAAAAACCGTATCAAATTTCAGCTTAGTTATTACCCGCTGATGTGTTGCAAGACCAATTGCAAAGACCAATGGATAAAATGACCAGTATTGGATATTTTCAATAAGCATGGGTATTTGATTATTGAAGAGTTGTACTGCAAATGCCTCATAAAGATGAGAATAGGAAACACATAAGAATGCAAAACCAAACATGAGCTTTCGTTTGTCTTTATCGAGGGAGTATTTTCTGAAAAATGATAATCCAATGGCTATTTGAATGATGAATAACACTAACCATCCAAGTTGTACTAGAGTCAATTCCATTGCTTTTCCCATCCATAAGGATAAATCC
Source organism: uncultured Thermoplasmatales archaeon (assembly GCA_964410735.1). Lineage (GTDB taxonomy): Archaea > Thermoplasmatota > E2 > DHVEG-1 > DHVEG-1 > EX4572-165. The sequence goes on from CAYPIF010000030.1 coordinate 3,203, forward strand.
AAAATCTGCTTAATAGTTGGATTTCGGAATTTCTGAATACCTGAGTTTTTATAACCTTTTCTAAAATTATCTTTATACCGGCTCTGTTTTTATAAAGGTTGATGGGATTTATTTTGATTCATCATACTTTACTATTCTTTTTTGTAATCTTTTCCCATATCTCCGTGAACATCTCCTCATTTTTTTCAAGGAGATCAGATGGAAAATACATCATGCCATATCCTGAACCCGTTGACATAATCAAGTGATTTTTCTCTAATACTGCAAGATGATGACGAATTGTCTTATAGTCTAAAGCGAGGATTGCCGCGAGTTCATTTGCGTTACGTGGTTGGTCAAAAAGGGTCTCAAGTATCCTTCCACGGTTTATTCCTCCGGCTGAACCACTGAGTAGCCACCACAATAACCGTTTCACACCATGCATGCAAGCCGACAACCCATTCTTTTGTTTTGAAACGATAGGTTCCTTTAAAACATTTTTCTGTATATGTCATATTGTAGGACAATCTAGGCCCCTGTAGAGGCTTTGGCTAGACTAAGGAGGGTGCCATCAGGATTAAGATCATCTGGAGCCAATTTATCAAACTCTTTTAGTTTATAGCGTGCACAGTTAATATGGTTGTCTGATAAACAGTAGGTCTTAGTTAGTACAATGAAATCCTGAAACGTATCCATACTGAAATGATTGAAGAAATAACACATACCGATATGTTTACAGGATAACACACTATTTTGTTTTTTCAAGTCAAGAACCCCATAGCAAGCTATGGGGCATGATTAAGGAAAATCGAAGAGCTTTAGCTGTTTTCCTTTCCGCCCTTGTTTCTTAATATACTCTCT
>CAYPIF010000031.1:0-9946 GCA_964410735.1 uncultured Thermoplasmatales archaeon
CACTTTGTTTACGATGGTAAAAAATCGTTTGTCAAATTGATAAACGGCTCATTTCACCAATTTGATCAGTGTAAAAAATACTCAATTGGCGAGGTTAGGATCCTTCTTGCCCTGCGTGGAGTATCCGTTTGGTTCTGGAACCAGTCAAAACAGAAAAAACAACGTGAGACGGAGAAAACAAAGACTGCGAAAAAACAAGAAGGAAAGAAACAAACAAAAAAGAATACCACAAAGAAGAAATGATGAAGTTCCTCTAGGATCCATCCATTCCTATCCCTTTTATTTTTTTACCGCAATAGGGACAGGCCGAGTCCTTTATCACGTTTTTTGCCACGTAAAAGACCCTTCGTGATATCAAGGTTTTTCCACAGGATGGGCAGACCGTATCCTCTCCAGAACCAAGGTTTCCTTGATAGACATATTGTAATCCTTGATCCTTGCCTATTTTTGCGGCTTGTTCAAGTGCTGATATTGTTGTTGCCTTTGCATCGGTGAGCTTGTATGTTGGATGAAAACCAGTGATATGCCATGGTATCTCAGCATCGATATCTGCGATGAATCGAGCGATATCATTGAGTTCTTTTTTGGAATCATTATACCCTGGGATAAGAAGGGTTGTTAGTTCGATCCAGATACCTAGATCATGGTAGTCTTGTATTCTGTCAAGAACTGGTTGAAGATGACCACCACAGATCTTTTTGTAGAATGTTTCACTCATGCTTTTCAGATCGATGTTTGCAGCATCTAGATACGGTGCGATCTCTTCCAAGGGTTCTTTTTCAATGAATCCATTGGTCACAAACACGTTCTTTAAGCCTTGATCATGGGCGAGTTTTGCCGTGTCATATGCGTATTCATAGAATATCGTTGGCTCCGTATAGGTATACGCTATGGACTTACAACCTGTTTTTTTAGCAGCTTGGACCACATCCTCTGGAGATGTATATTCTGTAAAAATCTCATTGGGTGTTGCTTGGGAGATATCAGCGTTTTGACAATGTTTACATTGCAGGTTACATCCAACCGTTGCAATTGAATATGATCGACTCCCTGGATGAAAATGGAACAATGGTTTTTTCTCAATAGGATCTGGGTTTTTAGCTACAAGATGCCCATAGGAGAGAGCGTGCAACGATCCTTTTTCGTTTTTTCGAACATGACAGATACCGGTTTGACCCAGTTTTAAAAGACAATGATGTGGGCAGAGGCGGCATTGGACTGCATTATCTTCTTTTTTCTCATAGAATCTAGCTTCCTTCATGATACTTCCATCATTGCATCAAGTGCTTTTTTTGCCTTTTGGCGAATTCCCTCAGGCAGAGTGACCGCGTATCTTTCTTTCAAGAATGATTGGTACAAGGTTTTAAGGGTTATCTTTCTCATCCCTGTGCATATTGTTCCCACAGGGTAGAATGTTTTAGTGGGATTTTTTGTTTGAACATGATGGATGAAATTATCCTCGGTTGCGACGATGAACTCTGTAGAATCTGATGTGTAGACGTAACTCGCCATTTTTGAGGTGCTCCCGATCATATCGGAGAGGGTTCGTACATCAGGGTTGCATTCAGGATGAGCGATGACCTCTGCGTTGGGATGTTGTTTCTTAAGGTTTTGTATGGTCTCCGGTCTGATCTGTTCATGGACCGAACAGTAACCCTCCCAGAGGATGATATGTTTATCTGTTTGCTCTGCAACATAACTTCCAAGGTTCTTATCTGGGAGGAATAAGATATCATCTTGACATAAGGAATCAACGATGGTGACTGCATTAGCTGAGGTGCAGCAGATATCAGATTCTGCTTTTATCTCCGCGGTGCTGTTGACATAGCTTACCACAGCAGCATGTGGATGTTTTTTCTTCATCTCACGGAGTTGTTTTACCGTTGCCATATCCGCAAGGGTGCATCCTGCTGTTTTCTCAGGTAAGAGAACGGTTTTTTCTGGGTTAAGGATATACGCAGTTTCAGCCATGAACGATACACCACAGAAGACGATGGTCTTTGCATCGGTTTTCATTGCTTTTTTGGACAATCCTAGTGAGTCCCCTACGAAATCTGCGATATCCTGTATCTCGGGTTCTTGGTAGACATGCGCTAAGATGATCGCTTTTTTCTCTTTTTTTAGGTCTAAGATCTGCTGGATTCTTTGTTGCGAGCTCATTTCATCAACTTGTATTTATCTGTGTGGAGGCCTGGTATTTCGTCTTTACATTTAAAGGATGTTGTTTAAGATTCTACGTTGGAGGTATACTTGTTGTATCGGGGGTAAAAAACGCATGTTTTAATGTCAAGAAGAGAACAAAGAACCAGAGCCCTAAGAGAATACCAACGGAAAGATTGAACAGGATTGAGAAATAAGGGAGGTTCAATTGATTGTTGATGGAACCAGTGGCAATGGAAAAGGTCGTGGAAGGGAAGATGTATGACCAAAAGCTCATTGAAAAATGCATGTTCCTTTTGAGGATATGATACATGATTAAGAGTGTTGAGAGAATGACCCACCATAAGGAAAAACCCCATGTCATCACTGCAAATACAGGGAGTATATCTGAAAGTACCTCTAAGGAGCCCGTAAGAAAATTCATTTCGGGTACTGTTTGGATCTTCAACAATATGATCGTGATGATCGATGTTGGTGCTAGTCCAATGAAAAAAGTTGGTGCAAGTTTTGAAGCCGGCAGTTTGCTATAGGTATATCGGTGGTAAACGATGGATCCAACGAAAATGTATTGGAAGGCCCCTATCCCAAATGCAATAAGGGAAACGAAAAGAAGGAGGGAAGAGTAGTTCACGGGTGTTGATGGATGTACCAGTGAAAGTCCTAGAACTGGTATGATCAAATGTGAAACCGGTGGAATAAGCCAACCATAGTTCGCATGATCAATGGTGATATTGGACTTAATGAAGGTCATCGCGACGATACTCCACCCTGAAAGGAAGATACCGATTGCACCTATCCAAAAGATCGTATGGGTAAGTTCGGTAAGAAGGATGCTGTTGGTTATTGTTTCATTGAGCTTATGAACTGCTATCCCGATGATGATCAGGCTTATGGGGATCATTGGGAGAAAATTGGATTTTATAGGGTGGATGATGTCTTGTTTTAATGTTGGAAAATGAAAATTGAACCGGATGATGAAAAGGGCGATGAAAACGGTGAACAAAAAGATGGTGATAATAAGGAAACTAGTGACAACTGACCAGAGTGCTGGTATGCTCTGCGAAGCCATTATCAATGCAATGGTCATACCCCCTGTGCCCATCACAGGACCAAACCATTCAGGTCCAAGGTCTTTGATTGAGATTGCTATGGATGATTTCCCCCTTTACCCAATTATATCATCACATTTTTTGAAGAGCTTTTAACTACAAATGGTCTCGGGTAATTTGCATTTTTTCATCGGAAAAAGATGAAAAGATGAATGGAGCTGCCTCTCTTTATCCCCATTCAATGTATTGAATCTCTCAAAGCATTCTTATGTATCTGGTTTTTTAGAGCAGTGATTCAAGCCTTGCCTCATCGAATCCAACGACACTTTGGCCTCTGATGACCGTTACCGGTGTTCCCGATTGTCCTGATGCGCTCATCATTTCCTGTGCTGCATAGGGATCTCTTGAAACATTCTTTTCTGTGAATGAAACACCTTTTGAGCGGAGGTACTCTTTTGTTCGAGCGCACCAAGGACAGCCATCCGATGTGTAGATCGTGACCCCTGATGAGCCGGCGCTGGCTTCCATGAGTGGTTTTGCGCTGACAACCTCGTCGATGCGGAGGATTGATGTTGTCGTTTCCAATGCTCGTTGGAGTTGATCTTTGAATGCTCCTTGTGGTTCGGAATAGAAGGGATGTTCATCATTACCAGTTGTGATGTCCTTTCGTGCAGCAACATAGGCATCGAGTCCTTGTTTACCATTGTTCTCTGCAAGTGTCTTATACATGCTTTCAAAGACTTCTGCCATCGATTGCATAGCGATTGCTTCTTTCCCTTTGGTTTTGTTCGCCCCATTCCGAATTCTTTGTGCGATGAGAAGATAGATCATACCGTTACCGGGAATAATGCCATTCTCATAGGCGTTAAATGAGCTTTTAAGTGCTTTTTTTATTGTTCTTTCCATGATGGGTTTGTTGTCCGCTTGGACGTCATGGACGATGATTGTTGTCTTATTGGTGTTCTTTACATCCTGTATCCGTACCATGTTCTTCACCTCAGGTTCTACAGACCCCTCCGACACATTCTTCTGAGTCGCTGTCATCGATTATTCCAGCTAATCCTATGTCCTCTTCATCGAGGCTGAGGATTGGTCGTAAGGAAGCACCTGTTGCTTCTTGTATTGTTTGGAGATCTTTTTCTTTTATTTTTTCAAAGCTCATGATGCCTTGTTTCGTGAGCATTTGAGCTGCTCGTTCATCGATATCTCCTTTTGAGAATACGGCTTTCACGCTTAGTTTGATGAGTCTGTTCACGTATCGTTGCAGTTGTTCTTTTTCGAAGTTTGCCGTTGCCTGATACGTTGAAATATCATCTATTGTTATAAGGGTGTCAAAAGAAGGTTTCTTTGGTTTTATTTCGGTTACAAGAGCGATGGTTGCATCTTGGATATCTTCAGGCATGTCGTCTCTTATGCGGTTGTAATCCAGATGGACCCCCACGAAGACCTCAGCACCTTCACCTGATTCATCTGCTGAGACATTGATGTCTTTCTCCTTTGGTTTTTTAAGGTAGAGTATCGCATCTCTGATGCAGGATTGAATATTCTCTCTGTCAGCTATCGTTCCTGCGGTGCTTTGTTTAATGATGTTGTTCAATGTTTCTACATCATCCTTTTCTACTTTTTTTGTGTATTCTTTTACTGTTTCCAATGCGATAGTGGTTGCTTTTGTGTATCCTTCGATGATCGTTTGTTTTTTTAATCCATGTTTTGTTTGTAGTTTTTGTGCGTTTTTTACAGCTCGGGCTAAGAGGAGTGAAAGTGAGGTTGTCCCATCGGTGTGTTCTGAGTATTGGGCATTGATACTTTTTCGGATCGGGTCTGCAAGAGGCCCGAGATCAATGGTGTCGATGATCTCTTTTCCGGTGGTGAGTATCTCCCCATCTCTTGTCATTTTATAGAGGCCATTTGGCCCGTAAAGAGATTGAATCTGATCGTTGATAGTGGTAGCTTCTTTTATCCAGAGTTCTTTTGGATTTTTCTCTTTGTAGAGTTGTTCCTTGGTAAGATTGAATGGTAACATGGTGGTATGGTATGCGCCTTCCCTATTTAACGTTTGTGTAAAATAAAAACACAACCATAGTATTTCTTTATTTTTACTTGAAGAATGTGACAGAAATCCCAGCTTTATTCTGAATCAAGGCGATTCTCCAGATCCTCGAACCAGATGTCAACACATGATTTCATGCTGCTCTTGATAAGAGCGATATTACTGCAGTTATATAGATGAACATAACCACCGTTTTTTAATGATTCTGGCATTTTCTCGCACAGACCGCTGAACATAAGCTTTTGAAGGGATCTATACACGGTGCTCCTGTTCTTCTGCATGCGTTCAGAAAGTTGTTCGATGGTTACTGGTCCGAGTTCCCTTAATAAGTGATAGATTTCTCTATCTGAATTGCTCAGACTGGAGATGCAATGGAGAAGTTCATGGCAGGTTGATTCTTTATCTGTAAACACCGCTTTCATATAGTAGTATCTTATATGTAATCGAGAATATAAAGTTTGTGAATATTTTTTACAAAACCGATTGTTTCATGATAGCTATTGTTGTAAAAACGGTGTGGAAACATATCTCTTTCACACCGTTAAGTTCACACGAATTCACTTTGAAGAATTTCTATAAGTTTTTAAACATAAAACACAATATCCTTTTGTTGATGGATGGATACTGATGCTTGAACCTAATTCTGAAGAAGAGCTCGAGTTTATACGCTATCTCATAAAGAAATACATACCTGGTCTGAAAAGTCAAGGCCAAGACATGCCAACGGTCATGTTCGACGACAAGTACTCTAATAAAGAAACCTAATCCACTTTTCATTTTTTTTAAATTTAATTGTGATCTACGTTAGACAAATTCATATTTTTGTAACACCATATTGAATTGTATATCTTACATTTTGTCACTCTAACAGACTGTATTTAAATAGTAAGAAAAGGAAAGTATATCATGTACTATTCAGGTGATTATAGATGATTCAACCAGGGTCTGACGAGGAAAAGGAATATCTCATACAGCTTCTTGCAAAATACGGGAAGCTTAAGGAAGCAAAGAAAGACGAGAAATAGCCCTATCTTAAATGTCTTGATGATTTTTTGATTCTTTTTATCGATATAACTCTTTTTTTGATAGGATATGATCAACAAGATCCGATAGTGAAAAGAATCCATCATTTTGATTATCGAATCGATCGATGAGCGCAAAGCTCATACCCGTGTTTTCAGCAAAGACCCTGTCTGATGGTCTATCACCGATATACATGTATGATGTTGCCGATGTTCTCTCTGAAAATCGTGTGAATAGAAACGGATGAGGTTTCATATGCTCAATGTCCGTTAGGCTGTCACCTCGGCCGATGCCAAATGAGAACAGATCTGAAAAACCAAAGTCATTGATAAAGAGGTCAACAACCGATTGGGGTGAATTACTTATGATGGAAAGTTCGTATTCCCTTTGTAATTTATAGATTTCTTTTACATCTGAAAAAGGTTTGATACTGCCCTGTTTCATCGCAAGAAGTTTTTCTTCCGTGTAAAATTTGTTTCGTATTGGCCAAAGTGCTGATGCTTCGATACCTAGTTCATCACTGATCTCTTTGAATCGTTTTACGTTCTTCGCATATAATGATTCAAGATTCTGTTGCAGATTTTCTATTCCAAAATGGGCCAATGTTCGTTCTGCCGCTCGGTTGAGCCAGGCGATGTCAGTCTCTGAATCCAGTAAGACACCATCGAGATCAAATACAAAGGAAAATGGAATGCTCATATGTTGAACTCACCCCTCTAAATGATACTTGATTACATTGTATGTTTGATACATTACGGTCTGAAGTTATACACCTTGTCCTCAAGTAGTTTATCATCATGCATCATGGGTTTTTGATATGCTGTGAGGAACTGGAAACCACCGGATTCAATCTCTGTGATGATATCCTGTTCATCCATGTTCATCCAATCAGTATGGTGACGAGGGTAGATAGAGAAGATGCCGGAAGGAGTTAAAAGATCATGAAATCCTTTAATTAAGGATATCCTCTCCTTTATAAGATGATAAACATCGTAGAGTAATATCATATCGAAGCTGTGTTTTTCGAACAGGTCCAAAACACTTTCGTCTCCATTAATCGCTGTGATGTTGTAGAGATTCTGCTCACTTGATTTTTTCATCAGTTCATCTAGGGCATGTTTGTTCTTATCAACTGCATACACACGTCCGTTCTCCCCGATGAGTTTTGCTGCAGGGATACTATAGGTTCCGTGTCGGCAACCGAAATCAAGGAAATGATCATCTTTTTTCAGACCGATTTCCATCAGAAATTCTGCTCCATCATATTCCATCCAGCGTATCATATCATAATCCTTCATAGGTCCACCTTTTAGATCTCTATGGTTGCACCAACAAAGCAATCATGGCTTGTTTCTGGGTACAATTTTCGTATCTTCTCCTTGTGAACGGTACAATGGCAAGGATAGATATGGTCCAGCTCCGTTAAGAGATCAAAGGTGTCAAATCCATGGAACCCACCAATGATTCCAATGATCTTCTCCTGTTTTTTTGCTGCCTGTAGGATTTGTTTCACGCCTGGATGGGAACACCCGGTGAGAACATAGAATCCTTTGCTTCCCCTCAATAATACCGATTGTTCATCTTTAGGGTATCCATCTAATCGCCCTGTAGAAAAGATATCTGTTGTGATCTGTTGAGGCTGCTCAACTGTTATCTGTTGTATCATATCTGTTGATGGTTCTTTCCCAATTCTGTATACTGTTGCAGGGCCAAGCAGTGACAAGAGAGCTTGTAAGCCGCCGTTATGATCGTAGTGTTCGTGGGAGATAATGATCTTGGTTATCTTTTCTGGATCCTTTTTAAGAACCTCCATGTTATGAAGTAAGATCTTACCATCTGTTCCGGTATCAAAAAGAACTGTTTCGGTTCCTGTTTCGATATAGCATGAAAAACCGTGGTCGGGTATCAGATCTTCATTTGCTCCTTTTTTGTCATCATATACAATGGTCAATCTCATACTTGTTCACCATCTCTTATTTGACAATGATGTGATGCTGTTTTAATTTTATCCATATGCGTTCATCGGTTCCGATGAGGTTACCGCAGGAGCAGAAGACCTGGTTTTCCTTTTTAACACTGTTATCCTTAAGGATTCGTTGTTTCCAACAATGCCATACGGTGCCCTTTCCAATTTTGACGTATGAAAAGATCTCCTTACCACAATTGCTGCAGCATATTGACAAGGTCTTCCGTCGCATCAAGCTCTGGCATCTCTTTATTGATACTAGAGATTATGCATATTTTGAAAGATATGATTCGATGCTAGTGGTCATATCCCCGACAGATTTTACCCCGGTTACCATCCCAATTTTCTTTCCGTATCTAAAAAAACCAAAATGTGGTATGCCCATGATATTATATCGTTTCGCAATCTCTTTTTCCTGCTCGGTGTTCAACCGTCCAAATGCTACCTTTCCCTGGAATAATCGTTCCAATCTTCTCAGCCGTGGGAGCATTGCTTTACATGGTCCGCACCAGGGTGCCCAGAAATCAACGATCGATAAAGGATATTTTTCTATGAATTCATCAAAGTTTTTTCCATCCAATGTTAAGACATGAGTGGGCCAGTCGGATTTGTTCAGCTGTTGTTTTGGTTCTTCTTCTTTCTTTTTGAATAATTTTATCATTGATTTGGTCACTCCTTAGCGAATAATAATGTGGTTCAGTATGGTGATGTTCTCGTTTTTCTTAAACCATTGGTGCTGATATATTGTTATGTCTTTTACCCTATATAACGATTGTGCAAAAATATAACACAACCATATTACTAATTCTTTTGTAAGGGTTATGAAAAAGAGAAACCATATTTTTTTGTACCCCTGCCCAAATAATTTTAGATAGTATGCAAACATATTTGTTTACGATAGTTATGGTGCAGGTACAAGTACGACTCACAGAAAATCTTCTTGATGCTATTGATTCTTGGATTAAAGAAGGTAAATTTAAAAGCCGCAGTGATGCCATTCGCATTGTTTTAAGTAAGTATGAGGAACGTGAAAAAACCAGAGAATTTTATAAAATGCTTCATAAAAGAAGTAAAGAATCAAAAGAACATCCAGAACAACTAATTCCATTGGAGTAAAACATAATGAGTTATGCGATACTCCTTCATCCAAAAGCAAATGATTTTTTTAAAACCATTGAAAAAAGTTACAATATCCTTTGAAACAAAAAATAAAAGAATTACGTTCCAATCCTAAAAAGGGAAAAAAATTGAAACATACAGATTTTTACCGATTACGAATCGGTGAATATCACGTTATTTATGAATTAGACCTCAATAAAGAACAAGTCACTGTATTATACATTGGACACAGAAAAAACGTTTACGATGATTTTTCAAGATTGATTTAAAACATAATATAATACCTGCAAAAAAATAGATAAGACTGCTCATGTTCGATATTTTTGTTGCCCTCCTTAAAAAATTACAAATTCACCGGTGAAAATGGGTACAAATCCATTTCCCTGCATATTTTATATATGGGAAGTTTTAAGTTATGGTCAAGAACCTAACACCATGAACGTATCATAGGTCTTCTTACTCTACGCAGCATACGAAATTAGTCAAGAACCCCATAGCAAGCTATGGGGCATGATTAAGGAAAATCGAAGAGCTTTAGCTGTTTTCCTTTCCGCCCTTGTTTCTTAATATACTCTCTAA
>CAYPIF010000032.1:0-27169 GCA_964410735.1 uncultured Thermoplasmatales archaeon
AACACGTTTTTTTCAGTGATTCTCGGAGAAATGGATAGCTGAGGAAATCTGGTCTACCGACATTTCATTTATAAGCCAACAGATTAGCTTTACAAATACCTTTCTTAATACAAATAGACCTTTTGGAAAAAATTTATAAACACTGTATAATATTTAGCATGTATAAACGGAGGGTTAATCATCAGTCGAAAAAATATAATCATAATCATATTGATTTTACTCTCACTTTTTCAGGGTTGTATCAAAGAAGAATTAAATGATGTTCAAACAATCATATACGAGATTACAACAAACATTTCCTCTCCAACCACCTGGACCAGCAATACAGTTTACATTATAAAAAAGTGGGATTTTCAAATCACTTCAAATCTTACCATAGAACCAGATACAATCATTAAATTTCATCCAGATGAGGGACCTAGTATTAGCATAACAAACAACGGAAACATCATCGCCAAGGGAACCCATGATAAACCCATCATCTTCACATCCTACAAAGATGATGAACAAGGCGGCGATACCAATAATGATGGAAAAAGTATACCAAAAGCCAGTGACTGGAAAGGAATCTATATCGAAGAACCAGATTCAATATTCGAATACTGTTGTTTTTATTATAGTGGACCAGATGGAGCAATAGAAATATGGGATACCACCGTAAACATCACTAATTGTATTTTTGCCTATAACAATGGTAGCGCCCTCAATGCTCACAAAGCAACGGAAGGGACAAAAATCACGAACAACACGTTCTACAAAAATGAAAAACCACTTTCCATCAGTGCAGTAATAAACATAGATGATTCAAATACCTTTCACAACCCTAAAAAACCCCTCCAAACAAATACATACAACGGTATTTTTTTAGAATATACCAACAGTATAAGAACAAATGTGAGCTGGCAGGAAACAGATGTTGCTTTTGTCATAGATCATAATGATCTCTGGATTGAGGAAGATGCAACCTTAACTCTTGGTGATAACGTTATCCTCAAATTCACCCCTGGAAGCAAGATAACCCATTATCATAATATAATAAACCATGATGGATCTGGAGTTATCTTCACTTCCTATTTGGATGATACATATGGTGGTGACACTAACAATGATGGAGCAACTACTACTCCAATAGACGGTAAGTGGAAATTCTATAACCTTGGAGAGGAGACAGTTTGGTCTAATGTATATTACGCCGGTGATAAAAAACCTGGTGTAACTGGACCCGATGCAAATATGATGCCTGTGATTGCTTTTTGGTCTGACCCGCCGCTTATTCCACAAGGTGAATCTGCTACAATCCATTGGAATGTGTATTTTTCCAATGAAATCCTGCTTGATAACCAAGAAGTACCAGCGGACGGTCAAATAACCGTTTCTCCTTCTACTAGTACTGTTTATGAATTAGTTGCAAGAAGTGGTGATATCACTGTTAGAAGTGATACAATGGTTCTTGTTCAAGAAAATAATACCTATATTCAATTACCTGAAGACCCTGGGATTGTTCAGCCACAGCCAGTTAGTGGACATATACTATCAGGGCTTTCAGCACAACAAACGGTAGGCGCAGAAGATCCCCTTCATGTAAGAATTACTCTTGATTCCCTTTTTTGTAAAGCTGAATCAGTTTGGGATCATGGCACAAATTCTGATGAAAATTATATGCTGGTTACAGGGTTTGCCACTCACCTTACACCTAATGCATGGTCAACAGGTAATCCTCATTTGTTTGATGATATCGATAGTGGTGAAAATCGTCGATTCAGGGCTTCACAGCGATTGGTTTATGAGGGAGAAATCCCACCTGATGAGGTTATTGGATTTAATGTCGTTCTTTTTGAGCAGGACGGATGGGGCAACTCAATTCATCAAGATATGTCAGACTGGTTAACCTCAGAGGTTGCAATCGGCGTTGGAGCGGCGGTGGGAGCTGCAATTGGAACAGCAATGATACCTCTTATTGGAACAGCAGTTGGAGCAGCGGTGGGATCTTTTCTGCAGTGGACCTTTGGGTATTTGTTCGATGCTATTGCTGGGGGAGGTGATGATTTTGTTGCTGAAGAAACAGTCATACTCAGCTATGATTATTTGTATCAGTGCTCTCAAGAAGACGTGCATAAAGCAATGGTCCTTGACCTCAATGGTGGTGATGAGGGAATATTTGAATTACGCTGGCATATAGAATTTGATAGAGATGCAAGCAGTGCTTTTGCCCACAGATTTACCAATTGGGATGAACTCGTCGTGGGAGATCTGATTGGAGATTCAAAAGATGAAATAGTGATTGTTATTGATGAGGATGCATCAGGAAATAATGGCAGGTTCTATATTCTTGATGAACGGGGGACTCCTCTCAGTGTTTTTGATGGTTTTTACACTCATAATGATCGTGTGGCGATTGGGGATATCTGTTTGGATGCATCAAATGAACTTATCGTAAGCTCTACTAAAAATGGTGGAAGATTGTATGTCTATGATAGTGATGGTGAAGAACTTATTTACCTTCCATCTGAAAAATATCGATTTACAAAATATGATGGGTTTGCTGTAGGGATGGTACTTATAGGTGAAACTAAGGAACAAATACTAGTTGCAAACGATGGTGAGGATAAAGTCTATTTGTTTAATAATCTTGGAAGGGACCTAGGATCGTTTGAACTTAATTGGGGTTTTGACGGCTGCCGATATACTGTGAACCATCCCGATTCAAATAGACATGATGTATTTCTAGTGGGTGATGTTATGGGTGATTCACGTGAAGAGATAGTGATGATTGATTGGCATAATGAAGAAAGCGTTGTTTATGTGTATAACTCATATGGGCATTATGGGCATAAGTTACAAAAAACGTTTACCGTGTATCTGAGTAAATATGATGGTGCTATCCTTGCAGATATATTAGGAAATAGCAAAAAGGAACTTGTTATCGGTACAGACGGCGGTGATAGATCCAAAGCATATGCTTTGCGTATTTACGATATTGAGGGTGGTGAACAGATAAGTACTCGTCACTGGCCGTTGTTTACTAAATATGATGGTTTTGCGTCTGGAAATATCTTTGGTCCTGGAAAGCATTCCCTCGTTATAGGAACTAATCAAGACAATATTGTATATATTGGAAAATAGGATTATGAGATTAGTATTTGATGTATCATCTTTTCGAAATATTCTACATTGGAATTGCTTTAGCTAGAATCCTTCCTTTATTGTTTATAAAAAGGCGTCCAGATTATCTTTAAATTTCCTCGTATAAAATATTCCTAAATTTGTTTATGGGACAAGTAGAAGTATTCTAAAATATTGAGTCTTCTCCATTTTTAGGTAAGGTATTTTACATTCGAACTTAGACCATCTGTCTCATATTTCTCGATTCATTTATATCAATGTCAATTGCAATTCAAAGATCGAAATTCAAAATTCTTATGGTGTTCAAATCCTTTCCCCGGCATAATATTGAATTTACATATCGAGGTTAAAAGCCCCCGATTTTTTTGGATCATATGTTGTGTTTATAAGGTGAAAAAAAATTCTGGCAAGCCGACGGAGGGATTTGGACCCTCGACCTGCTGATTACGAATCAGCCGCTCCACCAGCTAAGCTACGTCGGCATATTTCTACCCATCAATATACTTATACGATAAAAAACTGACTATCACTAGAGAATCTCTTTTAACTAAAAAACCATTACCATTACGTAGGTAACACTCATGATAGGTGGTGTAGATGAAGCCGGTCGAGGTCCAGTGATTGGACCTTTAGTAATAGCGGGGATAACAGCATCAAACCAATCGGTTTTACAGGATATAGGTGCAAAAGATTCAAAAAAACTAACTCCAAAACAACGAGAGTTATTAGCTCAACAGATACAAACAATCGCTGATGATATTGAGATAATTATCATCACTGCTGCTGATATTGATGATATGAGAAAAGTGATGACCTTAAATGAGATTGAGGTACATGGGTTCACTAAGGTTATCAAAAAACTGAAACCTGAAATATGCTACGTTGATGCTGCGGATGTGAATGATAGACGATTTGGAAATAACATTGAACAATATCTATCAAAGAAAACCAATATAATATCAAAGCACAAAGCTGATGATATTTATCCTATCGTAGGTGCTGCATCTATCATCGCAAAAACAAAAAGGGATCAGGAGGTCAAAAGAATCGAAGCTCAATTGACAAAAAAACTAGCGTTACCACTTGGAAGTGGATATCCTGCTGATCCAATTACACAAAAGTTCCTACAAGCATGGGTCAAAGAATATGGAAAATTACCACCACATACAAGACAGTCTTGGAAGACTGCACAGACTATTCTGCGATCTGTAAAAACAAGGACCCTTGATGATTTCAGATGATCAATACAAAAAAGGGCGCTTAGGTCAATATTCAACATTTTTTTGGGATTGATGGAGATATTGACCCAAGATCACCATATTTTGATACGAACAAGAGTTGAACACCCGGAACACTTCTTTTCCTATTTAAATGAGAAGTGTCAAAATGTCATTTTGATAAAATGTCAATTTATAATAGTTTAGAAAGAAAAAAAGAGGTATGATTCACTTGGTTCTCATTGTATGTTATTAGGCTTACATGGCCTGTTCAACTAGGGAGAGAAGAACGAATTCATCAAAGGGTTTACTGACGTAATCGGTTATATACGGTGCTAGCGAAGCGATTCGTTTATGATCCTTGCTTCCTTTTCCAGTTATTATCTTGATTCGTACCTGTGATGCGAGACCTCGATTGACGATTTCTTTTATTGTGGCCCATCCATCCATCCCGGGCATCATGATATCTATTAAAAGAATCCCGTTAAACCCTCTTTCTAGATGTTTGATGCAGTCTCTACCGTTTGTCACTGTTGTCACATGGATGTCATACCGCTCGTAGAAGGTTTTCAGCGCAGTGAGAATATCTTCCTCGTCATCTGCAATCAGAATTTCTTGGCTCATGGTCTTTTGGTCACCACCCTCATTTTTTATCGTTTTTTTCTCTGTAGACCATGTTATATAAACAGTGAGTGTTAAAATTACAAAATGATAAATATAAAAAAAGAGGGAAAGAAGATATCTTATTGATGCTCTTCTTTGAATGTTGTGAGAAACGTAGCGAGTTTCTCAACACCTTCAAGGCTCATCGCATTATAGATTGATGCTCTCATCCCACCAACGGACCGATGACCTTTTAGACCAATGAGCTCTTGTTCCGCTGCTTCTTTCACACAGCTTGCTTCAAGTTCAGGTGTTGGAAGATTAAATGTTACATTCATGAGAGATCGTGAATCTGGTTTCGCATGTCCTTTATAAAATCCATTTGATTTGTCAATGACATCATATATGAGTTTTGCTTTCTTCCGGTTTACTTTCTCTATTGCAGGGACGCCACCTGTTTTCTTCAAATGTTCTAGGCATAGTTTAACCATGTAAATCGCCCAGACGGGGCAGGTATTGAACAAGGAATCCTTCTCAGCATGGGTCTTCCATTTCTGCATCGTAGGGGTTTGTTCAGGGACACGTTCTAAGAAATCCTCACGGACAATGACGAGGGTTACTCCTGCTGGTCCAATGTTCTTTTGAGCACCAGCATAGATGACACCGAATTTCTTAGGGTCAACAACCTTATCCATCATGTTCGAGGACATGTCACAGACCAGCGGTAAAGATGATGGAACCTTTGGCCATTCGTGGTATTCAGTACCATAGATCGTGTTATTTCCTGTGATATGTGCATAACTGGCTTTGTCGGTAAAAACAATATTCTTAGGAATATATGAAAAGTTCTGATCCTCTGAACTAGCTACAACATTCACGTCTCCATAGAATTTTGACTCTTTGATTGCTTTTTTTGCCCAAACACCGGTGTTCACATATTCCATTGGTTTCCCTTTTTGTGCTAGGTTCACGGGAACCATGTAGAACTGTGTGGACGCCCCTCCTTGCAACCAAAGTACCTTATAATCATTTGGTAGACCCATTAGCTCTTTGGTCAGGCCTGTCGCAGTCTCATGGATCTCAGCATATTGTTTAGATCGGTGGGAAAGTTCCATCACAGACATACCAGTTCCCTTGTAATCTAACAAATCTTTCTGTGCTTGTTCCAAGGCTGGAAGCGGTAATGCTGCTGGGCCTGGATAGAAATTATACACCCGTTTCATCATAAAACACCTCTTTTTTAGTTGAATGGCAGTATAAATAGCCTTCATTTAAAGCATTCGGCCGCCCACTTGATATTACGGTTAATTTCTCTGTTTTTGATTTTGTTTTTTTTTGTGTTGTGGTGAACTGTAAAGATGCTTGGCAATGGTTGTACAACAACTGCTTAATAACCAAAGTTGGGAAAACAGATTACTGTGAGGAAGACATGAACAAACTATTGATCGAGGCGTTAAAGAACACCTTCAACATGAATCGTGATGATGCTGTAGGACTTGCAAAAACCGTTGAGAACATCTTTAATGGAAAGAAAGAGATAGAGGATATGACTATTGATAAATATGCTCGCTCGCTCTTTTATGAGCTCCAACGACAAAACCTCCTTAAGATCCGCCGGGAGGAATTAAAAGAACAAGGAAAAGCGATGAGAAAATTTTACTGGTCTCTTGATAAAGAACGGATTAAAGAAGAAGCACGCCGTAAACAACAAAAGGATATCTATAAGATATACAGTGAGATACCTACAAATGCGTGGACCCAACGTTTGAGCAACAATTAATCTGATGGGTCTCCATCGTTATTTTCTCGGTTTTTTGAATACGATTGGAGGGTTGTCTCTAATCGTGTAAGTTTTATTTTTGCTCGTTTGATGACTTTTTCAGCTGTGTTAAAAAGGAATCGCAGGTTGTTTTCATCATAGTACATTGTTCCATCAGAACCAATGGGCATGTCCAATCGTTCTGTACTTAAAAGCTCCACGATACAGTGTTTTTGAATGGTTTTTATACCTGAATGTTTGAACCCCGCTTCCACGCCTGCTTGTAATAAGAGGTTCGCACTTGCAAGATCCTTTGTTGCGATATGAAAGATCGGTGGTTGTGCAAGGAACCATAACTGACCATTTCCATAAGATTTCAATGCATCTTGTACCTCAGAGAATAGAGGTACATCATGCCAGCGTCCATGAAATATCGCTTGTTTTTTATCTCCAAGCTCAGGAACTTCTAGTACCACGATTCTCCCGGCACAACTACTTGTGGTCACAAAACGTTCATCAGCATTTATCAGATGAAGTATAGTGATAACATCAGCATCAACATGTTGTTTCTCTAGTGCTTCTGAAAGCTTTTCTAGATTCCTTTTTTTATAACCTGGAAATGATGTGTCAACGAGGTTCATAGCTTCATGGTCCTCCCATCAACATTCTCTCTCAACTTTTTTGATGTGCATGTTTCTTTTTCTCAGCTCTTCAAAGAAAACAGATGGTGAAATGATCTCTTCGGGACAGAAAACACCATGATCAGTTATTCTATCATTTCCTATGAGATCAGCGGTGATAGAAACCGGGAATCCTGTTGCCCTCATCATCGCGGATAACTGGGTTTTTGTATCATAGACATCGATCAAGGTATATTCTAATGTCTTTGCAACGTCATCCTTTTTACCCTTGCCAAATGCTTTCAGCAACACAACATCTTCTCCTTCTGATGGAATTGTTCGTCGTAATACTTCGATGAGCACATCTCTTGGTGCGATTGATTGACCCTTTACATCAATCGGTTTTGTATCACCTAGACCAATATCAAGCATTGTTTTGAACCGTTCGCAATGACCAGGGTAGCGTAATGTCTTATAATCAAGATATCCGATGGTGTCCTTATAGGTATAGGGAAGCGTGGAACAGCCACCTGAGGTGAGAAATGCTTCCATCACACCATAGGGGTCTGGAAACTGTACTGATTCAACGTCGGTCATTGATGATTTTGTTTTAATTGCTCCATGGTCAAGTATCAATGCATCTTCCAGATATTCATTGATCAGGCCATTTATTGAGAAAACGATTTGATAGTTCAATGGTTGCTGAGGCTTCTGGGGAAGACCACCAACACGTAAATGGACACTATCGACCGTGGAAAGGGATTCAACGATATCCTTTGTGACAACAGAGACAAGACCGGGAGCTAGCCCACTATCTGGAATGACCGTTACTTGTTGCTTTTTTGCCTCAGCATCTAGTTTCCTTTGTTTCTCTACCACTTCATTGTTACCACCTAGATCAATGAAATGAGTGTTGGTTTTTACGGCAAGTTTGGTAAGATCATAATTGAACGTGTATGGGATTGCTGAGATAACGACATCAGCTTGGGAAAAGATATCTTTTGCTGAATTTATCTTTGTAACATCAGCAGATGCCGTTTCAAGATCTGGTGCTGATAGGAATCGTTCTGCATCCTTTAGCATTGAATTGTTCTTATCAACAAGTATGATCTTTTCAAAGGTCTTTGTTTGTATCAGATCATAGGTAATCGCCCTGCCCATCATTCCTGCACCAAATACTGCGATATTCATCTGTTCACTTCCAAATAATCAAGGTATTTGGGGTACATCAATTGAGCATCATAAAATAATTCCGGATATTGAAATTATTTCAAAATTGTTATAACAGATGAGTACATTCCAAGGAGAAACGTGGGAGGCATGCCAATGGCAGCTGACGTATGGGACTCCAAGATAGAAACAATGAAATCAGATGAATTTAAAAAACTACAAACAAAACGCTTGAAACATCTTGTCAAATACGTGTATGATTCTAACAAGTATTATCATCAAAAGTTAAAAGAATCAAACATTAAACCAGAGGATATCACATCTCTTAAGGATATAGAAAAGATACCATTTCTCACAAAACAGGATTTGAGGGAATATTATCCCTTTGGGCTTGTGTGTACACAACTTGATGATGTCGTTGAGGTACATGCATCCTCCGGTACAACAGGGAAACCTGTTGTTGGTCCATATACACGAAATGATGTGGACCTTTGGGGTGAGGTTATGGCCAGATCACTGTATGCCAATGGTCTTCGAAAAAACGATATTATGCAGAATGCATATGGATATGGCTTGTTCACAGGGGCTCACGGATTTGAGAAAGGAGCGCAAAAGATCGGTGCAATGGTCATAACTATCAGTTCGGGAAATACAAAAAGACAGATAGATGTCATGAAGGATTTTGGGGCCACCGCCCTTGCGTGTACGCCTTCCTATTCGATTTACATTGCTGAAGTTGCTGAGGAGAACGGGTTGGATCCTAAGGAGGATTTTAACCTTCATTTAGGTCTTTTTGGTGCTGAGGCATGGAGTAATGAGATGCGTCAGAGCATTGAGAAACGATGGGGTATTCGAGCACATGAGCATTATGGGCTCACAGAGATTATTGGACCGGGCGTTGTCTCGGAATGTGAGGAGAAAAAATTACATATCAACGCGGATCATTTTTATCCGGAGATCATCGACCCAAAGACCGGTGAGACCCTCTCGCCTGGAGAAGAAGGTGAACTCGTGTTCACAACTTTGACAAAGGAAGCATTTCCTGCGATTCGATTTAGAACCAAGGATCTTGCGACTATCACTGAAGAAACCTGTAGCTGTGGTCGTACATTGCCTATTCAATCCCGTATTAAAGGACGAAGTGATGATATGATGAAGGTGAAAGGAGTCATCGTATTTCCTTCGCAGATCGAGGCAGCGTTGATGAAGGTTGAAGGTGTAAGTGATAATTATCAGATCGTTAAGACCAAGCAAGGGGGAATGACATCGCTTTCTGTTGAGGTCGAGCCGACAGATGATCGATACAAAGAAGGTCATCTTGATGATCTGGAAAAGAAAGCAGAGGATGAGATATATAGTATCTTGAATTTGCATGTTCCCGTGAAAGCAATTGAACCGAAAACTATTCCAAGAAGTACTGGAAAAGCAAAACGAGTCATTGAACGATAAAAAAAAAAAAAAATTTTGTGTGAGGAGAATTGAAGTCTATGATTGACCTGCTCAAAGCCGTTCTTCCCTATATCTCGGGTTTGTATACTCTTCCTTGGATTATTGTTGGATTTGTGTTAACCATTTTCATCGCTAAGGTTACTGGGAGGGAGAAGATTGATAAGATCATGAAAAAAATTGGGCTCATCCTTCTTTACTTTTTTATTCCCGTGTTACTATTTCGGATATTTGTAACTACTACGTTTGGATCAAAAGAAATCGAGTTCTCAATCATTGTTTCCATCATTATTTTGTTGATGTACATCTTAGCCTATGTGTTTGCTAAATACAAGATTAAAAAACATAAGTTATCAGCGAAAAAAGAATCATTATATCTAAAAACAGTGCTTACCAATCAAGGAAGAAGTTCAGCGTTCATCGGCAGTGCTATGATGGCATTCTGGCAGTTAGAAGCAGGAATATTCATGGCTCTCGTGGGTATTGGTTTATTTGCCATCATGCCCTATATCCTTTCCCAATTACATAAAAAAGAATTAAAAGATGGAGATGAAAGTAAAAATCCATTACCCTGGTTCCTGAAATTATATCCTTGGTATCTGATCAGTTTCATTATCGCTGCAGTTCTGTTACATGGTCCTGGTGGAGTTACTATTAACTTTAATGACTCACTACCATTCCTCGTGAAATTTTATACAGCTATCACCATTCCAGCTGCTTTATATTATGTCGGTGCAGGAATACATCCTTCTGATCTAAAACTAAGCGAGATAAAAAAATTACTTGCACTGGATAAAGAAGATAAGAGTGATCATTGGAAATGGGTCAGAGACATGTTCATTTTAACAGTGATTATCACGCCGTTGATCATTGGGGCCATCTTTGGAGGATTATTGTACATGGGATTAATCTCTGGTTCATGGTTTGCAGTTATCTTTATCAATGCAGTCTTACCAGTAACCAGCACGAACATGTTCCTTTTACCATATGGTATAGATAAACGATCCACCGCTCACATTGTGACTTGGACTACGTTAGTTTGTGTTCCTCTGGTCATCGTTCTCATCATGGTGTTTTCTTATCTTTTTCCATAGTTGCATAATAATACAATAAAAATCAGAGAAAAAGAGGAAAAACTGGTTTCTATATCTTTTTTTATTTTAATTGTTTAAGAATTAGATCTGAAACCTTCTCTCCAGAAAGAAGCATACCACCAAAAATCGGTCCCATTCGATTAGCACCAAAGACGGCATTCGCGCACATTCCTGCAGCATAAAGCCCGGGATAAACTTCCTGTGTGTTATCAACAACAGCTTGTTCACCTGTTGTTGCGGACATTGATCCTTCGATAAAAAGATCTTTTTTACTTAATGGACCTTTTGACGGACGAATTTTTTTCCGAGCGATATGACAGACTTCAGCTGGATGACCTGTAGCATCGATACAGGCAGAAGCTCTAATTGTTAATGGATCTACGTGAAGACCTGCTGATTCAGTTGCACTCCAATTAATCACAAAACCATTCACTTTATCATCTTTCAGAAGGACATCTTCAACTGATATTGCATTATAGAATTTCGCTCCTGCATCAATCGCAGCAGCAGTTAGTTTTACCACACTTTCAATGGAATCAGCACTAAAATATCCATCACCTTCATCAGTTACTTTTATTCCAACATCTTCAAGGATATGTTTGGATTCCTTTTGAACCACGATAACAGGAAAGCTCATTCCTCCACCCCACATGCCGCCACCGATTGAGAGTTTACGCTCGAATAAGACTACTTTTTTTCCAGCTTGAGCAAGGGTTTTTGCAGCAACGAGACCCGCAGGTCCTGCTCCCGCTATTGCCACATCCACATCAAAACAATCGGGGAATTCTTTTGCGAATCGTTGAAAGATCGTCTTGGTCACAATTACATCATCAATATCCATACTGTTACGCCTCAGTTTCACCATGAATCATTGATTGTTTAATAAAGATACTGTTACCTTTTTATACCATGTATTACTGCAGGATTCTTGTGTTTACCATCAGACAGATACAATCCGATGATCTTTTCCAGGTCATTGACCTTGCATCACAAGTGCTGACTGAAAAGTATACTCCTCAACTGTTCCTTTATTTTTATGAATCGTTCCCTTGGGGTTTTTGGGTTGCAGAGAAAAACAAACAGATTATTGGGTTCATTGTAGGCATCCGGACATCCCAGCGAAAAGGTAGAGTCCTTATGCTTGGGGTCCATGAGACTCATAGAAACCTTGGTATTGGCTCAAAGATCCTTAATCAGTTCCTCAAAGAAGCGATTAAACGAAAGATCATACAGATCGAACTTGAGGTACAGGCAACAAACGAACAAGCGATTCGCTTTTACAAACATCATAGTTTTTCAGTTGTTGATCGTATGGAAAAGTTCTATCAAAATGGGGATGATGCATTGATTATGCGATGGGGGCAGGTATCTCAGGGTTAAAATCCTCATCGCTTAATATCTGTTTCTCCTTTTCGGTCATAAACCGTTCAGCCATCAAATCCAACCGAACAGCGATCTTTTCCATCCCAGGACAATTATTATGATGCAATAATTCTGCAATGCCCTTACTGAGGGTAAAAACGGCTAGGGTGTGTTCTCGTTTGGATTTATAGACCTGATACGGTGTGACATCCAATCGTTCATACCTGTAGAATTCCTTGATTCCATTATTTCCCACCAAATCCTCAAGATGAGTCTTGAGATGCAACAAAAACGTATGTAATTGTATGAGCTCATCTTTCTGCATAATTATATTCCACCATCAAAATACCAATCATAAATAATAAAGAGGGTTTTTATCACTTTCTACAAAGCATTTAAATGAAATGAAAAAAAGTCAGATATCGTATTGTGTAATTCGATTATTAAAAAAGAAAAAAGGTGGGGAAAATCAGTTTAATCGTTTTTCCTTGTAACGACTTTGACTGATTTAGGTTTTTTGACAACATTTCCCATTTTCATGCCAACAATTGTCTTCACATTCTTGTTATGGGCAATGTCAAGTAATCGCTGAGTGATGATTCCATCGAAGACC
The DNA here is from genome assembly GCA_964410735.1 of uncultured Thermoplasmatales archaeon. GTDB lineage: Archaea > Thermoplasmatota > E2 > DHVEG-1 > DHVEG-1 > EX4572-165. The sequence continues at coordinate 13,008 of CAYPIF010000032.1, forward strand.
ACGGTCTCGATGTTCTTACTTTTTTTAAGCTCGTCAGTGAGCTCCCGAACAGGTATCGTTTTGATTTCCTTGTCCTTATCATCAAGTAAGACTGCTTTGAGGGAACCAGAGACTTCATCTAGGATGTTGAAATAATCCTCATCGGTTCCTTTTCGTTCCTTCTCATCGGTTTTACGCATGGTGTTTGTTTTTTGTTTTTGTTTATCTTTGTCATCCTTTGAATCATCGATAGGCTCAGGTGTCTGCTGTTGATCACCGTTCTTTTTGTTCTTCTTCATCTCGATATCGTACATCTCAGCGTATTGTTCAGCGGGTATCTTGTTCTTTAGTGCCTTCATCACAAGTTTCTGAGGTATTTCCTCAACTTCTCTTGTGGGTGGGGCTCGAGAGACAAAATCTACGTCAGCGGTCTGTAAAAGTTCTCTTAAAATGAGTTCTCCACCTCGATCACCATCAACAAACGCGGTTGTTATCCGTTCCTTGGTAAGGTCAACCACTGTTCTTGGTATATTTGTCCCACCGCAGGCAATCACATTCTTTATACCATACCGTAAAAGGTTCAAAACATCTCGACGACCTTCGACCACGATGATCGCATCGCTTTTATCGATGTTAGGGCCTGCGGGACAGTGATCTTGACCAAAGTTAATGATTTCTTCGATTTGAACAGCCTGGCGGACGTTATCTGCGATACTTCCACCTTCGACCTTCCCTTCCTCTATGACCTTATTGAGAAGTTCCTTTGCTCGCTCTATCACGTTCTTCCTTCGAACAACACGAACATCTTCCACTTCATCAGCGGTGATGGTTGCTTTACACGGTCCAACTCGGTCAATGCTTTCGAATGCTGCTGCGAGAATGACCGTTTCAACTTTATCTAGGGATGTTGGAAGTGTTATGGCCCCCGTGCTTTTTCCATTCTTTGATTCTAATTCGACCTCGATTCTCCCAACGCGGGCAGATCGTTGTAACTCCCTCAGATCAAGTTCATCTCCAAGCAATCCCTCTGTTTGTCCAAAGATTGCTCCGACGACATCCGATTTCTCTATGACGCCATCAGCTTTTATTGTTGCTTTAATCATGTATTTCGTTGTAGCTGGATCAATTACCATAATCTCACCTTGTCCACTATTACTTCTAGCAGTGTTATCTGAAAAATAGTACCTCCCTCAACTCTTCGATGAATTGAAGAGAGGAGACCTGACCCCCTTCTGAATTCCCATATCAGATTGCATGTGGGGTGAGGTGTGAACGTAAATCAATCCTATGATGAAAGTAACATAGTGATGAATGTTACAGGTAGTACTATTTTTCAAAGTTACACTACTTGTGATAATGTTTGTGTATATTAGCCTTGCGCCATATTTAAATGTTGTCCTCATATTCACCAAGAGAGAATTCCTATGTCAAAAAAAATCTTTATCGGTGTTGCATGGCCATATGCCAACGGTTCATTACATCTTGGGCATATTGCGGGATGCTATCTGCCAGCAGATATATTTGCTCGATATAACCGGCTCATCGGAAATGATGTTCTTATGGTTTCGGGAAGTGATGAACATGGAACTCCGATTACTATCACTGCTGATAAGGAGGGTATCACTCCACAGGATGTTGTTGATAGATATAACAAGGAACATACCGAGAACATGGGTCAGTTTGGTATCTCCTTTGATCTTTTTACACGGACAACGACACAAAATCATGAACAAGTGGTTCAAGATATTTTCAAAACATTATATGAGAAGAATCATATCTTTAAGCAAAGTGTTGAATCTTTTTATTGTAATGAGTGTAAAAGATTTCTTCCTGATCGATATATTGAGGGGACTTGTCCGGTCTGTGGAAATACAAAGGCTCGTGGGGATCAATGTGATGAATGCGGGCAGCTCCTTGATCCTGAGCAATTGATCGATGTTCGCTGTAAGCTCTGCGGTTCCACACCTGAACTTCGGACGACAGATCATCTTTTCTTTGCATTAAGTCATTTCGAACTAACATTACTGGACTGGTTGAAGGATAAGACCTATTGGAAATCAAGTGTTCTTAAATTCACTGAGAACTGGTTGAAGGATGGATTACATGACCGAGCCATTACTCGGGATATGAGCTGGGGTGTTCCTGTTCCCCTTGAAGGTTTTGATGATAAACGGATATATGTTTGGTTTGATGCGGTCATCGGTTATCTTTCTGCGAGTAAAGAATGGGCGCAACATCAGAATAATCCAGAGCGATGGAAGGAATGGTGGTTGGATCCTGACGCCCGTCATTATTACTTCCTTGCCAAGGACAATATCCCTTTTCATTCTATTATCTGGCCTTCGATACTCATGGGATACAATGAGAAGTTAGCTCTGCCCTATGATATCCCGGCAAATGAATATCTACGCTTGCAGGGCGAACAGTTCTCAAAAAGCAAAGGTCTTGGGATATGGGTACCTGATGTTATAAAAGAATTCGATGTTGATCCGATCCGGTATTATCTGTCTATCAATATGCCTGAGAATAAGGATGCGAATTGGTTGTGGGATGATTTTGTTACAAAGAACAATGATGAACTTGTTGGCACCTATGGGAACTTTATCCATCGTGTACTCACCTTTACTGAAAAGAACTTTGGTGGCATTCCGCCAAAACATGAATTTGATGCTAGAGACGATGAGGTCGAAGTGGCAATTAAAACATCTTTACAAAACGTGAATGATTCATTAAAGGGTTGTAAGTTCAAACAAGGGCTGAAAGAGGTGATGGGTCTTGCAAAGATCGGGAATATCTACTTTAATGATAAGGAACCATGGAATCTTATCAAAAAAGATAAAGCACAATGCGAAACAACATTGCATATCTGTTTAGAAATCGTTCAAGCACTTTCAATGGCGATGGCACCGTTTCTCCCATTCTCTTCAGATAAGGTATGGAAAACATTTGGTCATGAATCCTCAATCCATAATGCCACTTGGAATGATGCATTAGAACCCCTTCATGTTGGATTGTCGATAGAAAAACCAAAACCATTATTTAAGAAATTAGTATTGGATGATATCATGGAAGAAAACGATCCGTTCGCACAGGTTGACCTTCGGGTCGCTGAGATACTTGCTGTGAAAGACCATCCAAACGCAGATAAGCTGTATCTTATCCATATCGACCTCGGAGCACTTGGTAAAAGAGTGCTTGTTGCAGGGATGAAACCGTATTACCCACCTGAAGAAATGAAGGGTAAGAAGATAGTGATTGTTGCGAATCTTGAACCTGCGACGATACGTGGCGTAAAATCAAATGGGATGCTTCTTGCTGCGGAAGATACAAAGGGTGTTGTATCTCTTTTGAACCCTGGCACAGCGAAGCCTGGTTCGGTTGTATCTGTCCAAGGGATACATCAGAACCCGGTCAAAATCCTCGCTTTTGATGCATTTCAACAGATTAAACTAGTTACAAATGAGAAACAACAAGTAACCTATAATGAAAAGGTCCTGCAAACGGATCAAGGTCCAATTGTATCTGATAAGGAAGTAGAAAAAGGCGCGAAAATCAAATAAATAAAAACAAGGAGGAAAAACAAGATGAGTATAGTAACAGAAACAAATCTATCATATCCTGTTTTTAAGAAAGGAAAAGTAAGGGATGTCTATGATGTTGGAGAAAAGCTTCTGCTCATTGTTACCGACCGAATATCTGCTTTTGATTATGTCCTTCATGAGCCAATTCCCAATAAAGGTATTTGTTTAACACAGATCTCAGCGTTCTGGTTCGATTATTTCAAAGATCTGGTTCCAAATCATATGATTTCTGCGAATGTGGATGAGTTCCCTGAGGATCTTAAAGAATATGGATCTGAGTTGTTTGGCCGTAGTATGCTTGCGAAAAAGGCACAGGCATTACCTGTTGAATGTATCGTACGGGGGTATATCTCAGGGTCCGCTTGGAAATCATATCAGAAGGATTGCACTGTTTGCGGTATCAAACTTCCTGATGGTTTGAAGGAATCAGATCAATTCGAAGAACCCTTATTCACCCCCTCGACAAAAGCTGATACCGGTCATGATGAGAATATTAGCTATGAGGAGATGGAGAAGCTCATTGGTAAGAAGGATGCAAAGATCCTCAAGGATATCTCATTAAAGATGTATACGACCGCTGCGGACTATGCCTGGAGACGAGGTATCATCATTGCGGATACGAAATTTGAGTTCGGTAAGATCGGTGACACCATCATTGTGATTGATGAGGTGTTGACACCTGATTCGTCACGTTTCTGGGATGCGGATGAATATGAACCTGGTCGGGGTCAGTCAAGTTTTGATAAACAATATGTCCGAGATTATCTTTCAAGCACTGGTTGGGATAAAAATTCATCACCCCCACATCTTCCTAGAGAGGTTGTGGAGGGTACTGAAAAACGCTATATCGAGGCATATGAGAAGATAACAGGTAAGAAATTGATTCTTGAGCCAGCTAAGAAAGTGTGATCGTTGCGGTTGTTTGCGCTTCGATTATGGTAGAGACATAAACTGCTGCCATATTCTCTTTTTCTCTTTTTTGAACGATTGTTCCTTGATTTAAGGTGTAATCCTGATTTGGTAGGATAAACTCAACAAGGATTGAAATGGGCTTATCCAGTGCATTTTCAGCGGTAATGCTTCGATCTGTTTGTTCGATGATGTTAATATGATATGAGGGTATTGAGTACTTTGGTTCCTTATAATTATACGATGCAAGGGTGCTGTCTGCTACCTGTATGATACGATATCCCCAGTATCCATCTTCCTCACAGCTACTAGCAAGTGTTGTTGTGGTGATATAGGTTGTTCCGTTATCGATCGTTACATTATCATAATGGACATGACCTGCAAAGACACCATCGACCCCATTTGATCTGATAAGATTAAGCAGTTCATCTTGTCCTTGATATCCTTTTTTTAACAAGGAGTCTCCAGTTGTATCCCAGAGAGGATTGTGGTGTATCATCATGAGGGTTTGTCCTGCATCAAGGTTTTCGGATAGATCTGTTTCTATCCAATTCATTTGTTCCTCTTGGACTGAGCCGCCCCAGTTGAAGACTATGTAGGAGAAGCCGATACGATCGATCCTTGGCCAGTCATATGAGTTCACACTTAGGAAATGCGTGTCACCATAATTAAAAGAGTAATACAGCGGTCCAAATGTTTTCTCCCAGAACCTTAGTCCGTCTTGACCTGTTTGGAAATAGCCATCATGGTTTCCCGGGCAGAGATAGGTTGGTACATCGAAATCTTGAAGGATATCGTAGCATTTTTTGTATTCTACGGTGTATTCAAACGGGTAGAATTGTCCGAAGGTGAGATCTCCAGATATTATGACGAAATCTGGTTGTAGCAGGTTTACTTCTTCGATGACCTTTCGGGCTGCTTTCCAACCAATGGTCGCTTTAGGATTTTCGATTAGGCCACGAGGGTCGCCTATATGAAAATCAGTGAGATGTATAAAGGTGAACGAATCGGTTATTGTTTCTTTGACACTTACTGCGCGGGGTTGTGTGGTTGAATAGGTTTTTCCCCCTGATTCGATGGTGAGTGTAATATTGTAAAGTTCTTGTGGGGTTTCAGTAGGTATTGTCGCTGTTGCAAAGATGACATCTTGTTCTTGATCTATATTTTCTATTGTTATTGGTATGGTGTCAGGTAATGAATCATATGCTGTTGAGATCTGTGCGGTAACACTGTCGAATGCAATTGATTTAAATTGAATTATAAATGATTGTCCAGGTGTTAGTATTACTGGTATCGATGATAAGGGGTATAGGATTGTTATGTATTCATCGGTACCGATGCGTTGATAGTATTCTGGATATGTTGAAAGGGTAAAGGTGGTGTTGTTGATAGCTTCCTCTTGTTCTGCTATCAGTGGTATTTGTGTGCTCAGTAAGCTTATAAAAGTTATAACGCTAATTAATAGAATGATTTTTTTCTGTTTCATAGCTCCAATCAGTATAAGAAAATCTTTTATGGATTATTATAATTTCTGTACAGAAATTAATGTATTGTCGATAATAAACATACTAATTCTACTTTGATTGTATGATACGTAATAATGTGAAGGGGAAATAGAAATATACTAATATAAATCTAAAAGTAAATACAAAAATATATATTTTTATAATTCTTTCTCAGATTAGTAATATCATAACTTTCTATTTTACAAACATTTTATTAACGTTGATGAAATGGTATTATCCTTCCAATACCGGTGATCTCCAGTCAAGACCTGGTGTGCGAAGACCAACCTTTGGGATCAATGCAGAACGACGTTTATGCTGACTTCTAACACGCATCTGTTTCACACGTTCAATATCATCAACTGAACATCTGACCTCAGAGATGATCGTATCTAATGCCATCTTCCTTTCCAGACCAAACAAGATCTGATCAAGCTCACCATAGGACAACCGTAATTCTTTTTCATCAGTTTGGCCTTTCCAAAGACCTGCCGTTGGGGGTTTCTTAATTATCCCGCTTGGGAGATCCAAAAATCGTGCGATCTCCCATACTTGCGTCTTGTACACATCACCAATGGGCATGAGATCAACCCCCCCATCACCATATTTTGTGAAATATCCAATAAGTAACTCTGATTTATTTGATGTTCCACACACAAGACTTTGGGTCATATTGGCGTATTCATAGAGCAATACCATTCGAAGTCGTGCTTTCACGTTAGCAAGAGCAAGTTTATTTGGTTCGAGAAGACATTGATTGTTGAAAAAACCAATAAGCTCTGTAATATCCTTTACCTCTGCATGAAGGTCGAAGCGTTCCACAAGTTGTTTTTGATCCCTTTTATCGCTTTCAGGTGTTGCATTATCCGGGAGGAATACGCAATGGGTGTTCTTCTTCCCTAAAACTTCATTACAGAGTACAGCAACAACTGCTGAGTCTATGCCGCCTGATAGACCGAGTACAACAGATCGAGATTTTGCATTTGCAACATAGGTCTTGATAAAATCCTTTAGGATGGCAACTGTTTCAGCCGGATCGATTGAAAGATCAAATGACATACTATCTTCTCTTGATGCCATCAGTACGCTCAATAAAGACTTTACGTACCAAAAGACCATGAAATGATCAAAAAAAATATGTAACTACTTGTAACACACGGTTTGATTCATCCACCACTTATCAAATGAACAGCAGAAACGACCGCACCCGGAGGAATAATTGTCTCTGTGAAGTTATCCCGTGACACCAATTTTCCATTGATCTTTACGATGATGAGCGGAAATCTGAACTTTAATCGTTTCAGTAACCCTGATACCGTCTCATTCTCAACATACTCATATTCTTTGTTATTAACCGTTATCCCCATTATTTTTCACCTAAAAGTAGCTCCAGAACAATGTTGGCCTGCCAATTGGCCATAAGACAGACCTTTGGCGCCATGAGTACATCTTCATCACTTGATCGTGCATTCTCATCATAGCAGACATATAGATTCCCCATCATCCTAGTACAGATCCTATCAGAATGACCATACCCTGCGACCCCTGATGCCGCAACAACAGGTGTATCCGGAAGCTTGTGAAGGACCTCTTCTATGAATTCGACCTTGGTGACTGCGTTATCAAGCGCTTCAATAATCACATCGACCTCTTGGAAATATGATGTTATGTTCCCTGGTTTTAATTTTTCATAATATGCATCAATATGGACGTCCTCAGTGATCCTTTCAATGTTCTGCTTCAACGCATCAACCTTTCTTTTACCGATTTGATCAGAGAAATAATATTGCCTGTTCAGATTACTTTCCTCAACCCGATCATCATCTACAATGACCAGGGAACCAACACCCGCTCTGATAAGACTTATCGCAGCATTCGAGCCAAGCCCACCAACACCAGCGATACCAACACAGCTTTGTTTCAGACGCTTGATAATGAGGTCTTGTTCTTCTTTATTCATAACCTTTTACCATTGTTCCCAATACCGTGGAACATTGCTCGGAGGTTTCTCATCTTTCCCATATGTTCCACACCATGTGTTCAAACCCTTTTTCTCATCTTCATCGATTTTCTTCTGAAGCATGGTAAGCATCTTTTTATTAGTGAAACCAAGCTCTCTCATTTTCTGAGGGGTGGGAACACCATTTGGGGTCCACCCACGGCGATAATACACAGCATCAGCAAGTTTCCGATATTGATCCTGTCTGTAATCATACAATATTTTGATCTTCTCTTCCAAAGGCATCGAATCAACATCTTCTTTTCTCAGACCAAGCTTCTCAACAAGCTGATCATCATACCGCTCTTTCCTTGAAACATATTCAAGAGTTGTCACTGGTCCCATGGACCGGTATGGTATCCAATCATCCTTTCGTCTTCCACGGCCAAGCCAGACGTTCATTGCCCGTTGCCAGTTGTAACATCGTTCACTCTGAGCGATAAGTCCCTCTTTATCAACCTTTACACCGGTAACCGCATAGAAAAGCTCAACATAGTTCTGCACATGTTCAGGAACCTTTGCGGGTTCATCCGTCTCAGCATTGTTCGCTGGTTCAATATCATTCCAAGGAAGTTTACAGAGTCCATTAAGACCAAACCAGGTCCGCCACATGGGGAAATAATGCAATGCCTCAGCCTTATCCTCAAATGTAGGGATCTGATTATTTACCATATCCATGAAGATAAGCCATGCTTCATCATGCTGCGGTCCTTTTAAGGTCAACCCATACCCACCCTGCATAGCAAGGGATTCCTTTGTGACATATTCAGAGTATTCCAAACCTTTACTCTCCATACCACATTCTTCGATAAGATATGGGTCACCCCAGTTTTTCTCTTTTAGCCAATCCTTCACCCGTCGGATACCCTTTCCCGCGACCTGAATGAACTCACCAAGATCACCCTTAGCTATTCGATGAAGAAGTTCTAAGACCGCCTCTCCATTCCCAAAACAGAGTTCGATACCATCACATCGCTCCTTATTGAGGATACCATACTCATACATCTCCATGTAAAAAGCAATTGCCGTTCCCGAAGAGATCGTGTCATACCCATAGGTATCACAATAGAAATTAAACTCAAGGATCCATAAAGGGTCCCATAGACTCATGTTCGATCCACAGCCAACAGTCTCATACTCAGGACCATCAACAGTTACTTTTTGTCCTTTATACGGTCCTGTCATAACAGTGAACGCATCAACGGTCTTTGCACACGCCATCGTACACCCATGCCAACAACCATCAGGGATGATCTTAGTGAAAAGTTTGTAGAATTCTGGTGAATAGATCCGAGGTGCCTTTGGGAAACTACCAAACCGGTAGTTCTCCGTTGGGAGAAGATCATATGCATCCATGATCTCCGCAAGATGCGCAGTGCCAACGGTCCTCATATTACATTGATACCGGTCCAAATCCCGTATCTCCCGATGGATCTTAGTACCAAGCTCCGCTAGTTTGTTTGGATTAACAGGATGATTTGAAATGCCATCGACCTTCTCAACCTTTACAACAATGGCTTTGACATGTTTATCACGTAAAACTGTTCCCAGCCCACCTCTTCCCGCTTGTTTCAAACGAGGGACCTTACGACGGATATCATAAAAAGAAAAGTTCAAGCAACCCCAGTAACTATGTTCCGCACCGGTTCCTGCTGAGACAATAGAAACCTTTTGTCGTGACCGGTCAGTGTCCTCTGTTGCGTACATATGGGTAAGCTGATCTGCAATCACATGTGAATTGGTCTCCTCAAGAGGCGCGGTCTCAATAGAAACCTCACCGGTCTCACCATTGATAACAATGATACAATCCTTTTTTGCTTTCCCCTGGATCTCAAGAGCATCAAAACCAGCGAATTTAAGATACGGGCCAAAGAAACCACCGACATTACTATCACAGATGATATTAGTAGATGGGGAAACGGTTAGACAAAGTGATTTACCTGCACCAGGATACTGGGTGATACCACAGAGCGGCCCAGTAGTGATGATAAGTTCATTTTCTTCGCTATCCCAGCGTGTACTTGGTTTAATGGAATCCCATAAAAGCTTCAATCCAAATCCTCTTCCACCTGTGAAGAGTTTCTTCATCTCCTCTGTTACTTTTTTCTCCTTAATCTCCTTCGTACTTAGATTCACATACAATGTTCTATTTGCATATCCTTTTTCAACAATACCTTTCTCATAAACATATTTTTTAAGTTCTTTATGCGCTGATCGTATCTTTTTAAGGTCCCAGGTATGTTTTGTGTTCCCAGTTTCATAAAACTGCACAGGTATCTGTCCTTTAACCATCTCTTATGCCCCCTGTTTATGATAAACTATTTCTCGGATGTCATCGATTTGTTCTTCCACAAGCTCAAGTGCATGTTCTGGACATGCTCGGACACATGCACCGCATGAGATACATTTGAAAGGTTCGACACGTATCGGAGCCTTTCTCATCGCATTTATGGGGCAAAAAGCCACACATGCTTGACAGCCGATACAAATTTTCGCGTCAAGCAGTATCACACCTTTCTTGTTTCGATATAATGCTCCAACAGGACACATGTCAATGCATAAACCTCGTTGATCACAAGCAATCATCTCAAAAGATCCATTGTTCTTGATGATCCGTATCGCAGATTTGTCCCCACCATCCTCTGTTTTAAACTGAACCTTTGAACAGGCCTTCTCGCAGATGAGGCATCCTACACATTTCTCCGGATGGAATTTAAGAACCTTAACCGTGGCTTCTGTATCCATTTTATTCACGCTCATATCAATGCTAAATAATAACCAATGATAGTGATCCAACAAAAACCAGATATCCCAATGGTTGCTGGGTAATAATAGACGTCTTTGACATGAATATCAATCTCTTTAAGTGATAAAACCGCTGGAACCATTATTCCACCGATAAGAGCAACCGGTAATCCTCGTGCCAGATACTGCGGCATCATTGCAATAAGATTACCAACGTAAAACTGTCCATAGGATAACGGGGTGAGAACCTGGGTCACAATATAACCACCAACATAGACGAGATAGGCGGTGATGATACCAAGACTTACTCTATCCGTCATGGAATCAAGATGTTTGAACTCAAAATTCGTGGTGCTGAACCAGATAAGTTCAAAGATCAATCCCTCAGCCATTATTGCGAGAGCGGAACAGAGATGACAGCCTCCAAAGGGGTTGAAGAGCCGTAATCCTCCTGCGATAAGTCCCATACCCATCTGCATTCCATGATATGGAAAGAGTATCCTGCTCATGACAAGAAAAGTCATCGCAAAAAACCCGGTCATGATCATTCCACTTGGAAGTCCTATCTCTGAGAACCATGTTCCGATAAGACATTCAGAAAATCCCCAGAGAGACCCAAATACTAGCATTCCAGCGAAGAGTTTCATTTTATCCATATTATTTATTCCACCTTTATCTCAATAACATCGCGAACCCAAAATGAATGAGCTAAACCCGGGAAGTAGACCCGATGTTGCTCTGTATAGATACCTGCTTCCATGTTTTCCCAGGTAACGGTCTGCTGGTATCCATCTAATGCCACTATAATATATGCATGGCATGAGGGGCAGCTGAGGCCCGTTAAAATGATAATATCATCGAGTGGTATCCCTGTCTTGTCAAACTCCTCTAAAGAAACAGTCGTTTGAGGAACCGTATCAAACAACTGGTCTATGTTATATTCAACACCATCGATAAGGAGACTATCATCTGAAACCGTAAGTTGTGATTGAACAGTATACACATGTACACTTGAGGCCATGGCAACAAGGAGAACGGCCATTGCAAAAAAAGGGATCATCTTTTCCTTATTCATTTCAATCAAACGCTTGGATAGAGTCCTCTCTATATAATAATTACTCTAGGGACCTGAAAATAGTTCAAAAGTTCATTAGTACAGTTTTTTTTATTTTTCAGTATTGATGATTTCATTTTACCTCAAAATCCAATCATGATATCAGACCCATATACTCCAATTGTCGCATCAAAAAGAACGTTTTTTCCATCCTCTGAGAATGCTTCAAGACTTATGTTTGCCCCTATAAGGAATATACCCCCGATCGATTTGTCTAGGAATATCTTTTGGGAAAATGATTGCAGACCGGGATATGGTATGAAACTATAGAGCACATGATGTCCTTGTGGGCCTGGTATCCAGATACAAGCAGAAGCATAGGTGAAACATGATGAAAGATTATAATTCAGGAATAACTCTTTTGAGAAGATCTCATCAAATACGTATGGTTTGAAAGGTATAACTCTTCGGACAAGGTAATTACCAAAACGTATAGATCCAATGATTGTCGCCTTTCCAATGTGAATCGGGATTTTTGCAGGGTTGTTTTCGAACAGACTTGTTTCTTTCAATCCAAATTTTTGCAGTGACTCATCAAATGATGTACTGGAGGATTTACCTTGTAATATCTCAGCGATTTGTTGGAATAGTTCCAGCGTGATTTCTTTTGGGAGGAGTCCCTGCTTTTTGAATAGATTGATAAATTGCTCCAGGTATTCCTTCTCCGTTATTTTATGGGCCTCTATTTTTGATTGAAGCTTGAGAAGTTCATCTTTGAGTTGTTCTGCAGTTGCAGAAGATACTGGGATTGTTCTGTCAATTTTGTCTCCAGTCTTTATAGCGATGATAACATCATTTGAGGCGTTTTCCGATGAAGATTCTATCGGGAGGGCAGGGAGGATCTCTAGGTTCATTATTGCAAATACGATGAAAATAAATAATACCACGGTTCTCCTTGAGCTCATAATTATCTAAAAATTAATAATTAATATTGATTATTTATATATTGTTGAAAACATGGTGCACGTTGAGTGGTTAATACAAAAATTTCCTTTTTCTGGTATTTTAACTAACGAAAGATTTCATTTTTAATGAGTATATTCCTATATCTTTCAATGATTTCTATGTGTTTATTTCTCCTATTATGTATTTCATCAAGTGAGTTACGGACATGTCTGTTGATATCTTGTAATTTAGTACTGCTAGATCTTTCATAACTGGTTATGAGCAGCTGACATAAATGAAATTTTTCGTCTGTGAACAAGGGATCTGAAGCAAGAAGAGATGCGCAAAGCTGGCCGATATCCTCCTCCGGCATACCTGGTCTAACTTCTTCAAAATCAATCCCCCAGATTGTATCGCTGTATACGAAGTTCCGAAGATTTGAATCCCCTCGGATAAGAAAACTGTTCTTTGTCTTAAATGAGCTATGAAATGCTACGAACCAGTCTGAAAGAAGTTCCATAGTTCGGTGTTTTTCCTCTAATGAATTTGATGAATCATTGAGAAGATCACAAAGATTTTCACCAGCTATGTAATCAAGGATTAAGATATGATTGTCGTAATCTTTTTCGATAATCGATGGGACAAGAACCACGGGAGATGCTTTTGAAAGAATCTTTATTTCACGATTCATGTTCTCTTCATGCTGCGGGTGATAGAGCTTAAAAACACAGATTTTCCCCCCAAATCTTACCATGCCAACAGTATTTTTCTTACTTGTGAATCGATTTTGAACGACAGCGGTGCTGTATCTTTCAATTTTATTTAGGGTGTTTTGCAACTGGTCCATACGGCTTTGATCAAAATTAAAAAAGAAGAAAAGAAGTCTTATGGTTGTTCTATTATTTCAATTGATACTACTCTTTTTGACCACAATGCTGATGATGTTATTGGAGCGTTATCACCAATGAATGCTATACGTAAAGGACCAATTTCATTATCTTGATCAATCTCAGAATAATATTTGCCATCCTCCATGTAGGATAGGATCATGGTAGCGGCCCCATTTTCATCGATGGTGCCATCTTCATTATATATATCGACATTCCCTGTAACATCATCAATAGAATACTCCGTTACCCACTCGTCGCTTGCAGTAACATTTATTATGTAGTTTTCTGGTAGTTCACCAATATCTTGAAGAATTGACAAAAATGTCACACCAGTATATGTATACACATCTCCAACAATGACAGTATCTGGGAGAAGTTTTGTTTTTATATAATGCCCATCGCCACTAATCGGACCTAGGTCATGAAGCATAGTATAATTGTAAGTTTTTTCAATTTCCCCATATATTACAGAAAGAGTGATATTAGACACCATATCATCTGATTGTTCTTCATCTGAGATATCAGTATCTGAAGATTCACCATCATCAGCATCTG